>CP133960.1:2207847-2523254 GCA_036251875.1 Orbaceae bacterium lpD02 | reverse complement strand
TCATCGCAATAATATTAAATCTTGCTTGTACTAATCTAGATTGAATCACGCCTATCAAATTTTTTTTCACTGCATTAGGCTTAATTATTGATAATGTTTGCTCAATACTCATAATTTATCCCTCAATATATGATACTTAATAAAAGTATTCTATCAATTTGTCCTGTTTCGTCCAATGATAAATGAGCCGTCTATTTGTGATTAAGACTAATTTAATTACAACTTATTGAATCTTAATGCTCTAATATTAACTAAAAGAGGGTGATTTTAATAAAAACATGGTTAAAATATGCGGTATAAATTCTATTATCAATAAAAAATACCATGCCTTCGAAAATAATTGCCGTATTATGCTTACTGTGTTTTTTGCCTAATAATGCTTATGCTGCCAGTTTTGATGCAACAACATTATCTTTGGGTTGGGGAACGCCGTTTATTGGAATTTTATTATCAATTGCGCTTTTGCCACTGCTATTACCAACAATTTGGCATAATCACTATGGTAAAATTACAGCAGTTTGGACACTTTTATTTATCATTCCTTTTGCTACTGCCTTTGGTATTAGCTCGACAACCACTCTTGTGGCACACGCAATTTTTGAAGAATATATTCCATTTATTTTACTTTTACTCGCTTTATTCACCGTTTCTGGTGGTATTTTTATCCAAGGAAACTTCGAAGGCACACCGAAATTTAATGTCTTGCTACTCATTACAGGTACACTATTAGCATCCGTAATGGGAACAACAGGTGCCGCAATGCTAATGATTAGACCTATAATTAGGGCAAATTCTAATCGACCAAATAAAGTACATGTCATTATTTTTTTTATTTTTTTGGTTGCAAATGTCGGGGGAGGCTTAACGCCACTTGGTGATCCACCATTATTTATCGGCTTTTTAAAAGGGGTCAATTTTTTTTGGACGCTATCACATATGCTTTTACCAGTTTTATTAACAACTTTTTTATTGTTAATTATCTTTTACTACATTGATAGTTATTATTACAAACGGCAAGCAAAAATTACTCATCAGCATGTAACCTTAGCGCATACAATCAAAATTTATGGCAAGCAGAATATTAGTCTATTAGTGGCGATTATCTCGACTGTATTATTATCAGGTATCTGGCAATCAGATATCAATCTGATGCTTTTAGATACAAATCTAGCATTACAAAATATAATCCGAGATCTATTATTTATTATCATAACAATAATTTCAGTGGCTATTACCCCTAAACACGTACGCTTGGCTAATCAATTTAATTGGCAGCCGATTATAGAGGTAGCAAAGCTTTTTATCGCAATTTTTATTACTATTGTCCCCGTTCTCGCAATTTTACGCGCAGGCAATGACGGCCATTTATCCTCAATCGTGTCGCTAGTAACTAATGACAAAGGTGAACCAATTAATACCATGTATTTTTGGCTAAGTGGGGTATTATCAGGTTTTTTAGATAATGCACCGACCTACTTAGTCTTCTTCAATCTTGCATCTGGCGACGCTAATATTTTGATGGGAGAATTACATACGACGTTGTTAGCTATCTCAATGGGATCGGTATTTATGGGAGCATTAACCTACATAGGTAATGCACCTAATTTTATGGTTAGAAGCATTGCCATACAAAATGATATTAATATGCCTAGCTTCTTTGGCTATATGAAATGGTCGATAAGTATATTAATACCAGTATTTCTGATCAATACTTTAATCTTTTTCATACTTTAACTAATTTATCTAACTCTTCGATTAAAGAGAGAAGTTTGGCGGTATCCTCTCGCTCTTTTAAGGTTTCTTCAAAATAAGGGTATAATATAAAATTGCGAGGAAGAGGCGCCTTGGCATCAATCAACGCCCGTATTCTAGGAATAAATATCCACTGTAACCATTCATGGGATGTCATCATATCAAGCGCAAAAGGCTGCTCACTCAAAAACGCCTCAGCTTTAGGTGGTAAACTTTGCCATAGCAAAGTTAAGTGCATTTCGTGTTCGATATCTTTCAGTATTTTTAAAATCGTAGAATTAAACTGGTTCATTGTAAAAAGGTATTATAAAATAATATGTATTGTATCAATAAAAACAATGATAGCGACTGTTTAGTAGAAACCAATGTTAATATTACCTTAATTATTTGAGTGATGATAAATAAAATGACCAATCAAAATATGGTCCAGGATCGGTTTTCCGTTCAGGCGCAATATCGCTATGCCCAACAATAGATTCAATCGGATAATAGTTTTTTAAACAACATGTGATTTCAGCAAGCTTTGTATATTGAATTGATGAAAATGGCTCGAAATCGCTTCCCTCAAGCTCAATTCCAATCGAATAATCATTACAATTATTTCTACCTTGAAAAGATGATTTGCCAGCGTGCCATGCCCGTTTATCGAAAGAGACATATTGTATTACTTCACCATTTCGGCGAATAAAAAGGTGAGATGAAACTTCAAACTGATAAATCGTTTTAAAATACTCATGTTCATTAGGATTCAATTTACCCGTAAATAGTTGACTAACATAAGGCCCACCATATTGATTTGGCGGAAGGCTAATATTATGAATGACAAGTAAATTAATTAATTCACCAATAGGACGCTCATTAAAATAAGGCGATGCTATAAATTGAGTGTTGGTTAAGCAACCATGTTGAATTTTAAAATCCATATTAACCTTTTACCGTCACGATTTTGAGTAGCTAATCGCAAAATTATACCATTACCAGCCAATATGCAAAGCTAATTGCTATACACCATCAGCTCTAGTCCAGTAATTATATTAGCACTACTTTCTATTTATTATCTTAATGGCTTATTCGTTAATTTAATCAGGATATTTATCATGACAACAGATTATTACCGCGGTTTATCACAATCAGGCTTTACTTTATTTGAACTAATGATTGCTATTGCCGTTATTGCTATTCTTACCGCTATTGGCGTCCCGACTTACCAGGGATATGTACAAAAAGCGGCCATGACCGATATGCTACAAACTATGGCACCTTACAAAACAGCAATTGAAATTTGCTCGTTAGAGCAAGGTGATTTACAAAATTGTAATAGTGGGCAAAGTGGCATTCCTACGACGAAAACAACTCATTATGTTGCCTCAATAACGGTTGTCGCGGGTATTATCACTTTAGTTGGTCAAAGCGCCTTAAGTGGATTAACCACAACATTGACCCCAACAATAAATTCAACTCATGGTCAGCTTGATTGGTCAAAAAAATGCGTTACAACACCGGTCAATAATAATATTAATGATGCTTGTAATGATGTATTTAGGTTTTAATGGTCATGACAAACTATAGCGATCTTGAAATTATAGAGTTAGTTAACAAACTCTTAAATGATGCACTACTCCAGCGAGCATCAGATATTCACTTCGAACCTTATCAAGAGGAGTACCGAATCCGCATGCGCATTGATGGGGTATTGCAACTTATGAGCGTGCTACCGATTTTACTTGTAAAACCCTTGACTGTTCGCTTGAAAATTATGGCAAAGCTTAATATTGCAGAGCAACGTTTACCACAAGATGGTCAACTTCTGAACGATAAACAAGCTATGCGTATATCGACAATTCCTACCCTATACGGTGAAAAAATTGTCTTACGAATAATGGAGCAGCAGCAAAATATCTTCTTACTCGAACAACTTGGTTTATCTGAATATGAACAATATCATTATCGACAGGCTTTAAACAATCCTCAAGGGCTTATTTTAGTTACTGGCCCTACAGGCAGTGGAAAAACAATTACCCTTTATAGTGGACTTAAGGAGATCAATAATAATTCACGCAATATTTGTAGCGTTGAAGACCCTGTTGAAATGCCTGTTATAGGTATAAATCAGACACAAGTAAATCCAAAGGCTGGATTAGATTTTGCTAAAACGTTACGTGCATTTTTAAGGCAAGATCCTGATGTTATTATGATTGGTGAAATTCGCGATCAAGAGACTGCAGAAATTGCTATACAAGCCTCACAAACAGGGCATTTAGTATTATCGACGCTACATACTAACTCTAGTGCAGAAGCATTAATTCGTCTCAATCAAATGGGAATTAAGCGTTATTTAATTGCAGCGAGTTTAAAACTCATCATTGCCCAGCGATTAGCCAGAAAATTATGTCATCATTGTAAAATTCTTGCTGACGAAAAATTTATAGTTGAAGAAAATAACGCCCCTACCTTTTATGCTCATTATTTAGCTAAAGGATGCCAACACTGTATTGGCGGTTATTATGGCCGGATTGGGCTTTATGAATTATTCATAATAACACCTCAAATTCAAACTTTACTCGCCTCCAACGATAATTTTTCTTTGCATAATATCCAGCAAATAATGAAAAAACATAAAATTAAAACACTCTATTTATCTGGTGTCGGGTTAGTTAAACAAGGTTTGACTTCGTTAGCAGAAATACAACGTGTATTAGGTTCAATCAATGAATAAACGATGGCAAATAAAAAGATTCTATCAATGGCAAGATCTGCGTGGAACAAAACACGTATTAGTCGCCAGATCGTTAGCTGAAGCGAAGCAAGCATTATTACAAAACCAAGAATTCTTTTTCAAGTTAACAGCAAAAAAATACCTCACGTATCATAGTTTTAAAGTACAAGAATTAGTGATTATTACCAAACAATTAGCCACCATGCTAAACGCTGGTTTACCGATTATAAATAGCTTAGATTTACTGGCTAATCAAAATGGATTAATACAATGGAAATGGTTATTAGATAGCATTAAGCAACAAATCATGACAGGGGAATCGATATCACAAGCAATAAGTAATTATAGTAAGATATTCCCTGTGGTTTATGTACAAATTGTTGCAACTGGAGAATTGACCGGTCAACTAGAACACAGCTTTGAAATCGTCGCCCTACAATTAGAAAATACCCAAAAACTAAAAAAAAGAGTCAAAAAAGCCATGCGTTATCCACTTTTTTTATTTACAGTATCAGCTTTTGTCACCTTAATCATGCTACTTGTTGTGCTACCTAAATTTGCTGAAGTTTATCAAAATTTTGATGCTCAACTACCTTGGTTTACTCAATTAATAATAACGTTCTCAGCGTGCTTACAACATAATTTTTTAACAATCTTAGTCATTATCACCAGCATCTATCTATGCTACCGTTTTTATGTTAAAAAACGTCATAATTTTTTAATTATTAAATACTTATTGAAGTTACCAATAATCGGTCAGATAATAAAAACATCTTGCCTTACTATGATATTTCAAACACTATTTATTACCCAAAAATCAGGAATTCCACTGCTTTCCGGCCTAAAATCAGCGAAAAAAACAACTGAAAATTTACTATTCCGCCTCAGCTTAGTAGATATTATTAAAACCATTGAACAGGGGCTTTCATTTAGCCAAGCAATCGAACGTCATACTATTTACCCCAATCTTTGTAGCCAGTTGATTCGTATTGGTGAAGAATCAGGAACGTTAGATTTGATGTTACAAAGGCTGGGAGATTATTACCAACAGCAAAACCTCGAGCTTACCGATAATTTATCGCAAAAAATTGAGCCTTTAATGATGTCAATTATGGCGCTAATTATTGGTAGCTTAGTTATTGGTATGTATTTACCTGTTTTCCAATTAGGGAGTGTCATTCATTAATGAATATTATTACACTAATTTTGACTGCATTATTAGGGCTATGCTTGGGTAGCTTTATTTGTGTCGCTATTTATCGGTTTGCTCCCTATAAAACGCCATTAAAATACGGGTATGATATTACTTGTCGCCGTTCAAGATGTATGTATTGTAGTAAAAAATTAAGCTATCTATCGTTAATTCCTGTCATTTCATGGTTACTTCAAGGCGGTCGTTGTAAATATTGCCATCACAAAATTGCGATGAATTATCTATTAGCTGAATTACTTGTTGCGACTTATTGCTGTGTGATGATAGTAATTTATGGTAATACTCTTTGGTCAATAATATTAATCCTGCTAGGACTTTATTTTATAATATTAGCAATAATTGATTTTCAGTATTTATTATTACCTAATTATTTCACTTATCCGATAATGCTAGCGGGATTAGTTTTAAGCTATTTTGAACAAAACCCAATACAGTTGAGTGACGGTATATTAGGTATTATTTTAGGTTACGTTTTATTATGGCTGCCTGCAACGCTATATTATCATACTAAAAAGCATATTGGTCTTGGAGGAGGAGACATTAAACTCTTATCAGCTTTAGGCGCATGGATCCACTATACTCAACTACCTGTTTTAGTCGTGTTAGCATCGATCATGGGTATACTCTATATTATTTTATTAGCTTGCTTACAAAAAAGATCGTTAAAAACAGTCATCATTCCATTTGGCCCTAGCTTATTAATTGCCGCCTATGTAATATTACTAATGTAAATATCCTATCAACATTAAGCTATACGATAGCTGAGGCATGAAGACTTGCAGTTACTCGCCAGTATGATAAGCTGAACCAATATATATTTTATCTATCTTAATTTTATGCCTTATATTGTTGCGCTAAGTGGTGGAATTGCGAGTGGGAAATCAACCGTTGCAGATTTATTTGCCAAATTAGGCGTTCCTATCGTTGACGCAGATATTATTGCAAAAAAAGTTGTGGCAAAAGGATCGCAAGCACTTGAGCAAATCGTACACTACTTTGGCCAAGATATCCTTCTTTCTGACGGCAATTTGAATAGAGCAAAACTGCGTGAAATTATTTTTAACCATCAACAACACAGAGCATGGTTAAATCAATATTTACATCCGATTATTCAACGCGAAACGACCTTGCAAATTAGTAGGCTTAATACCCCTTATATTCTTTGGGTTGTACCACTATTAATCGAAAATAATTTGCAGAAACAAGCGAATCGAATATTAATCATTGATACCGACGTTAGCACTCAGATTAAAAGGCTAACAAATCGCGATAATATTAGTGAAGATTTAGCAAAAAACATGTTATTATCACAAACCAATAACGAAAAACGAATCAGTTATGCCGATGATGTTATCGTAAATAATGGTGATACATCTGAACTTTCTTCGCAAGTTATGCTGCTACATAATAAGTACCTTAAACTATCTCAAAATTACAATGAAGAGTTGAGCTAATATGGATAACGCTAAAGTAATTTTTGAACACCCATTAAATGAAAAAATGCGGACTTGGTTACGTATTGAATTCTTAATAAAACAAATTGAATGCAATAAAAAATTCGATAGTAACAATGCATTATTATTTTTTCATTCACTCTGTGAATTACTTGAAATTGTTGAGCGTAATGATATTCGAAGCGATCTAAGTAAAGATATTGATGAACAAAAACAAAAATTGTCGATTTGGTTAAATAAGCAAGGCGTAGATATAAAGATCCTCACGACGTTGCTTGATAAACTTAATGACATCCTTGCCCAACTAAATGCGACGCCTAAGCTTGGCCAAAGTCTCAAAAGTGACCGCTTTATCTCCTCCTTACGTAAACGGTTAACAATTCCTGGCGGATGTTGTTGTTTTGATCTGCCTTTGTTTCATTTATGGTTACAACAATCTCAAGAATATAGAGATCTGCAAATTGCAAAATGGTTAGAGAGCTTTTCCACCTTATATTTAGCGATTTCTTTCTATATACAACTAGTTAGGCAATCTGGTGGATTTAAATTATTGACCTGTTCAAATAACTTTTATCAAAATCCAAATGAAGTAAGCCGTTTATTAAGAATTAGACTTCCAATTAATAAAGGGTTATACCCTCAAGTATCAGGAAATGCGAACTGCTATGCTATTCGTTTTGTACGCTTAGAATCAGAATTGGATAATAAAATAGAAATGCAATGTGTTGAATTTGAGTTAGCGAACTGCTAAGGTACTAATTTGAATTTAACTAATAAATGTACCAATGATATATGAAAAAAGATAAATTAGCTGTCAGTTGCCCCACGTGCCAAAAACTAATTGAGTGGGATGAAAAAAATCCTTATCGGCCTTTTTGCTGCAAGCGTTGCCAATTAATTGATCTCGGTGAATGGGCGAATGAAACTCACCGTATCCCCGCAGATGAAATCAATGAACAAGATCTATGGAGTGAGGATGCCAACACGCCATTTAATGATAAAGATAATCAGCTATGAAAATTATTGGTATTGAAACGTCTTGTGACGAAACGGGTATTGCAATCTATGATGATCAAAAAGGGCTACTTGCAAACCAGCTTTATTCACAAATCAGTTTACATGCTGACTACGGTGGTGTAGTACCTGAGCTCGCTTCCCGAGATCATATTCGTAAAACTGTTCCCCTAATTCAAGCGGCATTAAAAGAAGCTAACTTAACGAGTGTAGATATCGATGCGGTTGCTTATACATCGGGACCTGGGCTGGTTGGCGCTTTGCTGGTAGGTGCATCAATTGGACGCGCCCTTGCTTATGCTTGGAGTGTGCCAGCCGTTGAAGTACATCATATGGAAGGGCACTTATTAGCTCCTATGTTAGAAGATAATCCTCCAGAATTTCCTTTTGTTGCTTTACTGGTCTCTGGAGGTCATACTCAATTAATACAGGTAACAGCAATCGGCCAATACCAGCTCTTGGGCGAATCAATCGATGATGCGGCTGGTGAAGCATTTGATAAAACAGCAAAATTACTCGGTATCGACTATCCTGGAGGAGCAAAGCTTTCCAAATTAGCCCAACTCGGTAGCGAAGCACGTTTTCATTTTCCCAGACCAATGACAGATAGGCCCGGACTCGATTTTAGTTTCTCGGGTTTAAAAACTGCGGCAGCAAATACTATCCATCAAAATCAGCCATTAGATGAGCAAACTAAAATCGATATTGCCAGAGCTTTTGAAGATGCACTCGTTGACACGCTAGTGATAAAATCAAAACGAGCACTTGAACAAACGGGGTATAATCGGTTAGTGATTGCTGGCGGTGTTAGTGCTAATTTAACCTTAAGAAATAGACTCGCTGAACTGATGCAAAAAAGACGAGGGCACGTTTATTATCCTAGACTAGCGTTTTGTACCGATAATGGTGCAATGATCGCCTATGCGGGAATGGTTCGTTTAAAAAAACAACAATTTGCTGATCTTGCTATTAATGTAAAACCTCGCTGGCCTTTAAGTGAGCTCACTGCCGAGAACTAACCGATCATACTTTTATAATCAATACCCAAATATAATGAGATATAACATGAAAACCTATATTCCTGGCAAAGATGCAGCGCTTGAAGATTCGATTAACCATTTTCATACTCTTTTAAAACATCATGGCTTAGAAGTAAAAGAAGCGTCTTGGCTTAATCCTGTGCCAAATGTATGGTCAGTGCATATACAAAATAACGACTGCTCTGCTTGCTTTACTAATGGCAAAGGCGCAAGTAAAAAAGCATCACTCGCATCAGCACTTGGCGAATACTTTGAACGTTTATCGACTAACTACTTTTTTTCTGATTTTTACCTTGGCAAAAAAATTGCTAATAATATAGATTTCGTTCATTATCCGAGTGAAAAATGGTTTGCTATTCCCGCCAATAACACCTTACCCGAGGGAATATTAACTAAAAAATTGCTCGACTTTTATGATCCTAATAATGAACTCGTCGCAAGTGACTTAATCGATTTACAATCAAGTAATTTAGCGCGCGGTATTTGCGCGCTACCATTTGTACAGCAATCTAATCAAAAAACCGTTTATGTACCAGTTAACCTTATTGCTAACCTCTATGCATCAAATGGTATGTCTGCGGGTAATAGCCAGAATGAAGCGAGAGTACAAAGCTTATCTGAAATCTTTGAGCGTTATACCAAAAATCGTATCATTGCTGAAGCAATTAGTTTACCCGAAATACCTGAGTCAGTATTGCAGCGTTACCCAAATACCGTTGAATCGATTAAAACCTTAGCACAAGAAGGCTTTCCTATTTGCTGTTTTGATGCGTCATTAGGCGGCCAATATCCGGTCATCTGTGTCGTTTTATTTAATCCGACTAATGGGACTTGTTATGCCTCATTTGGCGCCCACCCTAATTTTGGCGTCGCGCTTGAGCGTACGGTAACAGAACTATTGCAAGGACGCAGTTTAAAAGATTTGGATGTTTTTTCACCCCCATCGTTTGATAATGATGATGTAGCTGATTTGAGTAATCTTGAAACACACTTTATTGATTCTAGCGGTTTAATCTCTTGGGATCTATTTAGGCAAGAAGCTGACTATCCATTTGTTGATTGGTCTTTTAGTGGCGATGGTAGCTCAACATCTACCGAACAGGAATTTAATAATCTAATGGCAATTATTCACCAGCAAGGTATTGAGTTGCTAATTATGGATTATCAGCACTTAGGTGTTTATGCTTGTCGAATTTTAGCTGTTGGTATGTCTGAAATTTACCCGCCTGAAGATCTCCTTATTGCCAATAATAACATGGCAATCAATTGGCGTGATATAATTTTATCCTTGCCTGAGAGTAAACTAAGCGCTAAAAGCTATCTCGAAATAATAGAACAACTCGACGATGATGGCTTAGATGATTTTGCTCGAGTACGTGAATTGCTCGGCCTTGCAAGCGGCAAAGACAATGCATGGTTTACTCTACGTGTTGGTGAACTTAAAGCGATGCTAGCCTTAGCGGCAAAAGATCTAGAACAAGCCAAATTATGGTTAGACTGGACAGTAGAAATGAATAGCTCAATTTTTACGCCAGAGCGTAATTATGCTTATCGTTGTTTACTTACTTTAGTTGACTTCTTACTGATGCGCGATGCCAAACAGTTTAGTGATTACCAAATCGCTTTTAATAAAATGTATGGTGAAGAGTGCGTCAATGAGATGTGGCAATATGCGATAGGTAAAAAACGTTTTTTCGGTCTCTTCAATGTCGATGAAGATCTGACTCAATTCTCTACTCACCAACAGTTACTTGAGGTTTACGCTAAATTGCATCAAACAATGAAATAGTGCTCATTTTATCGATAAAACAGTGATAGTTTTATCAAGATAGCAGATTGCACTAATATTTTAACGAAATATCAGTAAGTTCTATCTTACTGATTAACTTAATATCTACATTGATATTTTATCGCGCAGCCAGTAAACTACCCTCTTACCCAAAATAAAGAGCGCTATAATGAAAACAATTTCTGACCTTATCGTACGTAACCATGCTTGGTCTCAAAAAATGGCCCTCGAAGATCCCAATTTTTTTAAACAGCTAGCGATAACGCAACGTCCTAGATTTTTATGGATTGGCTGTTCTGATAGCCGAGTTCCTGCTGAAAAACTAACAGAACTAGAGCCCGGAGAACTATTTGTTCATCGCAATGTTGCCAACTTAGTTATTCATACTGATTTAAATTGTTTGTCCGTAGTTCAATATGCAATTGATGTTTTAGGCGTAGAGGATATTATTATCTGTGGGCATCTTGACTGTGGTGGTATTCGCGCTGCGGTTGAAAACCCAGATTTAGGCTTAATAAATAATTGGTTACTGCATATCCGAGATATTTGGTTTCGCTATAGTTCATTATTAGGCGAATTTCCGGCAGAAAAAAGAATGGACATTCTATGCGAGCTTAATGTCATTGAGCAAGTTTATAATTTAGGCCACTCAACCATTATTCAATCAGCCTGGCAGCGTGGACAAAAAGTGAATATTCATGGCTGGGTCTATGGAATTAGTAACGGTTGTATTACTGATTTAAAGATTAGTTCATCAAGTAAAGAAAGCCTCGAGATCCACTATCGTGAAGCGATTGCCAATTTACTCAACCAACATGATCAAAACAAAACATAACTCACTATTTTTTATGTAACGTATGCACAATTTGGTTACTACTTCCGCGCCAAACTAATTTCGGGTCAGCAAGTTCTTGTATAAACTTACCATCGATAAGAACATCAATATAAGGCAAGACGGCTCGCTGATTGGCGGTTAACTCACCAAGTAAGTAACCCGTCCAAAGCCAAATATCCTTATTATCACACTGCATTTTTACTCTTTCTACTAGCTTAAGTATCGCAGGTATATTTTTAGGATGAAGAGGATCGCCACCAGATAACGACAGGCCTTGTCGTTTAATTTCACGATCTTGTAAATCACAAATAATTTGATCTTCAAGTTCTTGGCTAAAGATAAAGCCAGAATCAAGCGACCATGTACTTTTATTGTAACAGCCACGACATTGATGTACGCAGCCAGCAACAAATAACGAACACCGAGTGCCCGGTCCATTAACAACGTCAATAGGATAATAGCGGTGATAATTCATGATAATCCTACACTATGTAACATTAATTTAACCAAGTAATAAAAATAAAATATTTACCCCTTTTATCTTGTGATAAAAATGGTAAAGCATACTGAACTAACCAATTTGACCATTATTTAAATGCTTGACGCGCCGTTTGACTTCCTCTTGTTTACCTGAATTAAAAGGTCTTGCATCCGGGCTACCTAAATAGCCACAAACGCGCCTGATAACAGATACCTTGGCTGAGTCATGATTACCACAGCTTGGGCAAACAAAACCTTTGCTCGTACAAGAAAACTCACCAGTAAAACCACACTCATAACACTCATCGATCGGGGTATTGGTACCATAATATGGCACTCGGGAATAACTATAGTCCCATACATCTTCTAACGCTTGAACATTATTGATCATATTAGGGTATTCGCCATAACAGATAAAGCCACCGCTAGCTAATTCAGGATAAGGTTTTTCAAATTCAATTTTTTGGTACGGGTCAACTTTTTTCTCAACATCTAGATGGAAGCTATTAGTATAGTAGCCTTTATCTGTCACACCAGGAATAATACCAAATTCTGCGGTATCTAAACGACAAAACCTGTCGCATAAATTCTCGCTGGGTGTACTATATAAACTAAATCCATATCCAGTCTCCTTTTTCCATTGTTCTACCGCTTGACGCAAGCGAGCAACAATCTGTACACCTTTTTCACGTAACATCTCGCTATCAAATGGGTGCTCTTTATTATTAAAGAGTGCATTTAGCGTTTCATGTACACCGATATAACCCAACGATATTGAAGCTCGGCCATTTCTAAAAATTTCAGCAACTGAGTCATCTTCTTTTAGCCGAATACCGCAAGCCCCTTCCATATAGAGAATTGGCGCAACTCTGGCTTTGACATCTTCAAGCCTAGCAATACGAGTCATTAATGCTTTTTTACATAAGATTAAGCGGCTATCTAATAATTGCCAAAATTTGGCCTCATCACCTTTCGCTTCAATAGCAATACGAGGAAGATTGAGGCTAATTACCCCTAAATTGTTACGCCCATCATGAATTTGTTTACCATCTTCTTCATAGATCCCTAAAAAGCTACGACATCCCATTGGCGTTTTAAATGATCCCGTGACTTCAACAACCTTTTCATAATTTAAGATATCTGGATACATACGCTTAGATGCACACTCTAAAGCAAGTTGTTTAATATCGTAGTTAGTATCATCAGGCCTGTGGTTAACCCCATCTTTAATCGCAAAGACCAGTTTAGGAAATACTGCCGTTTTATGATTTCGCCCCAAACCTCGAATTCTTACTTTTAAAATAGACTCTTGGATCAATCTAGACTGCCAACTTGTCCCTAAACCAAAACCAAAGGTGACAAATGGGGTTTGCCCATTAGCGGTATGTAATGTATTAACTTCATACTCTAGTGATTGGAATGCGTCATAACACTCTTTTACTGTACGGTTTTCGGCATAAGCTTTCGCATCAGGAATATCCCACTCTTCAGCAATTTTTTTATGTTTTTCAAAGCTGATGGTGACAAATTTAGCTAATATTTCATCAATACGATTGATCGTTGTTCCGCCATAAATATGACTCGCAACTTGAGCGATAATCTGCGCAGTTACCGCCGTTGCCGTCGCTATAGATTTAGGCGGCTCAATCTCTGCATTGCCCATTTTAAATCCGTTAGTTAACATGCCGTCTAAATCAATTAGCATACAGTTAAACATTGGGAAAAATGGCGAATAATCAAGATCGTGATAATGCAATTCGCCGCTATCGTGCGCCCTAGAGATGTCTTTAGGTAATAGGTACTGCTTTGCATAATGACGGGCAACAATTCCAGCTAATAGATCTCGCTGAGTTGGAATAACTTTACTATCTTTATTGGCATTTTCATTTAAGATAGCAACATTGCTTTGTTCAATTAATCCTTTGATATCTTGATTTAAACGGCTACGCTCTTCGCGCATGCGATCTCTATCATGACGATATTCTATATAGGTTCTTGCTAGCTTTTTATATGGACCAGCCATTAACTGATTTTCAACCGAATATTGAATTTCATGAATATCGACGCTTTCTCGTTCTATCATCTGGTTGGTTACAACTCTGGCAACACTGGTGCAATAATCAGAATCATTTACATTAGCAGCAACGGCTGCTTTTAAAATAGCATCTCTAATTCGATTTTCATTAAAAGCGGTTTGACACCCATCACGTTTCACGACTACTGGCATTGTATATTCCCTTGAGTAGTTAAACTATATATAGATAATTTTTGAAAAGTATACACCATATATTGTGTTTTTCTACTCTATTGGCCTGTATTGAAAATTAATAGGAAAAAGCTTTTTATTGGTTTAAAAAAATAAAAGTTGTACATCGTGAACGATAAATAGCTAAGGAGGGTAAACTATCACTCTATTTCATAGAGCGTTATTTGAAATAGCATTAAAAATAAAAAGCAATGTTTAGAGCCTATAATAAACAAATTTACTGTAGATAAAAATAATATAGATCTGAACAATGCATTTTGTTAATCAACAAAATGCATCACAAGTAGTTTACTTCGAAGTTTGTAACTGTTCTGCGATTTGCTTGGCAAAATAGGTTAATATGCCATCTGCACCAGCTCGTTTAAAGCATAACAATGATTCCATAATTGCTGATTCAGCTAACCAACCATTATTCACCGCCGCCATTAGCATCGCATATTCACCAGACACTTGATACGCAAAGGTCGGTACCGCAAAAGTGTCTTTGACTTGACGCAATATGTCAAGATAAGGCATGCCTGGTTTTACCATTACCATATCAGCACCTTCTTGCAGATCCTGATAGACTTCTTGTAATGCTTCGCGGCTGTTTGCCGGGTTAAGTTGATACGTCTTTTTATTTCCGCCTTTAATGTTAGCAGAAGATCCTACTGCATCCCGAAATGGACCATAAAAAGTTGACGCATACTTCGCCGAATAAGCCATAATTTGAGTATTAACGAAACCATTATCTTCTAGCTCGGCACGTATTCCACCAATTCGACCGTCCATCATATCGCTAGGCGCTATGATATCAACGCCGGCCTCCGCATGTACCATGGCTTGACGAATCAAAGTCTCAACCGTAATATCATTTTGTACATAACCATTAGCATCAATAATACCATCTTGACCATGTATGGTGTAAGGATCTAACGCAACATCAGTTAAGATCCCTAACTCTGGAAATTCTTTTTTAAGTGCAATTACCGCTCGAGGAACTAATCCATTTTCATTATATGATTCTTCTGCTAGCAGCGATTTTTTACTACTTTCAATAGCAGGGAAAAGAGATAAGACCGGAATACCTAGCTTAGTGATTTGTTCAGCTTCTTTTAATAATATGTCAATACTCATCCGGTTAACATTGGGCATGGATGCAACAGGTTCAATCACCCTATTACCTTCAACAATAAAAACCGGATAGATAAGATCGTTTACGGTTAAACTATTCTCAGCCACTAATCGGCGACTAAAATCATTAGCCCTCAAACGACGTAGGCGACGTTGTGGAAAATCACCGGCTATAATGGACGGCATAATAACAACTCCTATTTTGGGTTACTCTTCAACTCAGTGGAGGTTATTATCGGACGGTAGCTGCTGATAATCAAATAAATTTAATTGCGTGTCCATAATAATTATTTTGTCATCTGCCTGATAATCAGCAGAAAGAGGAGAGCTAATCTCAATGCCATTATTCTTGTTTATACCGAGCCAATTAGCAATTAGGTAATAATTATTAGCAGCAGAATACGGTATATTGTAGCTACCAATTTTTTTATCTTTACTATTTATAATTGGGCTATACCAAATAAACTGTGGAATATCAAGTGATTCTTTAGTTGGATTAATCGAACCATGAAAATAATCAACTTCGCCTCTTTTTATTCTTTTCATTTGACCATGATCTGAAAAATAGAGAACTGATGCTGAAGTATTCTCCAATCGTTTAAAGATGTTATTAAGCAATTTATCCATAAATAAAATTGAATTATCATAGCAATTTTCGTATTCAGATCCCCCGTTAACAAAATAACTATCTTCCGCGGGGTACTGATGACATGCAGATAAATGACTACCGTTAGTATGTAGCACAATTAATTTCTTTTTACCATTAGCCTTGAGCGCCTCATCGAGTTTTACCAATAAAGCATCGTCATAGCCACTAAGTAGCCATTCTTTATGGTTAGCGCTTTTGGCAATGCTGGTAACTGCCGTTTCAAACTGCCCTATCGAATTTTGCCGGCTAAACCAATAAGTTTCAAATCCAACTTTATTGGCAATATTCAAAATATTATCATTTAATAGAGAAGGAGAGCTATCATCCGAGGCCTTGATGGTCAGAATTGAGGCTAACGACATTGACGTCATAGGCGCAGGAGCGATTGCTTGGCCAAAGATGAATAAGTTACTTTTTTGTTTATCAATATAAGGCGTTGTATCTCGAGCATACCCGTATAAACTAAGGTGATCCCGTCTTACCGATTCACCAACCACAATCACATAAGTGTCGATATTTGTTTCATCGGTATCAAGTTGATAAATTGGCTTATAATTAGATACGGTATTTAATAAATTTAACTCTTGGTAAGCTCTACCTAATACGGCAAAATTATTTAATGAAGTGTACGGTAAAACTTTCTCTATCATATTAAATGAAGGGTCAGATAATCGCCCCTTTAATGCTGATTCGCTAAATTTATAAATAACCGTTAGTAAAATAATAGATGAAAGCACTATCAAATTGCGCTTTGAGACTAGGCTTGATAAACGAAATGTAATAAACATAAAACCCAGCAAAAGAGATAATGCAATGAGTAAAATAGACCAATGTGCAAAAATAAAATCTTGAGATTCTTGAACATTAGTTGATAAAATAGTCGTTGCTAGTTGATAATTAAGCTGCCCTTGATAGAGTTGATAAATCAATATTGACAGTGATGAATTGACCGCCCAAAGTATAGCGAGAATAAAAGCAATAATTCGCGTATATTTAATCCGCCATAACAACCCAGCTAAAGCAATATAACAGAGCGTAAAAAAATACATTCTACCTTTTAAAAAATTTGATGCATCGACTAAGCCGAATAGGGAAACTGATGCTAAGAGTAATGTTAAAAAAAATGTTGTAATTTTGCCTACCATAGTAATTATTCTTTAAAACGTGTTATAAAAGTGAATTTATTTAGCTAAACCAAGCTATTTTATAAATAAAGAATCACTATATTACATAAATAATAAGCGTTTTTCTAGTTAATTAATTACAAAACTACTAAAATAAGCACTTAATTATGAATAATGAACAAAGTCGATTTCAGTACAATTAGGATCACAAAGTGCTTTACAACTACCACTTATTAGCTGTACAATTCACCACTAATTTTTAACACTGGCCAATTTAATAATTTGACTCTGGCTGGTAAAAGTCCAATAATTTTGAGGTGAGAGGCACATGCCAGTAATTAAAGTACGTGAAAATGAACCTTTCGATGTTGCATTACGTCGTTTTAAACGTTCTTGCGAAAAAGCGGGAATTTTAGCAGAAGTTCGTAACCGTGAGTTTTATGAAAAACCGACAACCATTCGTAAACGAGCTAAAGCTGCGGCCGTAAAACGTCATTCTAAAAAACTAGAAAGAGAAAATGCACGTCGCATTCGTTTATACTAATTGCTAGTAATTGTTAGTTATAAATTAAGACCTTTATACTATAAATTAGTCCAAATACATACAAACCGTACTATATGTACGGTTTGTTGTCTGTAGTATAAAAAAATCGGATAGAGTCACTTATGAAGCGAATTCCTCAAGACTTTATTATTGATCTCATTGCTCGAATCAATATTGTTGATATTGTTGGGCATCGAATAAAAATAAAAAAGCGGGGAAAGGATTATTGGGGTAATTGCCCATTCCATAATGAAAAGACGCCTTCCTTTTCTGTAAGCGAAAAAAAACAGATGTATTACTGTTTTGGATGCGGCGCCGGTGGGTCAGCTATCGATTTTTTAATGAATTATGACCGCCTTTCCTATCCTGAAGCAATTGAAGAACTCGCGAACCTCCATGGTATTACCGTACCTCATGTTGAAACATCAACGGATACAGCTCGTAATCAATCGCAAGTATCAGGGCAAAATATTAGGCGTGACCTTTATACTTTAATGGGAAATTTGGCACATTTTTATCAAATGCAGCTTTCAACTCCTGAGGCAAAGCAAGCCAACGAGTACCTTACTCATCGAGGATTGGATGAGAAGATAATTAACCACTACAAGATTGGTTATTCACCTGATGATTGGCGAGCAACCTTTAATCATATAGCAAAGACTGCGGCAGAGAAAAAACTTTATGACCAAGCCGGAATGCTGGTCAGCAATGATAACGGTAATCAATATGATCGTTTTCGTGGACGAGTTATGTTCCCTATTCGCGACCGACAAGGCAATATTATTGCTTTTGGCGGAAGAACAATCAAAGCGACTGATTCAGCAAAATATATCAACTCGCCTGAAACGCCAGTTTTCCACAAAAGTTATCAGCTTTACGGATTATATGAAACACTGCAAATACATCGCAACCCTGAACAATTAATTGTTGTTGAAGGTTATATGGATGTGGTGTCATTAGCCCAATTTGGTATAGATTATGCTGTTGCAGCGTTAGGGACAGCGACGACGGAAGATCATATTAAATTGCTCTTTAGGGCAACCGATAATATTATTTTTTGTTTTGATGGTGACTCAGCTGGCCGACGTGCCGCTTGGCGAGCTCTGAATGTATTATTACCCACTCTCATTGATGGAAAACAGATTAAATTTGTTTTTTTACCAGAAGGCGATGATCCTGATAGCCTAGTCAGAAAAGAAGGCAAAGCACAATTTGAAACTCGACTGAACAATGGATTAACTCTCTCACAGTTTTTGTTTGATGAGCTATTAACCCAAGTTGATCTAAAGACCTCTGAAGGTAAAGCTAAACTAAGCTCACTCGCATTACCTTTAATTGTACAAGTAAAAGCACAATCATTTGCAGTTAATTTAAAACAACAATTAGGAGACTATCTAGGTTTTCTTGACATAAGCCAGATAGATAAACTCCTACTGCCGTATATCAATGGTAATTCGTCATCATCAGTTGAGCCTGAAAATAAAATGCCTGTAATCAAAATGAAATTAACAACTATGCGAATTTTGATCGGCTTGCTTATACAGTACCCCGAATTATCAAAACAGGTTCCTGATATTGGCAGTTTAGAGCAAGTAAAGCTTGCTGGTATTGACATATTTATTGAGCTATTAAAAATTTGTCATGAAAGGCCCAATATTGTTACCGCACAAATTTTAGCCGAATATGTCGATAAACCGATAGCTAAACAATTAAATATGCTGGCAATTTGGCAACACAAATATCAGGATGATGAAATAGCAACGATTTTTTCTCATACTTTAAAAGACTTATATGATAATATACTCGCCCAAAGGCAAGATGAGCTTATTGCGAAGGATCGAGTGACTAAATTGACGACCGTAGAAAAAAAAGAATTAGCAACGATAATACTTGTTTTATCAAAAAAAGACTAAATATAGATAATAATGCAGCTTAATTGCTGAGACGCGAAAGTGAAAACTCAACACAAAATAAAATATTGAGTCGGCTATAAAGTTAACTTACTTGATAATTAGCCAAAACAGTTAAAGTAAGAATGAAATAATATATATTTTTTATAACGCAATGTAAAAATATGGATAGATAGATAAACAAACAACTTGCCTCAGGCAACTTTCGCTATTTCAAATAGCCATAACATCTATCGATTTAATTTGCTCGTCATAAAAAATATTTAGTCCGGGTAAGATGTTTTTACTCATTACTAAACAACAAATGTGGATATTTTGATATGGAGCAGAACTCTCAATCACAACTAAAACATCTGATTATCCGAGGTAAAGAACTCGGGTATCTAACTTATGCAGATGTCAACGATCATTTACCAGAAGAAATCATCGATTCCGATCAAATCGAAGATATTATTCAGATGATAAATGATATGGGAATTCAAGTTCTTGAAGAAGCCCCAGATACAGATGAAATGCTTTTATCAGATAACGTTGCTGATGAAGAAGCTGTTGAGGCGGCAACTGCCTTAGTATTATCTAACGTTGAGTCAGAAATTGGCCGTACTACCGACCCTGTTCGAATGTATATGCGCGAAATGGGTGCTGTTGAGTTATTAACACGGGAAGGTGAAATAGATATAGCCAAACGTATTGAAGACGGTATCAATCAGGTGCAAACCTCAGTATCTGAATACCCAGAAGCGATAACTTACCTTTTAGAGCAATATAATTTAGTCGAGCAAGGAACCGTTCGTCTTTCAGATTTAATTACAGGGTTTGTGGATCCAAATGCTGAAGAAGGCTTAGATGAACTGCCCGAAGAGCTTGAAGATAAAGAATCGGATGATATCGACCTTGATGAAGATGACGATGATGATAGCGAATCAGACTCAAGTGATGATGACACATCTATCGATCCTGAGGTAGCTAGGGCTAAATTTGCTGAATTAAAAGAGCAGCATGAAAAAACGTCCGAGGCGATTAAAAAGCATGGTCGTGCACATAAGAAAGCGCAGCAAGAAATTGAAAACTTATCCGAGGTATTTAAACAATTTCGCTTAGTTGGCAAACAATTCGACATTCTAGTCAATAGTATGCGTGAAATGATGGAGCGAGTTAGAACTCACGAACGCATTATTATGAAAATTTGCGTTGAGCAATGTAAAATGCCTAAAAAGCAATTTATGACACATTTTACGGGTAATGAAAACAATATTAGTTGGTTTGAGAAAGCGAGCAAATCAAAGAATACATTTGCCAGCAAATTACAAGAATTTGAAGCAGAAATTAAAGAACAAGCTACCGAGCTGCAACACATTGAAACTGAAACAAATTTGTCAATTGAGCAAATTAAAGATATCAACCGACGTATGTCGATTGGAGAAGCCAAGGCTAAAAGAGCAAAAAAAGAGATGGTAGAAGCTAACTTACGTTTAGTGATCTCTATTGCCAAAAAATACACTAACCGTGGACTGCAATTTTTAGACCTTATTCAAGAAGGTAACATTGGCTTAATGAAAGCGGTAGATAAATTTGAATATCGCCGCGGTTATAAATTCTCAACTTATGCGACTTGGTGGATTCGTCAGGCTATTACACGCTCAATAGCTGACCAAGCTCGAACTATCCGTATTCCTGTTCATATGATTGAGACAATTAATAAGCTAAATAGAATTTCACGGCAAATCTTACAAGAAATTGGCCGCGAACCGACTCCTGAAGAGTTATCGGAAAAAATGCAAATGCCAGAAGATAAAATTCGGAAGGTATTAAAAATTGCTAAAGAACCAATCTCAATGGAAACGCCTGTTGGTGATGATGAAGATTCTCATTTAGGTGATTTTATTGAAGATACAGCAATAGAGCAGCCACTTGATGCCGCTACATCAGAAAGTTTACGCGCAGCAACAAGAGATATTCTATCGGGTTTAACGCCAAGAGAAGCAAAAGTGTTGCGCATGCGTTTTGGTATCGATATGAACACCGATCATACACTCGAAGAAGTGGGTAAACAATTTGATGTAACAAGAGAGCGTATCCGCCAAATTGAGGCTAAAGCGTTACGTAAATTACGCCACCCTAGCCGGTCAGATGTATTACGTAGTTTCCTTGATGAGTAATATGTTATATCCGCTACTAATGTAGCGGATATTTTTTATATGCCCAATTGCCAATCTACAGATTCTTTTTATGAATATTATAAAGTTATTAAAAATTGATCCTTTTTTATTAATTCTAATTACCACTGTTGTTACCGCTACACTTTTTCCTTGCCAAGGTGACGTCAAAATTTTTTTTGAATATCTGACAACATTTGCAATTGGCTTACTTTTTTTTATGCATGGCGCTAAATTGTCATTTCCAGCGATTATCGATGGGGTGAAGCACTGGCGATTACATGTAACAATCTTTATTGTGACGTTCCTTATTTTTCCTGGACTTGGTTTGACACTGCAAATTTTTGTGCCGACTTTCCTATCTGATCATCTCTATTTAGGATTCGTTTATCTTTGCACTTTACCGGCTACAGTACAATCAGCAATTGCGTTCACCTCAATAGCTCGTGGTAATGTTGCAGCCGCAATCTGCAGTGCATCCGCTTCGACCTTACTTGGCGTATTTATTACACCCATTTTAATTGGCGTACTAATGCACACTCAATCGGCTGGTAGCATGAATATTGTTGATGCAATCGTCTCCATCATGCTTAAACTCATGTTACCTTTTATCGTAGGGCACTTGGCACGGCGTTGGATTGGCAACTGGATTGACTCTCACCGAAAAATTGTCAATAAAACCGATCGGCTATCAATTTTACTTGTAGTTTATGTTGCCTTTAGTGATGCAGTAATCAACGGTATTTGGCATCAAATTGATGCTTTATCCTTTGCTGAAATTATTATTTTTTCGTTTTTATTATTAGCGGTGGTAATCATTATTACCACCTATGGTGCAAGATTGCTTGGCTTTAATAAAGAGGATGAAATTACTATCGTTTTTTGTGGTTCCAAAAAAAGCCTAGCAAGTGGGATCCCGATGGCGAGTGTAATTTTCCCAGTCTCGATTATGGGAATAATGGTTTTGCCATTAATGATCTTTCATCAAGTGCAACTAATGGTTTGCGCGGTATTGGCTGCTCGTTATGCGCGACGGAATAGCGAGTAAATATAAATAATCTGATAACTTTACTATAAAAGTATCAGATTATTCGTTATATTTTCATTCTAATACATTAATCTAATATAAAAATCAGCTTATTATCAATAAAACAGAGAAATATCACTAAAGCCATTAAAATTATTTTACTGATATGCTATTCTTTAGGATAATAATGCTTGTTTGACTAATTACTTAAAGAGCCTATATGTTTCATCTATTCTCTGACTTAGACGTTTCAACTCTCATTCTTTTAGGTTTAGCCCTTCTATTCGTATTATTCTACGAGGCAATTAACGGATTTCATGATACCGCAAATGCTGTTGCTACTGTCATTTATACCAAAGCACTAAAAGAAAAACTTGCTGTTTTGATGGCTAGCATTTTCAATTTTTTGGGCGTGTTACTTGGTGGCTTAAGTGTCGCTTATGCTATTGTCCATTTATTGCCAACCGATCTATTACTTAATGTTAGCTCTGGTCGCGGGCTGGCTATGATATTTTCAATTTTACTCGCCGCGATCATTTGGAATTTAGGTACATGGTATTTAGGTATACCCGCATCGAGTTCACATACATTGATCGGATCGATTATTGGGGTCGCGCTGGCAAATGCATTCTTGACCGATACATCAATTATTGATGCACTAAATATTCCTAAAATGCTTGAGATTTTTTTATCATTAATTCTTTCGCCGATTGTCGGATTAGTATTAGCTGGTTTAATGATTTGGGTTTTGAGAAAAATTTGGACTCGCAAAAAAAGTGGTAAAAAACGTGAGCGAATTTTCATGACTCCTGAACAACGTGAAAAACTTTATGGCAAAAAGAAACCGCCATTTTGGATTAGGATCATGCTAATTGTCTCAGCAGCAGGGGTAAGTTTCTCTCATGGTGCAAATGATGGGCAAAAAGGCATTGGATTATTAATGTTAGTATTAATGGGCGTAGCGCCAGCGGGCTTTATTGTTAATATGAACGCCTCTACTTACAATATAATGAATACAAGAAATGCGATAAACAATATTGAGGAGTATTTTGTTACCCACCAGCAAACATTAAATGTAGTCATTGATAAACAGCCGATGCTCAATACAGAAATACCAATCACTGAATTAAACCAATATCATTGCGATTATGCTAACTCGTTTACCACAATTAATATTGCAAAATCGCTTTTTCATAACCTTACTAGCTATGACACACTAAGCGTAAACCAACGTTCACAAGCTAGACGTATTCTTATTTGTTTATCAGATACCGTCGCCCATTTTGCTAAGCAACCAGAACTACCAAATAGAGATAAGAAGTATTTAAACTCATTAAAAGATAACTTATTAGAAACGGTTGAATATGCACCTATCTGGATTATTATTTCAGTTGCATCAGCACTTGCTATCGGGACAATGATCGGCTGGCGACGCGTGGCAATTACTATTGGTGAAAAAATTGGTAAAAAAGGAATGACTTATGCTCAAGGTGTTTCTGCCCAAGTTACAACTGCCTTATCAATTGGTATTGCAAGTTATACTGGTATGCCAGTGTCAACAACACAAGTCTTATCGTCATCTGTCGCTGGGACAATGCTCGTCGATGGTGGTGGAATACAAAGTAAAACAGTTAGAAGTATCGCATTAACTTGGGTTTTAACATTACCTATTTCAATTTTATTATCCGCGTCACTTTTTTGGCTTGCCCAAATGCTGATTTAGTAGTAAATATATAAAACATGAATAATTAATTTTAAGATGTTACCTGAAAAAGGAGAGTATTATGGCCTACAAACATATTTTAGTAGCAGTTGATCTATCACCAGAAAGCGACATTCTCGTTGAAAAAGCGGTTTCAATGGCAAGACCATATAATGCCCAAATTTCCTTAATTCACGTCGGCATCAATTATTCTGATCTTTATACTGGATTAGTTGATATTAATATGAATGATATGAAAGATCGCATTACTGAAGATGCACACATTGCACTCAATAAGCTTGCTGCCGACGCAGGCTATCCTATTGCCCATACGCTCTCTGGCAATGGTGAATTTGGGCAAGTATTGATTGAAGCGATTCATGAATATGGTGTAGATCTTGTGGTATGCGGTCACCATCAAGATTTTTGGAGCAAGTTAATGTCTTCTGCTCGTCAATTAATTAATAATACGCATGTTGATACATTAATTGTTCCTCTTAAAGATGACGACGTTACCGTCGAAGAAGTTCCTGATGCTAAATAAGCAGGACAAAAAAACAGAGCAGGTAGACTAGTTTTTTGATTCAGAAAGAGTAGATAATATTTGTAACGATATCATCTACTCTTTTTTTGGTTACAACTATGTACACTAATAGGTTTTGGCACTGCTGATAATAAGCTTAAGTGAATATAACTAATTATTAGCAAAACTTAGTTACTAGAATAAAATACTTGCAATGACCCCCGCTAATATAGCTGACACTATTGATACTGAAATAATTCCTGCAATGATCATTTTGGGCATAATTTGTATATTTAAAAATTTAGCTTCAGCTTCATTCCTTATTTTTATTCGCTAATAACGATGACTGCAACCGCGATATAAATAAAATTGTTTACTGACGTGATAAAAGTAACTTTATTTTTTAAAGAAGTTAGTAGTAATAAAACAAAGAGTACAATTTCAATCATTGAAAACACTTGTGGGTTTAAATCAAATATTGATTTCGATCACATTTAGAAAATAATAATATTATTATTAAGCTGTTTTGCTCATAGAATAATAACAATAGATCAAGCGATAATAAGCCTTCTGAGATAGGAAATGAACTTCGTGCTACTACAAAAAAATTTTTTTATCTTAAAATCAAAAGAGCTTATTCCCTTATTTCAATCTGACTACGCTAAAGATAAGTCAAATTACAACCTTTATGCACTTTATTGCCCTAGTAAATACCATGACCCTAAAATTAGAAGTTTTATCGATTTTTTAGTCGAAAAATTTCAAGATAATATCCCTTGGGATGAATGGATCAATAATGAGTAAGGTGTTTATTTAATGCGAGCTATTAGATTTTGCTGCAAATTACACGACTATATGAGTATCGACAACACAAATTTTATCATCCTGTTACGCTTGGCTTGCCTAAGTGTGGATTTATTAGTAACGATATAAAACATTAATTTTAAGATGTTAGCTGAAAAAGGAGAGAATTATGGTCTACAAACATATTTTAGTAGCAGTTGATCTATCACCAGAAAGCGACATTCTTGTTGAAAAAGCTGTTTCAATGGCAAGACCATATAATGCCAAAATTTCCTTAATCCATGTCGGTATCAATTATTCTGACCTTTATACCGGATTAGTTGATATCAGTATGAATGATATGAAAGATCGTATTACTGAAGATGCGCACATTGCACTCAACAAACTTGCTGGCAATGTAGGCTATATTATTACACATACCCTTTGTGGATGTGGGGAGTTTGGTCAAGTATTAATCGAAGCGATTCATGAACATAATATAGATCTTGTGGTATGTGGCCACCATCAAGATTTTTGGAGCAAATTAATGTCCTCTTCTCGTCAATTAATTAATAATACTCATGTTGATACATTAATTATTCCCTTAAAAGATGACACTATCACAGTAAAAGAAACCGTTGACGCGTAATTATTTATAGTAAAAGCTGACTTAAGTCGACTTCTAATTTAATGCAAATTACTCAAAGTCAGAATGCTAAATTGAGCGAAACAATCGCTTCGCAAGAACCAAAGCGATTGTTATCAAAATAGCGATATCGTTTATTCTAAATCTGCGCCATTTGATGCAATTACTTTTTTGTACCAATAAAAAGAATCTTTTGCAATTCGTTTGAACGAACCTTTACCGGCATCATCAAGATCAACATAAATAAAACCATAACGCTTACTTATTTGTGACGTACCACAACTAACTAAGTCAATGCACCCCCATGTAGTGTATCCCATCACATTAACACCATCTTTAATCGCCTCACGCATTTCCATAATATGCTGTTTAAGATAATCAATACGGTAATTATCGTGCACTTTACCATCTGAAGAGAGCACGTCTTTAGCACCTAAACCGTTTTCAGCAACAAATAATGGTAACTCGTAACGGTCATACAACTTGATTAGCGCAATACGTAGACCAATAGAATCGATCGGCCAATCCCACTGAGTTAACTTCAGATACTCATTTTTAATTGGGCTATCAAATGATCCTGCTAACTTTGATGCATCTTCACGAGCTTCAGTTACATGGCTCATATAATAGCTGATTGAAACAAAATCAACTTTACCTTGTTGCAAAATTTTCTCATCCCCTTCTTTAATATCTAAATTGATATTATTATCGGCAAAATATCGCGTCATATAACTTGGATATTCACCGCGCGCTTGTACGTCAGGATAGAATAGATTGAGCTGATTCGATTTAAGTGATTGCAACTGATCCTCTGGTTTAGTGGTTTTAGCATAAGATTCAATGTGGTTAATCATGCAACCAACTTTAGCATTAGGAATAATCTCTTTCGCCGCTTTAACCGCCAAAGCACTGGCTAGAAATTGATGGTGAGAAGCTTGGTAAGCTGCTTGTAGGGGGTTATCAACTAGATCCGCTAAAATACCCGCACCAGTATACAAACTATTTAAGTTCATATTCATTTCGTTAAAGGTTATCCAATATTTCACTTTATGTTTATAGCGATTCAAAATTACACGGGCATATTTTTCGAATAACGCCACTAGCTCTCGACTAATCCAACCATTATATTTTTCCGTTAACGTAATTGGCATCTCATAGTGAGACATTGTTACTAGAGGCTCCATACCGTATTTGGCGCACTCATCAAAGACTTTATCATAAAATGCTAGGCCTTCTTCATTTGGCTCACTTTCAAGCCCTGTAGGAAAAATACGTGCCCAAGAGATAGACAGGCGAAAAACATTAAATCCCATCTCAGCAAATAAAGCGATATCCTCTTTATAGCGGTTATAAAAATCAATCCCCCAGCGTTTAGGGAATAGGGTATTTTCAGGATTAGTCTTATATTTTTCAAGTTCTTTAGAGGTTACATTGAACGTAAAATTATTCACTTTTCCCGTTACATAAGGATCTTTATACGCTGCCATATCTGAAGTGGATAATCCTTTCCCCCCTTGATCAAATGCACCTTCAATTTGATTTGCTGCAGTTGCTCCTCCCCACAAAAAGCCGTCTGGGAATCCATTTTGCGTATGATGAATATCACTGTATTTCATATAATTACCTCTCTATTTAATAATTTATTAGTTTAATTGAATAACAATATCTTTACTTGCTTCTACATACTTGTTAGTTGCAACGATAGAAAAAGATTCAAACTCTTGATAATTGGTTACCACGATCGGGGTGATCAAAGAAACCTTATTTTGTTTCATAAAATCAAGATCGAATTTAAGTAAAGGTTGACCTGTAGTGACTTTCTGACCACTATCAACTAGCACATCAAACCCTTTACCGCCTAACGAGACAGTCTCCAATCCAACATGGATTAAAATTTCAGCACCATCATTAGAAATCAATCCTATGGCATGTTTGGTCATTGCTATTACAGAAACATGACCATCGAATGGAGCAAACATGGTCTCTTCTGCGGGTATAATCGCGATACCATCACCCATTATTTTCTGAGCAAAAGTCGTATCAGGAACTTGAGATAACGGTATTAACTCACCAGTTATTGGTGTAATAATTTCAATTGGCGAATCTATTTTATGGTCTTTAACTGATTTGATGTGTTCTTCAATTTTATCTGTTGATTCAGTAAGATGATTACCTTTTGGTGAGGACTCACTACCAACAACCAATGATTCATCAAGTTTTGTCATTAGCGTTAAAATGAAAGCAATAAAGAAACTTAAGCTAATAGCTAAAATAACATAATAAAAATTACTTAAATCACCTTTAACATCAATATAAGTTGGTAGCGAAGATAATCCAGGCAAACTAAATTGGTATGTTTTTATCGACAAGGCTCCAACCAGAGCTCCCCCAATAGCAGAACCAAATAAAGAGATATAAAATGGTCGTCGTAGTTTCATTGTCACACCGTAAATTGCGGGCTCAGTAATACCAAGCATTGCCGATAATGCAGCAGAATAAGCAAGAGATTTGAACGCTTTATTTTTAACTTTAATTGCAACGGCAAACGTTGCCCCAGCTTGAGCTAAATTACTAACAAATGACATGGGTAATAACATAAAGTCATAATTCAATCTTCTAAAGTTTTCGAAACAGGATGGAAAAATAGCATAATGCATACCGGTGATAACAAATAATGCTAAGCTTCCCCCCATCAAAAATCCGGCAAAAATACCAGCAAAGCTAAATAACCATTTAAATCCTTCACTCAAGTAAGTACCGATATAAGCGCCTAATGGTGCGATAAATATCAGCATAATGATTGATGTAACAACTAATACAATAATCGGTGAAATAATCATTTTTAATATTGCTGGTATTACTTTTTCAACCCAACGATTGATATAGCTCAGCAACCAAACACTTAATAAAATAGGAATAACACTCGAGTGGTAATCGATATTATTCGGAATGCTCATTCCCAAGAAAGACAATGATTCCCTTCCTGCAAATACAAATCCATCGAGCCCGTCAATCGTAAACTTGTCCGTCAACATCGATGCGGATAATGATGGGAAAAGTAAGATTCCAGCTAGCGCCATAGCTAAATATTCATTAGTACCAAATTTTTTCGCAGCCGAAGATGCAATTAAAATAGGTAAAAAATAGAAAGCAGCTTCTGAAATATTAAATAATACTTTATATTGAACATTGGTTTCAGATAACCAACCTAGTACAAGTAATAGACTCAAAATACCTTTTAATAATCCTGTACCTACAATCGCAGGTAAAATTGGCGTAAATACTCCAGATAAAAAATCAAAAAAAGTATTAATGCTGATCTTATTTTTATGCTTTTGCATAATCGATGTATTTTTATTGTTACTCACAATAAGCTTGTCCAATTCAGCAAAGACTTTGTTAACTTTGTTACCAAGGATGATTTGTAGCTGCTCTCCTTGAAAATTGACTCCCATCACTCCATCTATATTCTTTAACTTTTCTACATCAACGAGGGCATTATCATTTAAATTGAAACGTAGTCTTGTTATGCAATGCCAATGTCGAACAATATTTAAGGAACCGCCAACACAAGTTAAAATCTGTTGTGCTAATTTTTCATTTTCCATACGTCACCTGTTCATATTTCATTACAAAATCGCGTAATGGTTGCGCTCGGGTTGAAATTCGTAGTAAAAAAAAACCTGAATAACACAAATATTTGTATTTGTGTTATTCAGGTTTATGCCTAGTAACTTAATCTAGTAACACACCTGATTCCTCAAGCAAAAAAGCCAAGGTATTAAGCTGCGTGTAATAATCTCTCTATATGGATTGCTAAATAAAAAACCTCATCATCTGGCACCATCAAATCATATTCATCACTAATGAGTTTGACTATTTTCTTGGCACAGGTATAGTTTTTCAAAAATTCCTTCTCTAATGCATCAACTAATGATGACTTTAGCTCCCTTATTTTAGGTTCTTCCGCTAACGCCCTACAGCGAGCAATCAACAATTTTAAGTGAATGATAAAACGTGAAAAATTTAACGACCCCGTGCTAACCTTAATATGAAAGTGATAACAAATAATATTGGCAATTTGATAAGCTAACTTGGTTAATTTTAACGTTTCGCCCACGCTACTATTATTCAATCTCGCATTTACAAAATGCAAGGCAATGAGCGAAGCTTCTGACTGCGGTAACTGAATGTTCTTTACTTTGTTGATATATTCAACCGCTTTGCAACCAACCTCATACTCATTGAGATATAAAAATGGCACTTCATGAATATTAATGCTCTCGTATTGACTATTTTCAAACCGTTTGATAGCAAATAAAATATGTTCTGACAAAGTAATAATTAAAGAATCGCTTAATTTTTCATTTAAAAAACGTTCTGATTTTTGGATAATATCACTGGTTAACTGAATGATCTCAACAGGAATCGCATCAATAAAATCCAATATTTCAGATTCCTTTTTGTGAATAAAAATTTGATTGCCGGGCGAAAAATGTAACACCCCCCCTTTAGGAGCCGAAAAACCAATACCCTTACCAATAACAATCGTTTCCCTGTTGGTTTTATCTAAAACTAGCACTACGTTGTTATTAATTATTTTTATTATTTTATACAAGGTAGCCTCGATAAATCCCTTTTAAGATTTTTTAGTTCACAATGATCTACGCTATTTCTAAATAGTATCAAACCTAACTAGCACGTGATCCGCCCACTTATAAAAATTTGCAAGTTAGTTTTGCTATATAAATAATAATCACAAAATTAATTCTTATTCAACAAATAATTTAAATCTTACGACAAGTGTCACAAATTTGACTTTTTCTCCTTCCTATTTCTCAAATAATTACTTAGTTTAAAAAAGATAAAACCATATAGGCTTGTAACCGCAAATGTTTAAGTTCTAATGATGAATTTAAATATTAAATGGGCAAAACCTAAATTACTCGAATAATACGAGTGATTTAGGTTTTTTTTATAACGTTAAAATGAACATAAAGGAATTAACATGATAATCAAAAAAAATTAACCAGCATGTCGAGGAGACTAAAACATAACTATCGTAAAACTATGGCATATTCAAAAAAATATAAACTGTTACCTATAATTTATACCACTGTCGCCCCAAATTTAATAACACAATCAATTGGCTTCAGTCTATATACTATCTAGGTTTTTCAGGAGAAAAAATGAAAAAATTAGCTTTAGTTAATCTGTTTTTTGCATTATCTATCATCAATACACAAGCTATGGCGTCGCAACACAATACACCACTAGATAAGCTCACCGAGCAATCGTTTTTTAATGATACTAAAATTGGTGTAACCCTCAGAAATTACGGAAAATATCTCAATGAAGATGGAACTGGAGATACACTAATCCACTCGGCTTGGGGTCAAGCATTTGGATTAGCTTATCAATCAGGATATTTTGCCGATTTTATTGGCTTTGATGCATCCTATGTTAATGTAGTAAAACTTGCTGCAAGTAATTACTTCGCGACTCGAAACCTACTATGGAATGATGGAACAGGGTATGATAAAAAAAATGCTCACGGTTTTGATAAAGTTAGCCAACGTTATATAAAAATTAAATTTGGCGAACAAGCTTCGCTTAACTTTAAAGCTAAATGGGGATGGCAAGTTTTACGTAATTACGCGGTATTAACAACGTCATACCAATTAACTAAAAATAGTTATTTAGGTTACAGTGGAACATTAGCTTATGATAACTACTCACTAGATACGCTTTACGTTACTAGCTCGATGAATCGAGATTCGCCAGAAAAAGAACAAATACAAACCGCGAACAAGAAAAAAATCGATTATATTATCGGTACGGGCCTTAACTACAAAGATAAAAAGCTCTCGGTTACTTACGCCTATGGTGAAGCTGATGACTATATCCGTCGACAATTATTAGAATTAAACTATAACCCTCATCCGCAACTGACTCTTGGCTCACAGATTTATTTTAATAACCCTCTAACAAATTATAAGCAGTTATCGCCCGATAAAAGAGCAGCTGATGGTAATTCATGGTATTACGCTGCAGACATCAAATGGCAACAAGACTTAGTTGGATTAAAACTCGGTATTGCACACACCAAAGCTGATAAAGATAATGGTTCGTTAGGCTATTTTGAACGTCACGTAACCAAGAATGCGCGTTGGCGTTTTAATTCACTAACAGAAGCCGCCTACCATTACCAACGTAATGGCGAATTAGCAATAACATTTTTAGGCGATTACCAAGCAAGCCCTAATTTTACAACGGCAATGCAAATAAACTATGGTCAATTCAATTATAAAGATAATAAATTTAAAACGGGTGAAATCAATGTTTGGGGTCAATGGACGCCGTCTGACTCTAGGCTTAAAAATCTGTCAATTTTCGCCAAAATAGGTAAATCTTGGACATATAAAGCCAATAAAGCACAGCCCATATTCGATAATCAAGGGCATTACCAACGAGGAACGGGAATATCAGGAGAATTTATTATCGATTATCGATTTAATTTATTCTAGTTAAATGATAATCAACCAAAAGTAAGGTACGGTGAAATAAACAAAGATTGAGCGGGACATATGACCCGCTCTTATAGAAGAGTGACAAGAAATTAATTAGCTAACAATTTTCTTTGTAAATCAGCGGCTCCTTTATACTCCGTTAGTCCTTGTACGCCACTCATGGTTTTATCGGGTTGACTACCGATTACTTGTGAGGCGATGGTTAAGCCGTTTGGTTCAATTACTGCGACACGATAAAAATCGACTAATTCAACTTTAGTCATAATTTTAAGACGATCTATTTTCTGTTTTTTTGACGCAAAATTAAATAGTGATTGCCGATAATCAACAAGATAATTAGCAAACTCTTCATCTAATGTTTGTGGCGGCGCTAATAGCTGATCTAGCGCTGATTGCTTATATTGTTCAAATTCCTCATCCGTTAATCCATTAAGCCTATTTAAAGCCAATGGATAAAAAGCTTGATAGCGCTGATTAATATAAGCTGGATCATATTGGTTACTTTGAATTAAAAAACCGATCCCATTACTATTACCAATACTGATAGGTAATGAGAATATCGCATAACCTAGTTGCTCATTACTTCTTAGTTGATCATAAAACCATGGTGAAATGATTTGATACAATAGATAACTCGCGACTCTACTCGTCACTTTATCATAAGACTTTGGTACAAAGCCCATAAGTAAAGCGTTATCGGTACTTGCTGTATTTTGGCTAATAATGGCATTGCTTTTATTGCTTATGGTAATCTCTGTAGTCGGTTGATAGGTTATATCGCTATTTAATGTTTTTTTAACTTCGTTATATAAACCATAAGATAGAGGAGACGATAAATTACCTATACTCAACATATAAGGCACAGAATCTACTCGCAGTTTTTTACGATATTGAGCTAAATCATCAACAGTAATTGCTGCGACAACTTCACGTTTTACTTCGCGGTCAAAATAGGGAACTGCCGATAAGACATTAACTGGTTGCATCGCCAAAGTAAAACTTTTTACTCGTTCTGCTGCATCGAGTTTTTCTAAATACCAAGATTTGGCAAGCACTAACCCTTCATCGCTAATATCAAAACCGCTATAAGTATTTAATACTTGATTGACGATATTAGGAAGATGCTGATTGAAGCCACTCGCAATGACCATCAAACCGGAATCAGCTTGCGTAGAAATTGACATACCAGCAACACTTGCTTGAAAATTAAGTATTGCTAACTCTCTATTTGCCAAATAATCAAGTAGATTAAACATGACTTGATTTTTCGCATTATTAAGCGCGAAGTTATTTCTTAATGATAAGGCGATAACGGCTTTCGGTTCATCAGCAAAATATTCACTATTAAAATGAAAATAATTACCATGAGGGTTAAAAATGTTATTCGATTGACCATTGCTGGCTTTGGTATCTTCAATTGTAAAATCATTAGCAATATATGGGTTTAATAGCGGTAACTCAAATGATAATTTAGCTGCCTGTTCCATTAAATCTTGGCTTTGTTTAGCGGTAATACTATCTATACGATAAGGCGCATCAACAAAATACGCGCGTTTATCGGTTACTTGATTATCAGCAATAACCCATATTCTGGCATTATCGATGGTTAAAGATTTTAGCCTATCTTTAATCGACTGTTGATTAAAATCTTCTGCAATATAATCGGCATCTAAAACATGTTCTGTTGGGTATAACAACATTTGATCTGCCAGCCACTCAACATAAGACATATCACGAGTAATATCAGGATACTTAAATTCCAATGCCAAAACGGCTTTTAATTCATTATAATATTTTGAATCAATGCCTTTCTGTTCTAAAAGCTGTAAATAACTAAAAATACTTGCAATGACTTTGTCTTTTTCGGCAAGACCTTGATCGGTTAAACTGACATAAATACTAAAGACACCGCTGGTACCATAGCGCAGTGGATCACTATTGGCGCTAACGGACTCAATTAAGCCTTGTTTTTGTAATTTATCAAATAAGGTATTTGCACTGCGGTTACTAATCAAGTAACTAATATATTCATCACTTTTATCAGCGAACTGGGCTACGTTATTTTCAATAGGGAATTGAAGATATAGTACTTTCTTGGGCTGTGCTGGCTGCATATAAATCATTTTACCGACATTATCAGCAGTGATTGCAGGTTCCGTGATTGATTTAGTTTCGCGATGATTATCATCAATTCGTCCAAAAGTCTCGGCGGCTAGATTAGCCAAAACACTTAACGGTTGATTACTGTATATTACACCAACCATATTACCTGCAGAATAATAAGTGTGATGAAATTTGACCAGTTCATCATGCAACTTACTCCCCTCTTTATCACTTAGCGTTGCCAAATTACCACCAGAAAACATAGACGCGGGGTGATTTTGATTTATTGTTTCAGAATCGACTTGGCCGATCCTAAAACCATCACTTGAACGTGCTATTGTTAATTCAGCATCAACCGCGTTACGTTCTTTATCGGCATATTTTTCATCTAATAATGGCTCTGCAATCGCATCGGCTAAGCGATCCAATGCTGAGGCTAATGCGCTATTTTCTACTTCAAAGTAGAATGCGGTTCGATGGTTTGCCGTACTCGCATTATAACTTCCTGAATGTAAACTTAAATATTCAGAAAATGCGGAAGGTTCTGGGTATTTTTTTGACCCCATTAATACCATGTGTTCTGCATAATGAGCGAGTCCTTGTTGAGATTTAGGATCGTATAATGACCCTATTGGTATTGCAAGAGATGCTAATGATTTCGCTGCCTTTGGATCTGAGATCAATAGCACTTTCATATTATTATCAAGCCTAATGACTTGATATTGCCGTTTATCTCGCTCACTTTTATTGATACTATCGGTTAAAATTGTATAGTTTTGATGAGTGTTTTCGTTTGCATTAACCGAAGATAATGCTGAGAGTAAACAGATAAAAGCGGTGATTATAACTAGGTAATACTTTTTCATACCAACTATCCAAAGAAGTAATTTATAATATGGAAAAAGACCGGTGCAGCAAAACATAATGAATCAATGCGATCCATCATGCCGCCATGTCCTTCTATAATAGTACCAAAATCCTTAATGCCCCGATCGCGCTTAATTGCTGACATGCATAACCCACCACAAAAACCAAGTAATGTGATTAGAGTAGAAACGAGCCCTGCTTGCCAAAATGTAAATGGCGTTATCCACCATAATGACATACCTATTAGACTTGCACTAAGTATCCCACCAATAAAACCTTCAACCGTTTTATTCGGACTAAGTTTGGGGACAATAGCATGGCGACCAAACAATTTACCAAATACATACTGCAGCACATCTGACAACTGGACCACAATGACTAAAAACATGATCAGTTTAAAATTCTGCCCATCGTAACTATCAATATTTAGCAGTAACAATGCAGGAATGTAGCTAATGCAATATACCGCAATCATCATACTCCATTGAATTTTTGCCACTCGGCCCAAAAAATCAACCGTATTACCATTAATGGCAATGCGCGTAGCAATAAATAAAAAAACAAAAACAGGAATGAAAATAGCAAAAAAATTATACCAATTAAGCCCTATCAATAAATATTGAATGGGTAAGAATATGAAGAAGCACCAGAATAATGCTTGATGATCACCTAATTTTGTTGGTGTTAAAGTAATACATTCACGTAAAGCAAAAAAGGAAATGCAAATAAATAAAACCAAAGTACCAATAGTGCCAATGAGGATGGCTACGAGTAAAACAATACTCATCATCCACCAAGCATTAATACGTTGATTAAGATTTTCTATTGTTTTCCTATTACACTCATTGCACCTAAATTTAGCAATTAATTGACCTATCAAGCTAGCAAAAATTAGCAAACCAAATATGCCTGCTAATAAGAGCTGGAGGTCGGAGTCTGTAAATATCATGGTGCTAATTTCTCCAGCTCTAGCTTAGCCCGCGCTAAAAAACTCTTTTTAGTTTCATCTTCCGTTGGCGAATTAATTGGAGAGCCAAAAATAGCCGAGCAAATAATAGGAACCAATAATTTAGACCCTTTCGGCAATACTCGATTTAAATTATTTAAGTAAACTGGCACAAGTTCTATATCAGGGAAGTGCTTAGATAGGTAGAATAAACCACTTTTAAAATCAGCAATGTTACTACCGCAGCCTCTTGTCCCTTCAGGAAAAAGGATAATTGATTGCTGCTTTTTTAGGATTTCTCCTAATATCAATAATGGATTACCTATATTGTTAGGTTTACGATTAATTAAAACAGAATTAAATATGTCCTGAGCAATAAATTGCTTAAACTTTGTTTGTTGCCAATAATCTTTGGCGGCTATAGGTCGTATATTTGAACGCAAACAGCGAGGAAAACATGACCAAAGCACCAAGCCATCAAGATGGCTTGTATGATTAGCGTAATAGATTTTAGGCCGATAAGTATAAGGTTCGCTCAACCAACGTGATTGCACGCCTGTCACTAATTTACAACTGATCAACAAAACTATACGTATCGCTGAAGCAAATAATTTTTTCACCACATACCTTTTACTTTATATACTATTCAGTGTTTACCTAACAATTATGATAAGTGAACATAAAAAATAGTGGCAACTTCATCTTTTCTATGACTATGTTACCAAGACTAAAACGGATTAATGTTCTCGTGTTTTTCTAAATAAAACGTCAGGATAGCGTTCTTGCGTTAAATTTAAATTGACCATACTTGGTGCAATATAACTTAAATTATCTCCGCCATCTAAGGCAAGATTCATTTCACATTTACGTTTAAATTCTTCAAGCTTTTTAACATCATCACATTCAACCCAGCGCGCAGTTGTAATATTGATTGATTCATAGATTGCTTCGACGTTATATTCGGACTTTAAACGTGCCACAACAACATCAAACTGCAGTACACCGACTGCACCAACAATTAAATCATTGTTAATAAGTGGACGAAATACCTGTACCGCCCCTTCTTCTGATAACTGAACTAAGCCTTTTAGTAGCTGTTTTTGCTTAAGCGGATCTTTTAAACGAATACGACGGAATAACTCAGGAGCAAAGTTTGGAATACCGGTAAATTTAAGCTCCTCACCTTGAGTAAAGGTGTCACCGATTTGGATTGTACCGTGATTATGCAAACCGATGATATCACCAGCGTAAGCCTCTTCAACCTGCTCACGATCTCCTGCCATAAAAGTTAAAGCATCGGCAATCGCCACATCTTTACCGGTACGTACATGCCGCAACTTCATGCCTTTTTCATATTTACCCGATACAATACGTAAAAAAGCGACGCGATCACGATGTTTGGGATCCATATTGGCTTGAATTTTAAAAACAAAACCGCTAAATTTTTCTTCTTTTGCTGCGACTTCTCGCTTATCCGTTTTACGCGGCTGCGGTGTTGGCGCCCACTGTGTTAAGCCATCAAGCATATGATCAACACCGAAGTTACCTAACGCGGTACCAAAAAACACGGGGGTTAGATCGCCTGATAAAAATGCCTCTAAATCAAACTCATTTGATGCGCCTTGAACTAATTCAAGCTCTTCACGCAGCTGGTTAGCTAAATCGTCACCTACCGCGTTATCTAGCTCGGAATTATTCAATCCCGCAATAATTCTAACCTCTTGAATAGTATGTCCTTTACCTGTTTGGTAAAGATAAGTTACATCTTTAGCTAAATGATAAACGCCTTTAAATAATTTTCCGCAACCGATCGGCCAAGTAATTGGCGCACACATAATATTAAGCTCACTTTCAACTTCATCAAGTAGCTCCATTGGATCACGAATATCTCGATCAAGTTTATTCATAAAGGTCAAAATAGGTGTATTACGTAAACGAGTAACTTCCATCAATTTACGCGTTCGATCTTCAACCCCTTTTGCCGCATCAATAACCATTAAACAGCTATCTACAGCAGTTAAGGTTCGGTAGGTATCTTCCGAGAAATCTTCATGCCCTGGAGTATCGAGTAGATTGACTAAGCAATCAGCATAAGGGAATTGCATCACTGAGGTTGTAATCGATATACCACGTTGTTTTTCCATTTCCATCCAATCGGATTTAGCATGCTGAGCATTCGCTCCTCGCCCTTTTACTGTGCCTGCAGTTTGAATAGCGTGCCCGAATAGTAGAACTTTTTCGGTAATGGTTGTTTTACCCGCATCGGGGTGAGAAATAATCGCGAAAGTACGGCGTGTTGCCACTTCGTCTAAATAAGCCTTTTCTGTCATGATTGCAAGATAATAAACTGTTCAAAAAAATGATAGGCAATTCTAACAGAATTGGAGTGAAATAGATACGCTCAGCAAGCAGTAGATGAATACTTTAGCAACGCAATCATTTGTTTAAAATAATTAGCTAGTTTGAAACATACATTATCAATGCTTAACTAATATTATCACTATCTAAAACAAACTTAAGCGCGGCATCAACCACCTCAATTCCCGCACCCTTTTTATGTGCATTTTCGCTCAAGTAGCGCCGCCATTGTTTCGCTCCCTTTTTACCATTAAAAATACCTAATGTATGACGCATAATATGATTAAGCTGTGCACCTTGTGATAACGCCTTATCAATATAGGGATAAAGTTGCTTAATTGCTTCAATAGGACTAACTATAGCCCGGCTATCAGCAAAAATTTGCTGATCGATTTGGCTTAGTAAAAGAGGGTTTTGGTAAGCTTCGCGCCCAACCATCACGCCATCAACATGCTCTAAATGGATCTTAATTTCATCGATAGTTTTAATCCCTCCATTAATAGCTATCATTAACTGGGGATAATCTTGTTTTAATTTGTACACTCTCGCATAATCAAGCGGGGGAACCTCTCTATTCTCTTTCGGGCTTAAACCTGATAACCAAGCTTTGCGTGCATGTATAATAAAGCTTTGGCTGTAAGGCATAATATGCTCAATAAACTGACATAAAAATAGATAACTATCGTATTCATCAATACCGACTCGAGTTTTCACGGTAACGGGAATACTAACTTGGTCTTGCATGGCCTTAATACAATCGGCGACTAAATTGGCATTACCCATTAAACAAGCACCAAACATACCATTTTGCACACGATCAGATGGGCAGCCCACATTAAGGTTAATTTCATCATAACCTCGTTCTTGAGCAAGTTTAGCACACTTGGCTAATGCTTTCGGATCGCTTCCTCCCAATTGTAAACTAATTGGATGCTCTTCTTGATTAAAAGCTAAATAATCACCCTTACCAAAAAGAATTGCACCGGTTGTCACCATTTCACTATAAAGTAACGTCTGCTTGGTTAAAATTCGATGAAAATAGCGACAATGCCGATCGGTCCAATCAAGCATTGGGGCAACGGAAAATTTATTAAGGATCGATTTCATTGCTATACCAGTGTTTAATATTAAGCTTTGTGATAAAAATAATTTGATTTACTATGATAGCAATAAATGCATAGATTACTAAGGATTAAAAATGTTAACCGGAAGCTGCCTCTGTGGAGAAATTAGTTATCAAGTGACGATGGAAAGTAATGTTGATGCTATTATATTTTGCCATTGCCAGCGCTGTCGTAAATGGAGTGGCACAGCATTTAATTCAGCAATAGTGATAAAAGCGAGTGAATTTCAGTTTTTAAGCGGACAAGATACAATCAAAAAATTTTCTATTAATGGCGTAAACCGCCATTTTTGTGGTCAATGTGGTTCAAATCTATTTACTTCACGAGATAATAATAAAGAGTTTTACCGTTTGAGAGCTGGAACGATTGACACCCCAGTTGATCCTAAACAAAGAATTCATATTTATGCCGACGCTAAAGCCAATTGGGATACCATTTGTGATGGTGGCACGAAGTTTAGCGAAAATATCAAATAAATATGTCTCAAAATACCTTATATGCAAGCTAATAAAAAACTGTATAAAAAAAGAAACCCGCTAATTTAGCAGGTTTACATAAATAATTATTGAATGCAGCGCCATTAATCGGTCTCTGGTTCGTTATCCATTTGTTGAAGTGTTTCTTTACCGAAAGATGATATTTTAACATCAGTCACTTTGCCTCTTTGGTCGAAAATAACTGTGTATGTTTTTTGACTAACATAACCATGTTCAGGTAGCTCTCGGAAAATATAATACCAAACATTATCAGTAAATACCGATGACAACATAGGATTGCCCATAATATAAACTACTTGTTCTTTAGTTTGACCTACTTTTAGCTTGTCAATTTCGCTTTGAGTGATATAGTTTCCCTGATTAATATCAGGCCGATAAACCCAGCGGTTGACAAATGAGCACCCACTTAATAAAAGCATGGTAATAACTAATATAGTAATTGAACGATATGAGAACATGTAACAAAATCCATTCTTGCAAATAATTGCGCTATTATCGCTGATATTTTAGCTAAACGCCATAGGTAATTGTTCTACACTTATTTTAGTCGGATAGCTATATCGATATTTATTTACTACCTTATTTCAATAATGAGACCTGATTAAAATAGATACAGAGCATAACTATAAAAATTTAATTTTCTTAAGATTATGTATATAATAGCCTTCTCGTTGGTTTGAATAATTTTAAAAATATGAACAACAGCCAAGAAATCCACGCGAAATTCACTAAACAGTTACTTCATCCTCGTTATTGGTTAACATGGTTGGGAATTGGTTTGTTATATGTTTTAGTTCTTCTCCCCTATCCTATTATTTATCAGTTAGGTAAATACTTAGGATTATTTGCTTATAAAATGATAGGCAAGCGAAAAGAAACTGCTCGTCAAAATCTTAAACTCTGCTTCCCTAATTACTCAGTATCTGAACGAGAAAAAATGCTTCATCAGAATTTTATCTCAACAGGAATGGCCATTTTTGAAACAGGAATGGCATGGTTTTGGTCTGACAAACGTCTAAGAAATCATGTTAGAATTATTGGTGATGAGCATATCAAACAAGCACAGCAAGTTGGTCAAGGAGTATTATTAATTGGTATTCATTTCTTAACTCTTGAGTTAGGTGCTCGTATACTCGGAATGAGTCATCCTGGAGTCGGAGTATACCGTCCTAACGACAATTTAGTGATGGATTATATACAGCTAAAAGGCCGTTTAAAATCGAACAAATATATGTTAGATCGCTATAACACTAAAGGAATGATTCGCGCCCTAAAAAAAGGAGAATTAGTTTGGTATGCACCTGATCATGACTACGGCGCTAAAAATAGCGTATTTGCACCATTCTTTGCAGTTGAAAAAGCAGCAACTACAATTGGCACTACTATTTTAGTCAAGCTTGGCCAGCCTGCAATTATACCATTTACGCCCAAACGCGAAAACAATGGCCAATATATCCTATCAGTCGCGCCTGCACTCAAAAATTATCCTCTGGATGATGATGTTGCAGCTGCAATATTTATGAACAAAGCGATTGAAAATGAAATATTGAAAGCACCAGAACAATATATGTGGCTTCACCGTCGCTTTAAAACTCGTCCTAAAGGAGAAAAACCGTTATATTCAGATAATGTACAGCATGATTAATATTATATTCGATTAAATACGTTACATTGATGCTTTTTCTTTTTTAGTTAATAATTAAGCTCTGCGTGTATTACTCAAAAAATTTACTCTCGCCTTACAGAACATTTACGACCTTACAAATTCGCTTAACTTGTTATGTGTTAGAATTAAAAAAATTTATTTCTATAACAAAAAACATTTTATATATTTCATTAAGTATTTATAGCTAATACCTAACTGATTTTATTTTTTATTTTAGCTAACTGAGATCCTGTGATTACTACCCAAGAAATTTACCCGCATTTTACCAAAAGTCTGCTTCATCCCAAATATTGGCTAACCTGGATTGTAATTGGTATTTGGTATTTAATACTTTTACTTCCTTACCCGATTATTTATCAGCTAGGACAAGGCATCGGTCTACTCATTCCTAAAATTATGCGTAAGCGTCGAGAGACTGCCCGCCAAAATATAAAACTTTGCTTTCCTGATTTATCAGAACAAGAACGAAATAACATGTTACGAGATAATTTTATTTCGACTGGCGTTGCGGTCTTTGAAACTGGCATGGCATGGTTTTGGCCTGATAAACGGATAAAAAAGCATTCAACAATTATTGGTGATGAATATATAAAGCAAGCACAACAAGCAAAGCAAGGAGTATTATTGCTCGGCGTCCACTTTTTAACTTTAGAGCTTGGTGGAAGAATTCTTGGCATGAGCCATCCAGGTGTCGGAGTGTATCGACCAAATGATAATAAAGTATTGGATTACGTTCAATTAAAAGGTCGTTTAAAATCAAATAAGTATATGATTGGTCGTTATAACACTAAAGGCATGATTCGAGCGTTAAAAAATGGCGAGTTGCTTTGGTATGCGCCAGATCATGATTATGGACCGAAAAATAGCGTTTTTGCACCTTTTTTTGCAGTAAACAAAGCTGCAACGACTGTTGGGACGAGCATTTTAGTCAAACTAGGACAACCCGCTATCATCCCTTTTACGCCAAAACGTGAACGCAATGGTAAATATACCGTATTTGTCAGTCCGCCACTGCCAAATTATCCACTCGGTGATGATATTGCAGCGGCAACATTTATGAACAAAGCGATTGAAAATGAAATATTAAAAGCCCCAGAGCAGTATATGTGGCTGCATCGGCGCTTTAAAACTCGGCCGAAAGGTGAGGCTTCATTGTATTCAAATGAAGTACAAAGTAATTAATACGAACAATAAAATGACTGTACGAAAAAATAAGTATTAAATTAAATACTGTATTTGATTATATTTCATACTAATTGCACAGTGAAATTTGACACAGATCAAAGTCATTATTTTAATTTATTTTTTCGCTTTATTTTATTAAGTATAACTATTATGATTACAAACTAAGGGTTTAATCCCACTAATAAAAATGAAGCAATATTTTTAATGTCATACTTTTTAAGGAGTCCTTATGCTATTTAACCGTAGACAGTTCTTCAAGATCTGTGCGGGTGGTATGGCTGGAACCACTGCCGCAACCCTCGGTTTTGCCCCTAATGTCGCATTGGCACAAACTCGCGAATACAAATTACTCAAATCAAAAGAAACTCGAAATAATTGCACTTACTGTTCTGTTGGTTGTGGAATGTTACTTTATAGCAGAGGAGATGGCGCCAAAAATGTAGTGCAATCAATTTTTCATGTTGAAGGTGATCCTGACCATCCTGTAAGCCGTGGTTCTTTGTGTCCTAAGGGCTCAGGTGTCCTTGATTATATTAAGAGTGAAAGCCGTGTAAAATATCCAGAATATCGAGCTCCTGGTTCTAATGAATGGCAACGAATTAGCTGGGATGAGGCTATTGAGCGCATTGCTAGGTTGATGAAAGCAGATCGTGATAGCAATTTACTTGAAAAAAATGATGACGGCACTACTGTTAACCGTTGGACGACTACCGGTTGGTTAGTTACATCAGCCGCCAGTAATGAAACGGGCTGGCTTGCATTTAAAATAGCAAGAGCACTAGGTATGTTAAGTCTCGAAACTCAAGCTAGAGTCTGCCATGGCCCATCAGTTTCTAGTCTTGCGGCAACCTTTGGCCGTGGGGCGATGACCAACAATTGGAATGATATTAAGAATTCAAATGTTGTGATAGTTATGGGGGGGAATGCTGCTGAAGCCCATCCCGTCGGCTTCAAATGGGCAATGGAAGCTAAGATAAATAATGGTGCAGAATTAATTGTAGTTGATCCTCGCTTTAACCGTACCGCATCCGTTGCTGATCATTATGTGCCTATTCGTTCTGGTTCGGATATTGCCTTTTTGCTTGGTATCATAAACCACTTAATTATCAATGATGAAATTAATCATGAGTATTTACTAGCAAATAGTAATGCAAGTTTACTTGTGCGTGACGATTATAATTTTGATGTCAATGACGGTTTATTTACCGGTTACGAAGAGGGACATCATAAATATGATCAATCAAGTTGGACATATCAAACTGATGAAAAAGGTTATGCTTTACGGGATAAAACATTACAAAATCCACGCTGCGTGTGGCAATTATTAAAAAATCATGTTAGCAGATATACACCGGAAGTTGTTAACAACATTACTGGCACACCTATCGATAGTTTTATTCATGTATGTGAGTCGCTGGCAAGCACAAAAACCAACGATCGCGCAGCAACTTTTTTATATGCACTAGGCTGGACACAGCATAGTTATGGCTCTCAAATAATCCGTTGTGCAGCAATGATACAGCTTCTTTTAGGTAATATTGGTGTAATGGGAGGAGGTATTAATGCACTCCGTGGTCACTCTAACATTCAAGGATTGACCGATGTCGGCTTATTATCAACCCGTTTACCTGCTTATCTTGACTTGCCAAAAGAGAATCAAATAACACTTGAACAGTATCTAAATGAAAAGACACCAAAACCATTTGGACCTAATGAAATAAACTACTGGGCTAATTATCCTAAATTTTTTGTTAGCTTTATGAAATCGATGTTTGGAGAACACGCTACAAAAGAGAATAATTGGGGCTTTGATTGGCTACCAAAATGGGATAAAACATACGATGTTTTACGATTTAGTAAAATGATGCGTGATGGAGCGGCCAATGGCTTCATTTGCCAAGGTTTTAATCCTCTAGCAGCTTTCCCAGATAAAAATGCCGTACGCGATGGACTTTCTAAACTAAAATTTTTAATTAGTATTGATCCAATGCCAACCGAAACTGCTGAATTTTGGAAAAATTATGGCGAATCGAATGACGTCAATCCGAGCATGATTCAAACGGAGGTATTCCGTTTACCATCGAACTGCTTTGCGGAAGAAAATGGCACAATTGTTAACTCATCACGCTGGCTACAATGGCATTGGGCGGCGGCGAAACCACCTGCAGATGCGATGCCTGATCCTGAAATTCTTTCTCGTATTTTCCTACGAATGAAAGAACTCTATCGAGAAGAAGGTGGACCGTGTCAAGAACCTATTAACAACTTGGTGTGGGATTATAAAATTCCTCATGAACCGTCTGGTGAAGAGTTAGCTAAAGACTATAATGGTCGCGCACTTGCTGATCTAAAAGATGCTAACGGTAATATTGTTGTCAAAAAAGGGCAACAATTAAGTGGCTTTGCGCAATTAAAAGATGATGGTTCTACATCGTGTGGAATTTGGATTTTCTGTGGCAGCTGGACTGAGCAAGGTAACCAGATGGCGAGAAGAGATCCTGCTGATCCATCTGGAAAAGGGATTCATGCTGGTTGGGCATGGGCATGGCCAATGAATCGCCGAATACTTTACAACCGAGCTTCAGCAGATAGTCAAGGTAGGCCATATGATCCAAATAAATTACTTATCGAGTGGAATGGTTCAAGCTGGGTAGGCAATGATGTTCCAGACTTTACTGCGACGCTACCACCAAGCTCTGGTGCTGGTGCATTTATTATGAATAATGATGGTTTAGGAGGATTGTTCTGCTTAAATCGATTAGTTGATGGTCCATTCCCTGAGCACTATGAGCCATTTGAAACGCCTATTAGTACTAATCCTCTGCATCCAAAACAAATAACCAATCCAGCTGCTCGAATTTTTAAAGAGGATTTGGAACGCCTAGGTAATGCACAAGAGTTCCCTTATGTTGGTACCACATATTGCATTACAGAACATTTCCATTTTTGGACTCAGCATGCAAGGCTTAATGCAATAACGCAACCGCAGCAATTTATTGAAATTAGTGAAAACTTAGCAAATAAAAAAGGAATTAAGCTAGGCGATACCGTAAAAGTCAGTTCATATCGAGGTTATGTCAAGGCGAAGGCTGTAGTGACTAAACGAATGCCAACACTAATGGTAGATGGAAAAGAGATTGAAACAATCGGCGTCCCTATTGTATGGGGATATACAGGAGTAACAAAAAAAGGCTTTTTGGCAAATGGATTAACGCCAACTGTTGGTGATGCAAATTCACAAACGCCAGAATATAAATCTTTTTTAGTTAATGTCGAGAAAGTTTCTTCCGATGCCTTAGATGCGTAGTGAATAGGAGATAAAATTATGTCATTACAAACCCAAGATATTATCAGGCGTTCTGCTACTAACAAGCTAACGCCGGCCCCACAAGCGAGAGACTTTCAGCAAGAAGTAGCAAAACTTATCGATGTTACGACCTGTATTGGTTGTAAAGCTTGCCAAGTTGCTTGTAGTGAATGGAATGATCTACGTGCTGAAATCGGTATCAATGTTGGTGTTTATGATAATCCTGCTGATTTAGGACCAAAAACATGGACACTGATGCGTTTTTCCGAAGTTGAAGTAAACGGTCTTTTTGAATGGCTAATTCGTAAAGATGGTTGCATGCATTGTAGCGATCCTGGTTGTTTAAAAGCTTGCCCAGCTGAAGGGGCGATTATTCAATATGCGAATGGTATTGTCGATTTTCAGTCAGAACAGTGTATTGGTTGTGGTTATTGCGTTGCTGGCTGCCCATTTAATATTCCTCGAATAAGTAAAGAAGACAACCATGCTTACAAATGTACTTTATGTTCAGATCGTGTTGCTGTTGGGCAAGAGCCTGCATGTGTTAAAAGCTGCCCAACAGGAGCTATCCATTTTGGTACCAAAGAAGAAATGATCTATCGCGCTAATGGGCGTATTAAGGATTTACAAACTCGCGGGTTTGAAAATGCGGGTCTATACAATCCAGAGGGGGTTGGTGGGACTCATGTTATGTACGTCTTACATCATGCTGAGCAACCAAACCTTTACCATGGCTTAGCCAAAAATCCACAAATTAGTGAAGTGGTTAAATTCTGGAAAGGCGCTTGGAAGCCTCTTTCAGCTGCGGCCTTTATTGCTACATTTGCAGGCTTAGTCTTCCATTATATGGCGGTTGGACCAGTTGAAGTCGATGAAGACGATATCGAACATGAAAAAGAGTTTGATAAAGAAGCGCGAAAACAATTTATTGCAGACAAGAAAAGAGAAAAAACGACAGAGGAGAATCGTCATGAATAAAGAAGAGATGATTTTAAGAACCCCTTTAATTGTTAGGTTTTTTCATATTTGTATTGTTATACTTTTTATCATTACGGCTTTATCAGGATTATCGATATTCTTTCCATCAATAAAGGCCTTTGCTTTAGTATTAGGTACTCCTCAGCTTGTACGTGAACTTCATCCCTTTTTAGGCTGTGTTATTTTTGTTTTGCTCATGTTTATGCTATTTAAACTAGCACATCATAATATTCTCAATAAAAATGATGTTCGTTGGATAAAAAATATCGACAAAGTGATTGCAGGTAAAGAACCCGAAGATATTCCTATAGGTAAATATAATGCCGGCCAAAAATTTCTATTCTGGTGCATTATGGGGCTAATTAGCGTACTGCTTATTACTGGGTTTATCATGTGGCGACGTTATTTCGCGGAATATTTCTCAATTGAAGTTATCCGCATTGCTATATTTTTTCATTCATTAGCTGCCATCGCCTTAATCTTATTAATCATCGGTCATGCTTATATGGCAATTTGGGTAAAAGGCTCGATTAAAGGTATGATTACGGGTTATGTCTCGAGAGCATGGGCTAAAAAGAACCATTCGCAGTGGTATAATGATGAAATGAAAAAAAATCATCAAATCGAACTAAATAAGCCAAAAGAAAAGTCAGATACAAATAACGCAGTATAGTATTAAACAAATACTTATTTAAATAAAACCGACTTAACCCTAAATTAAGTCGGTTTATCTTATCAAATAAGATAAGAAGAGTATAAAGAATATATAATTAAAATAACTACCAACCAATTATGTTGATAGTATTTTAGACCATTTCATGATGCTAATTAAATAATTGGGTTAAAAATGAGTATTAAAATTATTCCTCACGAACAGCTTGAAAAGCAAAACGATAAAATAAGTATTATTAATAAAATTCCTTTACTTTTCTACCCAAACCCGAAAACACTTTATGCTCAACGGGTAAAGCGAATGCAGTTTTTAGCAAAAGAAAGTGCTTTTGTCGACTATTTACAATTTTGCACAAAAATTGTCTCTGCTCAAGCGGGCATTGCCGAGAATGAAAATATAGTTGTAGATCTAGTTAAGACAGTAGAATCTGCTACACAAAAGAACTGCCCACCATTATCCCTTGATAATTACCCATTAACTAAAGAATGGATTAACTATCTTTACTCGATCATGGATGCCGCTCAGAATATTAATGACTTCATTAATCAAACTATTGATGTACTAAGGCAAAATAGTGAAAGTGAATTATTAAATAAAGCTGAAAACTTGCTAAAAGGCAAATTTGATTTACTATCAAGCAATGAATCACTATTTATTTGGTCGGCATTGTCTGTTTACTATAGTTTACTTGCCAGTCACTTACCTGGTAAAGCAGTAGCTGAAGTCAGCGAAAAACGCTGGTTATGCCCTGTTTGCCAAAATAGTCCAGTAGGTAGTGTTATTCATATTGGCAGTAATTTAGGGTTACGCTATCTACACTGTAGCTTATGTGAAAGCGAATGGTATGTACCAAGAGCGAAATGCACTAATTGTGATAACACGGAAAATATCAACTATTATTCACTCGACGATGAGCTAGCATCAGTTAAAACTGAATGCTGCGAACACTGTCATAGCTACCTAAAAGTATTCAATCAGGAACGTGATGCCCATTTAGATATTGTAGCGGACGATATTAATTCGTTAATTCTTGATATGGAAACAGAAAAAGAAGGCTTTGCCAAAAGTGGAATAAATCCTTTATTATTTTCAGCAGAAGAATAGCATCAAACCTATCAGCAGTAGATTTAAACCCTTTGAAATAATAAGATATCTATCACGATATACTTACTGTGTACCAACGTTCGGTGCAGAGGGTTTATTTGCTGTTTTTGTGTGTTACATAAATAACTCCTCGAATAATAATGCCTATTATACACAAGCAAAACTGACCTAATTTGCTCTGTTTAAACAGTATAAATTAAATAAAATACTTAACATTTAATCTCATTCTGGCTACAATAGGCAATCAATGTACTAGTTTAAAGATACTTAAAATAAAATGCTAAGAAACCTATTTATTTCACTGTTATATTTAACTATAGCAACCATTATTCCAATGGTTTGCCATGCAACTCAAGTTAAAATAGTCGCGATTACAGCAATCGTTGAGCATCCTTCTCTCAATGAAATTCGTGATGGGGTAAAAGACGAACTAATTGCGCAAGGCTACAAGCTTAATGATAATCTTATTGTGCAATATCAAAGCGCCCAAGGAAACAGTGCAAATGCAGCGCAAATTGCCAAACAGTTTGTAGCGAATAAGCCTGACGTTATTGTTGCAATTGCAACACCGAGCGCGCAAGCCGTGGCGGCATCAACAAGAATAATTCCCTTAGTATTTGCAGGGATCACCGATCCTGTTGCGGCGAAATTAATAAAATCATTTTCGCCAACAGGAACTAATATTACGGGAGTATCCGACTACTTAGAGATCCCGCAACAAATTGCATTTATGAAAAAAATCGTGCCAAACCTTAAGTCGGTAGGATATGTTTATAGTCCAGGAGAGATCAATTCAACTATTGTATTAAAAGAATTACAAGAGCAATTAGCTAAGCAAAATATTAATATTATCGCTATCCCCGCACAACGTACCGCAGATATTCCTACTGCAGCAAAAAACCTTAAAAGCAAAGTAGATCTTATCTATACAACAACGGACAATAATGTTGTTTCCGCTTATGAATCATTAGTAAAAGTCGCTAATGAAAATAAGATTCCATTGTTAGCTTCTTTTCCAGATGCCATTGACCGAGGTGCTGTTGCAGCATTTGGTATGAGTTATTACGATGTAGGTCGCCAGTCAGGTAAATTAGTTATTCGAATCCTAAATGGTGAAAAGCCTGGTCAGATAGAGCCTGAAACAGGACAAGAGACCCATTTAGTTATTAACCTAGACGCAGCTAAACGTCAAGGCGTTATATTGCCAGATGAAGTTATTCAATCTGCACATCGTGTTATTGGTAAAAAATGACAATTATTTAAGCTATTACTGTTATTGTAAAAAAAAATGAACATTTATAAAAATGTTATAACACTAGATAAACAATAAAATTTGATTTATAGTAGCTATAATATTTTTCATAATGTAAAAAAATATTTACAGGACATAAAATGCTTAATATTGAACATACTCGATTAACATCAGCAATCGCGATGATTTGCATGCTGATATTCCCTCTGACACTGTTTGCGAGTGAATCAGCAGTAAAATATGTTGCCATTACCGCAATTGTTGAACATCCCGCATTAGATAATGTTAGAAAAGGCGTTGAAGATGAGTTAAAAGATAATGGTTATATTGCAGGTGAAAATTTAAAATTGCACTATCAAAGTGCCCAAGGTAGTAGTGCCAATGCCGCTCAAATAGCAAAGCAGTTTGTTGCAAGCAAACCCGATGTTATTGTTGGAATAGGTACACCAAGTTCACAAGCATTAGCCGCTACCAGTAAAACGATTCCTATTATATTTACTGCCGTCACTGATCCTGTTATTGCTAAACTAACACCTAGTTGGGGAGCATCCAAAACCAATGTTACTGGCGTATCTGATGCATTATCATTAGAAACACAAATCGAAATCATGCTAAAAATAAAGCCAGACATAAAAACAATTGGTTATGTCTATAGCCCTGGCGAGATTAATTCGACTATTGTACTGAAGCAACTACAAGACATGCTAGCTTCGAAAGAAATTAAAATTATCGCAGCTCCTGCTCAACGTACATCAGACATTCCTACGGCGGCAAAAAGTCTTAAAGGTAAAGTTGATATAATTTATACCACTACAGATAATAATGTGGTTTCTGCTTATGAATCATTAGTAAAAGTGGCTAATGAAAGTAAACTACCACTAATTGCCTCGGATCCTGCTTCGGCTCAACGCGGTGCAATTGCGGCATTAGGTATGAGCTACTATGATTTAGGCCGCCAAGCAGGTAAAATCGTAATTCGTATTCTTAGGGGGGAAAAACCTGGCGATATTCCCCCTCAAGTTGGAAATGTAACACAACTCGTTATTAATACAAAAGCCGCTCAAAAACAAGGTGTCATACTATCAGATGAAATCTTGAATATGGCTGCAGAAATTATAGAAAAATAATATATAAGATAATAGTTGCTTAGCCATAAAGCGACTTAATCAGTTTAGGATACGTTAATGTCATTTGAATTTTTTTTAGGCTCGCTTGAAATTGGGCTTATTTACGCTTTAGTCAGTCTGGGTGTTTTTATCTCTTTTCGTTTACTTGATTTCCCAGATTTAACCGCTGATGGAAGTTTTCCATTAGGAGGGGCAATTTGTGGTTTATGTTTATATACCGGAATTGACCCTTGGATAGCAACATTATTCGGCACACTTGGTGGCTGCATTGCAGGCATGATCACAGGCTGGTTGTATGTAAAACTTAATATTCTTCAGCTTTTATCTAGTATCATTGTTATGATTGGTCTATATTCAATTAATCTACGTATTTTAGGACTTGCTCCATACATTATGGAGGAAACAACTAGAATGGCTGGATCACCTAATTTATCATTACTTGATGCAAAAACAATCTTCTCTCCTTTTATTAATGCTGATTACACCAATCAATATATTGTTCAACCTTTAATGGTTCTAGGATTTGTGCTGATTTTATGGTGGCTATTAAACTGTTTTTTAAATACCCAGAAAGGACTCGCACTAAGAGCAACCGGAACGAATGCCAGGATGGCAAGAGCACAAGGAATCCCTACGGGGGGAATAACTATTTTAGGGATGGCCATTTCAAATGGCTTAATTGCTCTAGGTGGCTCATTATTTATACAAACACAAGGGGGAGCAGATATAACCATCGGTGTAGGGACAATTGTGATTGGGCTTGCTTCAATTATTATTGGCGAGAGCATCTTTCCGGCTAAACGAATGTGGGTTGTATTATTATCAGTTATTTTTGGCTCAATTTTATACCGACTATTTATTGCGATTGCACTCGGCAATGAGTTATTACAAAATGTCGGGATCGGTACAGAAGATCTTAATCTAATTACCGCTATTTTAGTCGTATTAGCATTAGTATTACCTAAACAATTAAAAAAATGGGCACATAAACGAGGAAGATCAGCATGATAAAAGTGGAAGAATTACAGTTAACTTTTAATGCTGGTACACCAATTGAAAATCATGTGCTACGAGGATTAAATTTAAGCATAAAAGAAGGCGAGTTTGTTACGATTATTGGTAGTAATGGTGCAGGTAAAAGCTCATTATTGAATGTAATTAGTGGTGATCTTATTGCCGACTCAGGCTATGTAATCATTAATGATAAAGATGTTTCCCGCTTACCTGCTTGGAGAAGAGCGGGAATGGTAGCAAGAGTATTTCAAGATCCGATGATTGGTACTTGCGAAAACCTAACCATTGAAGAAAATTTAGCGATTGCCTACAATAGAGGAAGTAAACAACGCTTAAAACCAGCATTAAACCACCATATTCGAGATCTATTTAGAGAAAAGCTTACTATTCTCAATTTAGGTTTAGAAAATCGATTATCCGATATGATGGGATTATTATCAGGAGGGCAACGGCAAGCCATTAGCCTTTTGATGTCAACATTACAGCCTTCTAAGATATTACTACTGGATGAACATACTGCGGCCCTAGATCCTAAAACAGCAAAATTTGTGCTTGAACTAACGGCACAAATTGTTGCAGAGAATAAACTTACCACAATGATGGTTACTCATTCGATGAAGCAAGCACTGGAATACGGTACACGAACTGTCATGCTACATCAAGGCAAAGTTGTTTTAGATGTAGCGGGAGAAGAACGAAAACGTATGACCGTAAATGACTTGCTAAATATGTTTGAAAAGACGCGTGGTGAAGAGCTCACCGATGATGCTTTATTGTTAGGCTAATTGACTCACTACTGCAATAGTTTCTCTACACTATTTTGCAGTAGCAGTTAACGAACTTTACCTTAAATTATTACTTTATGCACTTCTATCAATCTAATAAATAATAAAAATATAATCATATAAAAAAAGCCAATTCAATTATTGGCGTTTTTATTTTTCTAAAGATAAAAAGCTACTCTTTTATGCGTCCATGAATATAGTCTTGCTCATAACTACGCGCTTTTTTATCATCAAATATATGCTCCCAGCGGGCAATGACTATAGCAGCAAGAGCATTGCCTACGACATTAACAACTGTCCGTCCCATATCTAAAATACGTTCAACACCCATAATGTAACCAATTCCTTCTAAGGGAATACCTACACTACCAAGGGTTGCAGATAAAACTAAAATAGATGCACCTGGTACTCCAGCTATTCCTTTTGATGCAATCATTAGCGTAATAACAATAATGATTTGTTGCATAAGAGAAAGATCTATCTGGAATAATTGCGCTAAAAAAATCACAGTGATACTCTGGTAAAGGGTTGAGCCATCTAAATTAAAAGAGTAACCCGTTGGGATCACAAAACTTGTCACCGACTTAGGTGCGCCATATGCTTCCATTTTCTCAATAATTTTAGGTAACGCAGTTTCAGAACTCGCGGTAGAAAAAGCAATAATTAACTCTTCTTTTAAAATTCGTAATAGCATAAAAATATTAAATTTACACAGTTTACAAACTAACCCTAATACGCCGATAGTAAATACTGCCATTGCGAGATAAACCACTAAAACTAATTTTAATAGTGGCATTAATGAAGCAAAACCATACTTGGCAATCGTTACTGACATTAAGGCGAAGACACCAATTGGCGCGTAACGCATAATAATATTGGTTACTTTAAACATGGTGTCAGAAATAACTTTCAAAAATGCAACAAATGGTTCGCGTTGTTTATCTGGTAGCTGCATTAGCCCCAGACCGAAAAACACGCAAAAGAAGATAACAGGAAGTATTTCGCCATTACTCATCGCTTTAAAAATATTAGACGGGATCATATCAAGGATCATAACAATCAAGCCATGAGGTTTATCACTTAGCGCTGAGCTCTGAGCGATATATTTTGATACATCAGCGTGGCCTAATTGCGCCGAATTAACACCAAGCCCAGGGCTAAATAGATTACCGAAAAGCAGACCCAATAAAATAGCAATTGTGGTGATAACTTCAAAATAAAGTATCGTCTTGAAACCTAAAGTCCCTAGCCGCTTTGAACCCCCTAGCCCCGCAATACCCAAAGTTAACGTACTCAAAATGATAGGCAATACAATCATTTTTATCATGCTAATAAAAATATTACCCGCCGGTTGCAAGATATTTATGATAGTAAATTGATAGTATGAGTATAACGAATGAGACTCATGTGAAACGATATTCAAAATAGCGCCAAAGGCAATCCCTAACACCAAAGCAAAAAGTATTTGCCAAGCTAAGCTCCGGCAAAATTTTCGTATGATTGATGACATGCTTATCCCTATAATTATTAAAGCTGTGCAAATATTTTTAGAAAAAAAGGATTAGTCGCACACTAATCCTTTATGTATAAAACCGATATTATTCTTGCAAAGGTACTGGTGAGATGGCCAATTCATCATCCACCATATTTTCATCGTCAGTCTCAGCAACTCTCTGCAAACCGACAACTTTTTCATTTTCTGCTGTCCTAATTAGCGTAACACCTTGTGTATTACGACCCACAATACTGACTTCGGCAACTCGAGTTCGGACTAAAGTCCCGGCATCAGTTATAAGCATGATTTGATCACTATCGGCAACTTGCACCGCACCTACGACTAAGCCATTTCTTTCGCTTACTTTGATGGAAATAACGCCTTTCGTTGCACGGGACTTAGTTGGGTAAGAAGACTGCTCTGTTCGTTTGCCATAGCCGTTCTGTGTTGCAGTTAAAATTGCACCATCGCCACGAGGAACAATCAATGAGACGACCTTATCATCTTTATCCAATTTTATGCCTCGAACACCGGCTGCAGTCCGTCCCATTGTTCGTACTTTATTAGCAGGGAACCGAACAACTTTACCATTAGCGGAGAACAACATGATATCCTCAGTACTAGATATTTCCGTCGATTCATCATCTTCTGATTCTATCTCTTCAATAATTATATCATCATTTAGTTCTTCATCATCAAGTACTAAAGACGGATCATTGCTAGTCAAGTCAACCCCAATAAGTTCATCGTCATCACGTAAATTGATTGCGATAATTCCCCCACTACGAGGACGACTAAATTCGATTAATGATGTTTTCTTCACTGTACCCTGTGCAGTTGCCATAAAGACACCATGTTCATCATCAAACTCTTTTACTGGCAAGATTGCAGTAATACGTTCGTTTGTTTCCAATGGAAGAAGATTAATAATTGGCCGACCTCTGGCGCCACGGCTTGCTTCTGGTAACTGATAGACTTTCATCCAGTATAAGCGACCACGACTTGAGAAGCATAAAATAGTATCATGGGTATTAGCGACTAATAACTTCTCAACAAAATCTTCTTCTTTAATTCTTGTCGCTGATTTACCTTTACCACCACGACGCTGCGCTTCATAATCAGATAAAGGTTGGTATTTGACATAACCCTGATGAGATAACGTTACGACAACATCTTCTTGAGCAATTAAATCTTCAATATTAATATCCGCAGTACTTGCTGTGATTTCAGTACGCCTTGCATCTTCAAACTGCGCTTTAATGCTCTCTAGCTCTTCACGAATAACTGCCATCAAACGCTCAGGGTTTGATAAAATATTTAATAATTCAGCGATTTGAACTAATAACTCTTTATATTCATCTAGAATTTTTTCATGCTCAAGACCCGTTAAGCGATGCAAACGAAGCTCTAAAATAGCTTGAGCTTGGGCTTCTGACAAATAGTAATGACCGTCGCGGATACCAAACTCAGGCGCTAAATCTTCTGGCCTTGCTGCATCATTACCTGCTTTTTCAAGCATTGACGCTACGTGACCTAATTGCCAAGCTCGAGCGAGAAGCTTTTCTTTTGCTTCTGCAGGCGTTGCCGCGCTACGAATCAGCTCGATAACGGGATCAATATTCGCTAAGGCAATAGCAAGACCTTCTAAGACATGCGCACGCTCACGGGCTTTGCGTAATTCAAAAATCGTTCTACGTGTCACAACTTCACGGCGGTGTAGAACGAATGCCTCAATCATATCGCGTAAAGTTAGTAATTTTGGTTGCCCTTTGTGCAACGCAACCATATTCATGCCGAACGTAACTTGTAATTGAGTTAATGAGTAAAGGTTATTTAAAACCACCTCACCAACAGCATCGCGCTTAATTTCGATAACGATACGCATACCATCTTTATCTGATTCATCACGTAACGCGGAAATTCCTTCAACCTTTTTATCTTTAACTAGCTCTGCAATTTTTTCAATTAATCTAGCCTTGTTAACTTGATAAGGTAATTCATGAACGATAATCGTTTCACGTCCTGTTTTCTCATCAGCCTGAACTTCAGCCTTAGAACGGATATAAATTTTACCTCTTCCTGTTCTATAGGCATCTTCGATGCCTTTTCTACCATTAATAATGGCTGCTGTCGGGAAGTCAGGTCCGGGGATATGCGCCATTAAGCCATCAACGGTAATAGTGTCATCTTCAATAAATGCTAGGCAGCCATTGATGACTTCACCTAAATTATGTGGCGGAATATTGGTCGCCATACCGACAGCGATACCCGATGAACCATTAACTAACAAAGCGGGGATCTTGGTTGGTAACACATCAGGGATTTGCTCAGTACCATCGTAGTTAGGAACAAAATCGACCGTCTCTTTCTCTAAGTCGGCCAACAATTCATGAGCGATTTTTGACATACGAATTTCGGTATAACGCATCGCCGCCGCAGAATCGCCATCGACAGAACCAAAGTTACCTTGACCGTCAACCAACATATATCGAAGAGAAAAAGGCTGTGCCATACGAACGATCGTATCATATACAGCTGTATCACCATGCGGATGATATTTACCAATTACGTCCCCGACAACACGCGCTGATTTTTTATAAGCTTTATTCCAATCATTATTTAAGACATTCATCGCAAAAAGTACGCGACGATGAACAGGCTTAAGTCCATCTCGTACATCGGGTAATGCTCGCCCAACAATAACCGACATAGCATAATCAAGATAAGATGTTTTTAGCTCTTCTTCGATATCGACAGGCGTAATTTCTTTAGCCAGTTCAACTTTAGATAAATCGGTCATAAAACCACTTTCTCACTAGATAAAATATAAACAAAAAGATGCAGAATTATATCATAAAATTACGTGCTTAGTCAGTGTAAAATTGAAATAAATTGACGTTATACACAATATGTTAATACATCATTTGTTGCTTCAATTTATATATACAATAGTTCACTCACTCGCTGGCGTTTTAAAACTTTACTTTTTATCTTTTTAGTAAGCTAACTATTTTGTTGATAAATAGAGCTTTAATTTCGTTAAGAGCCTATTTTAGAATAGACAATGCAATAAAAAAACGCCACCAAGGTGACGTTTTAGTTGGATAGAATAACTAACTATAAAATTAGCTTATTTAATTTTATTAAGTAAGCCACCTATAATATCTTTAGCTTTTGTGTTGTCATTTGATTCATCGGGTGATTCAGTCTGATTCTTTGTGTTATCTTTATTGTTACCACTTAATCGCTCTTTCAGTCTATCAAGCTCATTATTTAATTTATTATTTAAAACATCTTTGATAAGTTTTTCAGCTAAAACTTTATAATGTAACTCATCAAATGAGCCATAAAACTGCAATGGAATCGCGATCTTTTGCAATTTCTGAATTGTTTTGCTATCACCATTCCAACCACCTAAAATTTTAACTTGCAAATTAATATCTAGGTCGCGCTGGCTCAATCGAATTAAACCATCGCCAGTAACATCTAATGTTGCTGAGAGTGCTTTAATCGATGACAAATTAGCATTACCACCTCCAAGCTGTGCATTAGCGCTAATTTCTTGTAATTCGGTATATTTTTGATACTCACTTTCAGTAATAGACTCTTTAGAATATTGCGCAATAGCATTTTGAATGATATGTTGAATGTTCAAATTATCAAATCGAGCATTATTAATTTTCACAGCTAGATTGCCTGTTAGTGCATTTATAATTTTATCTGAATTAATGGTATCTGTTGCAATTTGGCCATCAGCATTAAACTGACCTTTAAAATTATTGGTTAATGCTAGTTGTTCTAACAATACTCCTAAATCAATATCCGATACTTTTGTCGATAGCTTAATTGCCATGGTCGGTTGTTTACCATTAGCAATTCCCTCAGCCTGAATATGACCATTAGCTGCGTCTAAACTAATTTTACTGAGTGTCGCTATTCCCTCTTTATTTACCGCATCAACAATAAAGTTATTAATAATCAATTTATTGGCAATTAGCTCATTAACGGTAAAATTAAACTTAGCATCGAATGCTTGTAAAAATTCGAGTTCATTACCTTTGGTATTTTTGCTAACAACAACAGGGACCGTTTGTGATGATTGGTTTATATCATTATTTTTTTGATCAGCGCTGGAGGCCAGAAATGGGGTTAAATCAAATTTATCAGCGGTAAATAGTGCCTCAAAATAAGGTTTTTTATTTAAATCAGCTTTCAATTGACCTGTTATTTTGTTGTCATTTAGCGTTAAGGAGAAATCCTTACTATTTAAAGTTAATGGCGACTGCTGATAATTGAATGTAGCTTTAACTTCTCCCTTCAATTCCCCCAAAGGCACGCCAACACCTTTATAATCATAAGTTAATTTTTTCAAATCAACTTGGGCTGTTTTAGGGAAATTAGCTAAATCAACATCGGCATTTAAGGCATAAATAAAGTCTTGCTGATCACGGTTAACACTACCACTTAAATTTACCGCAACATTTTTATTGTCTTTTTGTGTAACTGAGATATTAATGTCTCTGAAATTAATAATATTTTTATCTTGTTGATAAATAACAGTACTATCGGCGATATCAAGCTTATTTAATGAGAAAGACCATGTTGAAGCAGCAGTCTCTTTATCTGATGTCACAACTGGTGTGGTATTGACAGTTGTTATTGGTTTATTACCGCTTGCTATATTACCTTTACTATCGTCGGTAATATTAATGATAGCGGCTTTAACTAATACATTTTTAACCACTAATTCTTTTGAAAACAAAGGAAATAGTTCCACATCAAGGCGCATGTTATCTGCTGTTAAAATAGGCTTGCTAGCCCCAGAGTCAACGAGTCTAACCGAGTCAGTCAGAATACTAATTTGTGGCCAAATATGCCAACGCAAATCACCTTCAATCGTTAACTCATAACCTGTTTTCTCTTTAACCGTATTTGAGATAAATCCCTTAAAATTATTAGGATCAACAAATACAACTAAAGTAATGATTCCAGCAACAACAATAACGATCAAAATAAATAGCGTGAGTAATATTTTCTTAATCATCAACTTAATTCCTTCTATTAATCTTTGTCTATTCGACTTGCAACTACACCTTGCTGACCTTTATATTTGGCATCTTGACGCCGATTATAAGGTCTTGCCGCTGGCCCACTTAATGTTTCAAAACTAAGTGCACCTATAGTCATACCTGGCCGTAGTGCTAAGGGAAGTTTACCTGAATTGTAGAACTCTAATACTATTTGACCGTTCCAACCAGGATCAATACGGTGCGCAGTAACATGAACCATTAAACCTAACCTTGCAAGAGATGATCGCCCATCAAGCCAACCGACTAAGTTGTCAGGAATGGTAACCGACTCTAAGGTTACCGCTAATGCTAACTCTCCTGGATGAAGATAAAATGCCTCGTCCTTTGCAAGAACAATTTCATCGCTCATTACCCTTTCCAAGGATGCTGATACTTCGTCTTTGGGACCACTTAAATCAATATAAGCAGTAGTATGTTCGCGAAATGTTCTAAACTGATTACCTAGCCTTACATCAACAGTGGCACCGTTAATGCAACTAACGGCTGGTTGGGGGATTATTTTTAGCTTTCCATCTGCTAAATAAGCCTCTATATCTCGATCACATAACCTCATTTGCTTAACTCCAAGCAATAATTAATTTATTACCCATCATTTTAACAGGTAATTCGTTGTTTGATAAATATATTCTATTTTTAGCATCAGTATATAGATTTAAATAAATAGTCGCTATATAATTAACCTCCTCACAATAAACTTCAGTTTTATAACAGTATGAATTCTATTGCTTATTAGGACGACCTAATAAGATTTATTAATGGTAGGGACGACCCTAATTTTTAATAAAGGAATGAAATATGGCTTGGGTTTATCTTCTTATTGCTGGTTTTTTTGAAATCATCTGGGTTATTGGTCTAAAATATAGTCATGGTTTTACTCGTATAACACCAAGCATCATAACAGTGGTAACGATGATGTGTAGCTTTTTCTTACTTTCTTACGCAATGAAAACACTACCAATGGGCACGTCTTATGCTATTTGGACGAGTGTAGGTATTGTTGGCTCAACCATTATTGGAATATTAATCTTTAATGAATCTTTGAGTTTTTTACGATTATTGTGCTTATTCATGATACTCGTTGGCGTCATCGGTTTAAAACTTACACATTAAATAACATTAACCAAAGTTGAGATATTATTTATTTCAATAACTGCCCCTAACTTGCTGGGGCTTTTTTATTGGGTTTAATGCTACCTGAATAAAAATCTTCAAATTATTGTCTGCCGTTAATGTTAATGTATATTTGCGATCAATTAGTCTACTTTTCACTATTTTGGCACTCGTATTATGAATCCTATTTTTATTACTATCGGTATGCTAACGCTTAGTAATCTTTTTATGACATTTGCTTGGTATGGACATCTCAAATACTTTCACCATAAAGCGTGGATTATTGCAGCATTAGTCAGCTGGGGCATTGCTTTATTTGAATATTTACTGCAAGTACCAGCTAACCGGATTGGTTACGAAGTTGCATCCGCAGGGCAACTAAAAATTATTCAAGAAGTGCTCAGTCTAAGTGTCTTCATCCCCTTCTCGCTATTTGTGCTCAAAGAGCCGTTTAGGTTTGATTATGTATGGGCAGGTTTATGCTTACTTGGGGCCGTATTTTTTATGTTTCGCGATAAAATCACTGGATAATTCTGATTATTTAAATATCCATCCCCGCTATTATATATTTAGGCAGATAACATCGGTGAAAATAGTGTAAATAATTTATTACATTTAAATGTTAATTAGTAATATTAATACAAAATTCATTTACTAATATTGAATTTTATGTTTACATAGATAACTTAAAATTGTAAATATTTATTTACTATCTATGTAAACATTGAAACAGCGGTAATAGTTAAAGGTTAATATCATGCTAAAAGATAAATTAAATAATATTCGTATTAAAAGCGAGCAAAGGCTAATTACACCCGATGAAATAAAGAAGCTGTATCCATTAGAAAGTGGTTTAGAAAACCAGATTGCTGAATCTAGGCAAAAGATAGTTGATATATTAGAACGTAAAGATCCGCGCTTACTTGTTGTTTGTGGTCCATGTTCAGTCCATGACCCTAAGTCTGCGATCGAATATGCACATAAGCTTAAAAAACTATCTAATGAATTAAGTGAACACCTCTTTATTGTTATGCGTGTTTATTTTGAAAAACCAAGAACAACCGTTGGCTGGAAAGGATTGATCAATGATCCTCATATGGATAGCTCATTTGACATAGAGCACGGGTTAAAAAAAGCCAGAAAATTACTCTTAGACATCACTCAAATAGGATTACCCATTGCGACAGAAGCACTTGACCCAAATACGCCACAATACATTGGTGATTTGATCAGTTGGTCTGCAATTGGCGCTAGAACAACTGAATCACAAACACATAGAGAAATGGCATCGGGGCTGTCTATGCCTGTTGGCTTTAAAAATGGTACTGATGGTAATTTGGACGTTGCAATTAATGCCATGAAATCAGCGTCAATGCCGCACCGCTTTGTAGGAATGAACCAACAAGGTCAAGTGAGTGTACTACAAACTGATGGAAATCCGCATGGACATGTTATTTTACGTGGCGGTAAAACACCAAATTTTGATGCCGAGAACGTAAACAAATGCGAGGCTCAAATGAATCAATCGGGTTTAATTGCTAACTTAATGATTGACTGCAGTCATGGCAATTCAAATAAAGATTATCGTCGCCAATCTATAGTTGCCGACTCAATTATAGATCAAATCAAAAATGGTAATAACTCAATTATAGGTATAATGATCGAAAGTAATCTTTGTGAGGGTAATCAATCGTCAGAACAATCACAAGAAAATATAATATATGGTGTATCAGTAACTGATGCTTGTATTAGCTGGGATACAACGGAACAATTATTACGCAAAATGGATAATGAACTAGGTGCAGCTCTTATAGCTCGTCAAAAGTAGCATTTACCTCATCGTTCAAGCTAGAAATCCGCATAGCAATTGGGATTTCTAGCTTATCCGTTTATATTTAAAATTACGTAATGTATAAATGACTCCTTCGAGTATTAGTATGCACACGGCTCCCCAGATTAACCCATATGAAATAAGATGCTCAGATGAAATCGTTTCGTTTAAGAATACGATTGAAACAACCGCAAGTAAAATAGGCTCAACATAGCCAAGTAAACCAAATAATCCGAGAGGCAATAGATGGCTGGCTGAAAAATAAGCTGCAAATGCAATAGCCGTAATAATGCCAAGCAAAGGAATATAAATATGAAAATGAACAACATCTTCTATGATTTTTTGCATATCATACTGAACAATAAAATAAACCAAGCAACCTAATGCGATGAAAAAAAAGTCAGAAAACGTCCCTGCAATACCATCAATATTCATGCCACGACGAAACATAAAGTAGACTGGATAACCGACACAAATGATTACTGTTTCCCACGAAAAAGCCCCCGTAATATAAACTTCCGAGATAACACCGAAAAGAGCTAGAATCACTGCTATTTTTTGAAAAAGACTAAAATGCTCTTTATAAAAAACCCGCCCTGCAACCACCATAGTTAGCGGTAACATAAAATATCCCAATGACGTTGATAAAGCGTTGCCACTTAAGGGGGCCCACACAAAAATCAACATTTGGACAGCAACCAAGGAGGCTGAAAAAATTAGTGCTAGAAGGAACAAGGGCTGAGCTTGAACACGACGAAATAGCTCGACAACAGCTTGCCATCTTCGCTCAGCAAAAACTAATAATACAATTGCAGGGAACGACATTAACAAACGCCAACAAAAAATATCAACCACCGAGAGAGGCTTTAGAAGAACTGGATAATAATAAACCACTCCAAAAAGGCAAGATGCTGCTAATGACAATAATATGCCTTTATACATTTCTCATTCCAAATAGTAAACTTTACACAAAAAAATAGCGTTAATTAGCTAATTAACGCTATCGCTGATAGTTAATATGTCTAACCGATATATTCTATGCCACCCATATAAGGAATTAGAACAGTAGGTATTTTGATTTTGCCATCAGCCTGCTGGTAGTTTTCCATAATTGCGACTAAAGTACGTCCAACCGCAAGGCCTGAACCATTTAAGGTGTGGACTAAATGTGTTTTATTATCAGTTTTACTACGGTAACGCGCCTGCATACGTCTGGCTTGGAAATCCCACATATTTGAGCAAGATGAAATCTCTCGATAGGTATTTTGCGCAGGAACCCATACTTCTAAATCATAGGTTTTACGTGAACCAAAACCCATATCGCCAGTACAAAGAACGATCTTACGGTAAGGTAAATCTAATAATTGCAAAACTTTTTCCGCATGAGATGTTAATTCTTCTAATGCTTGCATTGATTCTTCAGGTTTAACAATTTGCACTAACTCTACTTTATCAAATTGATGCATGCGAATTAAACCACGCGTATCTCTGCCATAAGAGCCTGCTTCAGAGCGAAAGCATGGAGTATGTGCTGTCATTTTTAGCGGTAAAACATCTTCATCAAGAATCTCATCACGAACAAGATTAGTAACCGGTACTTCGGCCGTTGGAATTAAACCGTAATTGCTCGTGTCAGCCTCTTCTTCTAATGGCTTCGTATGAAAGAGGTCTTTGCCAAATTTAGGTAACTGTCCTGTGCCATACAAAGTTGCTTGATTAACTAAGTAAGGAACATACATTTCACTGTAGCCATGCTGTTCAGTGTGTAAATCAAGCATGAATTGTGCTAAAGCTCGATGCAATCGGGCAATCTGTCCTTTCATAACAACAAATCGTGCACCGGTTAATTTTACTGCAGCGGCAAAATCAAGCCCTCCGATCCTTTCACCCAAAGCGACATGATCTTGCACAGTAAAATCAAACTGTTTTGGAGTACCAAAACGCGATACTTCAACATTTCCTGTCTCATCTTTACCGTCAGGCACACTATCATCAGGAATATTGGGAATCGTTGAATGTATATCCCTAATTTTGGTCAATAATTCATCTAACTCTTTTTTAGTTGCATCTAAATTATCACCTAATTGATTAACTTCCTCGCGAACCGATGAAATATCTTCACCACGAGCTTTCGCCTCACCGATCGATTTCGAGCGAGCGTTTCTTTCTGCCTGTAAATTTTCAGTTTTAACTTGCAAAATTTTACGTTTGTCTTCTAGCTCACGAATAGCATCTACGTCTAACTTATATCCCCGACGTGCTAATTTTTGTGCCACTAGATCTAACTCATTACGTAGTAAATTAGGATCTAACATAATTAATGACCTATTTTTTATTATGAATAAATGTAAAAAAATATCTGACTATTATACGCCATTTTAGCATGCAGTACAGTTTTGAATAAATAGCTTGAAACTAAAATAGCTAATGCGATAAATAGAGATAGCTTAATGGTTACTGCTAATTATAGAATGAGTAAAAATAGAGATAAAATAATATGTTATTATTTTGTTGATTCTTTATCAGAAAAAAATAGTGATATAGTTCTAATTTGGCGTATACTATGCGCCTCATAAAACCATTGTTTTTTTGAGGCTATTAGTTTTGAGTGCCAATAATACTAATAATAATATTGTATCTTCCTTATCCCCTGCGGAAATGACATCAATAGCAGAAAACGTTGCACATTACAAAATAAGTAAAAAGTCACTCACTACTCTATTTTCCGCTATTACTGCGGGTGTATTTATCTCTATAGGGTTTGTTTCATACATAATTATCACCACCAGTATGTCTGGTGAAGCTGCATCTGGCGTATTAAAATATGTTGGAGGAGCAGCATTCTCATTAGGATTAATGCTAGTTGTTGCTTGTGGTGCTGACCTTTTTACTTCAACGATATTAACTATTTTACCGAAAATGACGCATAAAATTACTTGCTATCAAATGACTCGTAATTGGGTACTGGTCTACATTGGTAATTTTATTGGCGCCCTCTTTTTTGTTGCAGTGATTTGGTTTTCAGCTCAACACATGACGATGAATGGACAATGGGGACTAAATATTTTACAAACAGCTGAGCATAAAGTGCACCATACATTTGTTGAAGCTGTCTGCTTAGGATTTTTAGCTAATTTAATGGTTTGCCTCGCGGTTTGGCTAAGCTATGCAGGGCGATCACTTTTAGACAAAATGTTAGTAATGGTTTTTCCTATTGCAATGTTTGTTGGTAACGGTTTTGAACATAGCATTGCAAACATGTTTATGATCCCGATGGGAATTGTGATCCATCATTTTGCAACACCTGATTTTTGGACTATGATAGCGGTATCGCCAGATACATTTGACGACTTAACAATTAATCACTTCTTAATTAATAACTTAATTCCTGTTACAATAGGCAATATTCTAGGTGGGCTTGCTGTTGCTCTCTCCTATTGGGGACTTTATTTACGTAGACAACATTGATTTTATATTATTTGCCCTTACATTTAGGGTAGGTAAAGTTTTTTTAATTTGAGGTAACATACTATGAGTAATTTAAACGAAGTACAAGCTGCTGCTTGGAAAGGCTTTAAAGATGGCGAGTGGCAAAAAAATGTCGATGTCCGAGAGTTTATTCAAAAAAACTATACACCTTATGAGGGTGACGAAACGTTCTTAGCTGGTGCAACAGACGCAACAACGAAGTTATGGGATAAAGTCATGGATGGCATTAAAATTGAAAATGCGACCCATGCCCCTGTTGATTTTGATACCAGCGTTATTTCAACAATTACCGCTCATGATGCAGGCTATATTGAAAAAGATTTAGAAAAAATCGTCGGCCTTCAAACAGAAAAACCGCTAAAAAGAGCAATGATTCCGTTTGGAGGCATTAAAATGATCGAAGGATCATGCAAAGCATATAATCGCGAGCTTGATCCGGAAGTCAAAAAAATCTTTACTGAGTACCGTAAAACCCATAACCAAGGTGTTTTTGATATCTATACACCAGATATTCTTCGGTGCCGTAAATCGGGCGTAATCACTGGTCTTCCTGATGCTTATGGTCGCGGTCGTATTATTGGTGACTACCGTCGTGTTGCACTTTATGGTATTGACTTCTTGATGAAAGATAAATTTGCACAATTCAACTCACTACAAGCTGATTTTGAAAACGGTGTTGATTTACAAATGACAATGCAACGCCGTGAAGAAATTGCTGAACAGCATCGTGCATTAGGCCAAATTAAAGAGATGGCAGCTAAATATGGCTACGATATCTCTGGTCCGGCTAAGACTGCACAAGAAGCGGTACAGTGGACATATTTTGGTTACCTTGCGGCGGTTAAATCGCAAAATGGTGCCGCGATGTCATTAGGTCGTACTTCTACATTTTTTGATATCTACTTTGCGCGTGATCTTGCTGCAGGTTTAATTACCGAACAACAAGCTCAGGAAATTATTGATCACTTCGTCATGAAATTGCGTATGGTTCGATTCTTACGTACTCCTGAATATGATGAATTGTTCTCTGGTGACCCAATTTGGGCAACAGAATCACTTGCAGGTATGGGGATTGACGGTCGTACGTTAGTAACTAAAACATCTTTCCGTTTCTTAAATACGCTTTATACTATGGGACCTTCACCCGAGCCAAACATGACTATTCTTTGGTCAGAAAAGTTACCACAAGGATTTAAGAACTACTCAGCTAAAGTATCTATCGATACCTCATCATTACAGTATGAAAATGATGACTTGATGCGACCTGACTTCAATAATGATGACTATGCAATCGCCTGTTGTGTTAGCCCTATGATTGTCGGTAAACAAATGCAATTCTTTGGTGCGCGAGCAAACCTTGCTAAAACACTACTTTACGCAATCAATGGTGGGGTGGATGAAAAATTAAAAATTCAAGTCGGTCCTAAGTCAGCACCAATCACTGATGAATATCTGGATTTTGATGTAGTATTTGACCGTTTAGATCATTTTATGGACTGGTTAGCAAAACAATATGTTACCGCTTTAAATGCTATTCACTGGAGCCATGACAAATATAGTTATGAAGCCTCATTGATGGCATTACATGATCGTGATGTTGTTCGTACCATGGCATGCGGTATAGCCGGTCTTTCCGTTGCAGCGGATTCGCTTTCTGCAATTAAGTATGCAAAAGTAAAAACCATTCGTGATGAAGATGGTCTCGCTGTTGACTTCGCGATTGAAGGCGAGTACCCACAATTCGGTAACAATGACCCACTTGTCGATGATATTGCTGTCGATTTAGTTGAACGTTTTATGAAAAAAATTCAGAAACTAAAAACTTACCGCAATGCAATCCCTACACAATCAGTACTAACCATTACATCTAACGTTGTATATGGTAAGAAAACAGGTAATACTCCTGATGGTCGTCGTGCAGGAGCGCCGTTTGGACCAGGCGCTAACCCTATGCATGGCCGCGACCAAAAAGGCGCCGTGGCATCATTAACATCAGTTGCAAAACTACCATTTGCATATGCCAAAGATGGTATTTCTTATACTTTCTCTATCGTACCGAACGCATTAGGTAAAGATGATGATGTACGTAAACGTAACTTAGCAGGCTTAATGGATGGTTACTTCCATCATGAAGCAACTGTTGAAGGTGGCCAACACTTAAATGTTAACGTATTAAATCGTGAAACATTACTTGATGCGATGGAAAATCCGGAAAAATATCCGCAACTAACTATCCGTGTTTCAGGTTATGCAGTGCGTTTTAACTCGTTAACTAAAGAGCAACAAAAAGACGTTATTACTCGTACATTTACTACAAATATGTGATGTTAAGTAATTAAAATAATAGGTAAAGGCTCCATTAGGGGCCTTTATTTTTAATAACCAAAATAGCTACAATAATAAAAAGTAATGTGCTGCGATAATTAGAGAAGTGTAATGAATCAAAATATTATCATGACAACTCAAGAACCAATTAAAGGTCGAATTCACTCTTTCGAATCTTTCGGTACCGTTGATGGGCCTGGCATTCGTTTTATTGTCTTTTTCCAAGGCTGCTTAATGCGCTGCTTATATTGCCATAATCGTGATACTTGGGATCTTAAAGCAGGCAGAGAAGTAACTGTTGAAGCGTTAATGAAAGAAATTGTTACTTATAAACATTTTATTATTCCCAACGGTGGGGGGGTAACTGCATCTGGTGGTGAAGCAATGTTACAAGCTGAATTTGTCAAAGAATGGTTTGCCGCTTGCCATAAAGAAGGAATTGCAACATGTTTAGATACCAATGGTTATGTCAGAAATATTGACCATACCGTTGAAGCACTAATGGATGAAACTGATTTAGTTATGCTTGATATAAAACAGATGAATGATGATGTTCATCAAAAATTAGTTGGCGTATCAAATAAACGTGTTTTGGAATTTGCCCAGTACTTACAAAAAATCAATAAACGGACTTGGATCCGCTACGTTGTTGTTCCTGGCTGGTCAGATGATGATGACTCTGCCCATAAATTAGGTCAATTTATTCAAGACATGACAAATATTGAAAAAGTTGAAATGTTACCTTATCACAAAATGGGCGCATTTAAATGGGCGACTCTGGGCGATAAATATATGTTAGAAGGTATTGAACCGCCACCACGTGAAACGATGGATCGTATCCAAAAAATTATCCAAAGTTATGGGCATGATGTCACGTTTAGTAAATAATATTGCTCAAATTTAGGTGCTTATTCTAGCTATTTAACTATTTTTTTAGCGGCGTCCCTCGCCCAATTGTCAATATTGAACACCTCATCGATTGAGTTCGGTTCGCCTAAGGTTAACTGATTTAACACCTTCTCAATTGTTGGGGCTATATCCATAAAACCAATCCTTCGATTTAAAAATGCTTCAACCACGATTTCATTGGCTGCATTTAATACGGTTGTTGCCGCTTGGCCAGTTGTAAAAGCCTCTATTGCTAATTTCAGACAAGGGTAACGAGAAAAATCAGGTTGCTTAAACGTAAGTGAGGATAATTGCATAAAATCGAGAGGGGCAACACCAGAACAGATTCTATCAGGATAAGACATCGAATAAGCAATTGGCGTACACATATTGGGATTGCCTAACTGGGCAATAACACTACCATCAAGGTAACTCACCATAGAGTGAATAATTGACTGAGGATGAATAATAATATCCATCTGTTCTTGGCTGGCATTAAATAACCACCGAGCTTCAATATACTCGAGCCCTTTATTCATCATCGTTGCTGAATCAACAGAAATTTTTTTACCCATTGACCAATTAGGGTGGGCAATCGCTTGCTCTGGTGTGACATTTTGCAATACAGCCATGTCTATATCACGAAATGGTCCGCCTGATCCAGTTAGCATAATTTTATTAACACCATACTCAGATAATGATGAGAAGCCTAAATTATGTTGAATCCCAGTGGGTAAACTTTGGAAAATAGCATTATGTTCACTATCAACAGGTAATAGTTCGGCATGATAATCTTTTACTGCCTGCATAAATAGATGACCACATGTGACAAGTGACTCTTTATTAGCGAGTAAAATTCGTTTACCTTTTTTTATTGCAGCTAAAGTGGATCGCAATCCTGCTGAACCAACAATCGCCGCCATTACTTGCTCAACTTCAGCTAATTGCACTAAATCACAAATAGCTTGCTCACCAGATAATACCTCAATTGTCAGATTTAAATCTTTAAGGGCTTGCCGAAGCATTGATGCGGAATAATTATCAGCCATTGCAACATACTTAGGCAAAAATTCTACGCATTGCTCTACCATTTTTGCAACGTTTTTCCCTCCGACCAGTACATACGCCTTAAACAAAGAGGGATTTCGTCGAATAACAGATAAAGTGCTACAGCCGATAGAACCCGTTGAACCAAGAATAGCGATATTTTTTAACATCATAAAACGTCAGTGAAAATTAATATACCGCTACAATAGCGCAAAGCTTTAGAATAAGCAAATAGCTCAAATATTAATTCTTATCTATAAAAAAAACCGCAGTGTTATGCAGTTTTGATATCATTAACTATTTTTCACTACATCAGCTATACGCTGAGCATATTTAGTGACAAGTTCGCCATCTTGCCCCTCTACCATTACACGAATAAGGGGTTCTGTACCTGATTTACGAATAAGTACGCGGCCTTTATAGTTTAATAACGCCTCTACTTCTTTAATTGTATTAATTACTTCTGGGTGGTTTAGTGGATCATTTTTACCGGCAAAATTCACATTAACTAAAACTTGAGGCAGTAGCTTAATGCCACTACTTAAATCTGCTAACGTCATCTTATTACGGATCATTGCCGATAATACTTGTAAACCTGCCACAATACCGTCTCCGGTAGTTGTTTTATCGAGTAATAGTACGTGACCAGAGTTTTCCGCGCCAAACTTCCATTCTTTTTCTTGTAATTTTTCAAGTACATATCTATCGCCAACTTTTGCCCGAACAAAAGGAATACCTAACTCTTTTAAGCCTATTTCTAGCCCCATGTTGCTCATTAAAGTACCAACAACACCACCTTGTAATAATCCTTTGCGTAGTGCTTCACGAGCAATTATGAAAATAATCTGATCGCCATCTAATATATTACCAAAGTGATCAACCATAATAATACGATCACCATCGCCATCGAGGGCAAAGCCGACATCGGCTTTTTCATCAATAACTTTTTGAATTAATGCACTCACATCGGTTGCACCACAATTTTTATTGATATTCATACCATCAGGTTCACAGCCTATTTTGATAACCTTAGCGCCAAGTTCCTTAAGCACATTAGGTGCTATATGGTAAGTAGCACCGTTTGCGCAATCAACAACAACTTTTAAGCCCGATAGGCTAAGTTCATGATCAAATGTCCCTTTACAAAATTCGATATAACGCCCAGCAGCATCAGTAATACGACTCGCGCGACCTAGCTTCTCCGACTCAACACAATTAAGTGGCTTTTCTAGTTCTTGCTCAATTAATAATTCGATTTCATCTGGTAGCTTTTTCCCTTCCGTTGAAAAAAACTTAATCCCATTATCATAAAATGGATTATGTGATGCCGAAATCACAACGCCAGCATCAGCCCTAAATGTTCGGGTTAAATAAGCTATTGCAGGTGTTGGCATTGGTCCAGTAAAAGCAGTTGCAATTCCAGCAGAAGCAAATCCAGCTTCTAAAGCAGACTCTAGCATATAGCCTGAAATACGAGTATCTTTACCAATTAGAACTTTACCTACACCATTTTGAGCCAACACGCGCCCGACCGCCCAGCCTAACTTTAAAGCAAAATCAGGCGTTATTGGATAAATGCCTACTCGCCCACGGATACCATCGGTACCAAAATATTTTTTTTCAGACATCAATCTTTCCTTCTACTATTTTTAATAGTATGTCTACTAAATAGCGCTATTTTCATACTAGTTTCGCGCAAAAAATCTAAATTAATATTACTATAATAAGATAAAAATATCATTGTCTTAAGCTATATTATTTATCACGCTTATTCAAATTAATTAATAAAACCATTCTGTTGGTCGTAATTTACTTGAATAAATACTTAATTACTTAGCATTCAAAGCTCTAGACTCGGTAGTATTATCAATTTTCAGCTAAGGTTGCTTGAACAATTCGCAGCGCATCGAAGGTTTCTTTAACATCATGAACGCGTATAATTTTAGCACCTTTCATCGCTGCAATAACGGCACAGGAAACGCTTCCCACTGTTCTTTCTAATGGGGGGATATTTAATAGCTGACCAATCATTGATTTACGCGACATTCCGACCAATAAGGGCAAACCTAATTGGTTAAAATCAGCTAATTTAGCAAGTAAGCGATAATTATGTTGTAAGGTTTTACCAAACCCAAACCCGGGATCTAAGATAATTTTTTGTTTATCAATGCCTGCCGTAATACAGCGATTGATATTATGAATAAAAAACTGCTCAACACTCTGAATAATATCCTGTTCATACTGCGGATCGCGTTGCATCGTCATAGGATCGCCTTGCATATGCATAATGCATACTGGTAGCCCTGTTTTCTGAGCCGCGTCTAATGCCCCTGGCAACGACAACGAACGGACATCATTAATCAAATGTGCTCCGGCTTTAGCCGATTCAGTAATTACTTCAGGTTTTGATGTATCTACAGAGATCCAAACATCAAAATATTGCGCGATTTTTTCAATTACTGGTACAACCCGAGCAAGCTCTTCATCTATGGAGACATTATCGGCTCCCGGTCTAGTCGATTCTCCACCTATATCAATAAATGTTGCACCTGCTTGAATCATACTATCAACACGGCGCATTGCTGCGTCTAAATTATTATAATGTCCACCATCAGAAAATGAATCAGGTGTCATATTTAAAATACCCATTACTTGAGGGAATGTTAAATCTATGCAATGTTGATTAAATTTAATTTCCATTATGATTCCACCTAATTTTTATGTAAAAAAACGCGCCTAAGCGCGTTTTTATTAAGATAAATATTAATCATCTTGCGGTTCTATCGGTTTCTGGCTACGTTCAATAGGTATCTCTTGGCTCGCACTTTCTTCCTTTTTTGTCCAGCCATCTGGTGGCGTTACCGGTTTACGTTCCATAAGTTCTTTAATCTGCTTAGCACTTATTGTTTCATATTTTAACAACGCATCTTTCATTGCATGCAAAATATCAATATTATCAGTTAATATTTGCTGGGAGCGAGCATAATTACGTTTGATAATAGCTTGAACATCTTCATCGATAATTCTGGCTGTTTCATCAGATATTTTCTTCATTAGACCGTATGAACTTTCTTCATACTCAAAAAATAGTGGTCCTAAACGTTCAGAGAATCCCCATTCCGTAACCATCGCTCTAGCTACATTTGATGCATAACGGATATCACTTGATGCCCCCGTTGAAATTTTCTCTTCACCATAGATGAGACCTTCAGCCACTCGTCCCGCATACGCGGTTGAAATCATAGATTCCAATTTTGTTCGATTACGGCTAACTTCATCACCTTCTGGCAAGAAAAATGCCACTCCTAAAGCCCTTCCTCGCGGTATAATTGTCACTTTATGCAGAGGATCGTGCTCAGGCACTAAGTACCCGACAATCGCATGACCTGCTTCATGATATGCGGTAGAGATGAGCACTTCTTTTGTCATCGTTAACGAACGACGTTCAGTACCCATATTAATTTTATCTTTAGCTTCTTCAAATTCATCCATTGAAACTAAACGTTTATTACGACGAGCGGCAAATAAAGCTGCTTCATTTACTAAATTAGCTAAGTCTGCGCCTGAATAGCCTGGAGTACCGCGAGCCAGTACCGCCAAATCAACATTTGTATCCAATGGCACTTTACGAATATGAACACCTAAAATTTGTTCACGACCTTTCATATCAGGTAAGTCAACTTGCACTTGGCGATCAAATCGACCTGGACGTAGTAATGCAGGGTCTAAAATATCTGCACGATTGGTTGCCGCAATAATAATAATACCACTATTGGTTTCAAAGCCATCCATTTCAACTAGCATCTGATTTAGGGTCTGCTCGCGCTCATCATGTCCTCCCATTGAACCACCGCCACGCTTGCGACCAACGGCATCAATTTCATCGATGAAAATAATACACGGCGCATGTTTACGTGCTTGTTCAAAAAGATCGCGCACCCTTGATGCACCGACACCGACAAACATTTCAACAAAATCGGAACCTGACATACTAAAAAATGGTACATTAGCCTCACCCGCAATAGCGCGAGCTAATAGTGTTTTACCGGTACCGGGAGGTCCAACCATTAATATACCTTTAGGAATTCGCCCACCTAATTTTTGATATTTACTTGGATCACGTAAAAAGTCGACAACCTCTGTAACTTCTTGTTTCGCTTCCTCACTCCCTGCCACATCTGTAAATCGTGTTTTAACTTGATCAGGTGTTAGCATCTTCGCTTTGCTTTTACCAACAGACATTGGACCGCCTTTACCACCGCCTTGCATTTGTCGCATGATAAAAATCCAAAAACCAATTAATAAAAGTATTGGAAACCATGAAATTAAGATGTTAACCAATAAACTTGGTTTTTCATCTGGAGTTCCCTTTAGCGGTATATTATGTTCAACTATATAGTCGACTATTCGATTATCATAGTAAGGAATATAAGTAGTGTAGCTATCATTGTTATTTGTCTTAACATTAATTTCTCGACCGTTAATGGCAATATCCTTCAATTTACCATTTTTAATATCAGAATTAAATGTTGTATAGTCTACTTGTGGCCCGCTGTTTGATATTGAACTGAATTGATTAAAAACAGCAATTAAGACTACAGCAATAATACCCCAAATAAGCAAATTTTTTACCATGTCGTTCAAAAGAAAACCCCTCAAAAATTAATGGATTATGCTCATTAAAAAATTCAGCATAATAGTACTACAAAAAAAAATAACTTGCTACTTCCGTCCTGACGCAACAATATACACTTCACGTGATCTTGCTCTCGATGCTTCTGGCTTGCGAATTTTCACGACTTTGAATATGTCTCTTACCGCTTTGAGGTACTCCTCAAAGCCTTCACCTTGGAAAACCTTCACAATAAAACTACCATTTGGAGCTAACACATCGCGGCACATATCAAGTGCTAGCTCAACTAAGTACATCGCTCTTGGAATGTCAACGGCAGGCTGTCCACTCATATTTGGTGCCATATCTGACATCACGACTTGCACTTTATCATCTCCGACTCTCTCCAAAAGCGCCTTTAAAATCGCTTCATCGCGAAAGTCACCCTGTAAAAAATCAACGCCAACAATAGGATCCATAGGTAAAATATCGCAGGCAATAATCCGCCCTTTATCACCAATTAGAGAGGCTACATACTGCGACCATCCCCCCGGCGCGGCACCGAGGTCAACAACAGTAATACCAGGGCGAAATAATTTATCGGTATTTTGTATTTCTTCCAACTTGAACCAAGCCCTTGAACGCAAGCCTTTTTTTTGCGCTTGTTGCACAAAGCGATCTTTGAAGTGCTCGTGCAACCAACGGGTTGAACTAGCTGAACGTTTTTTACCACTCACTTTTTATCCTAGATTTATTCTTAACAAGTGAAAATTCATTGAAGTTTTACTTTATATAAGGGTAGAATAACAAAATTACAACCCTTAAAGATATTAAATTAAATGAATTTATCTAATAAACAAAAACAGTATTTAAAGAGTGAAGCCCACCATTTAAAGCCTGTTGTCATGATCGGCGCAAATGGCTTCACTGAAGGTGTGCTTGCCGAAATCGAAAATGCGCTAAATTTTCATGAGCTTATTAAAGTTAAAATATCGAGTGAAGATCGTGAAACTAAAAAATTAATTTGTGATGCCATTGTCCGGGAAACCACCGCAACTCAAGTTCAATTAATCGGTTCTATTCTAACGCTATTTAAGCCCAGCGAAGACAAAAAAATTACTCTACCCAAAAAGTAATAACATAATGATGCCGCATAATGCGGCATTTTCTTACTAAGAATACTCAACTTTGAGAATATCAAAATCCACATCACCACCCGGTGTTTTAATTGACACCGAATCATCTTCTTCTTTGCCAATTAAACCTCGCGCAATCGGTGAATTAACTGAGATTAAGTTTTGTTTGAAGTTTGCCTCATCATCTCCCACAATTCTATAGGTGATTTTTTCATCCGTATCTAAATTTAGCACAGTGACTGTCGCACCAAAAATAATTCGCCCATTATTTTTTATTTTTGTAATATCAATAATTTGTGCTTGAGATAATTTGCCTTCAATTTCTTGAATGCGTCCTTCGCAAAAAGCTTGTTGTTCACGAGCGGCATGATACTCTGCATTCTCTTTCAAGTCGCCATGAGCTCTTGCTTCGGCAATAGCTGTTATTATCTGTGGTCGTTTAACCGTTTTTAACTCTTCTAGTTCAGCACGTAATAGCTCTGCGCCCCTTATTGTCATTGGAATCTGCTGCATTATTAGTCCTCCCTTTATGTTATTCCTTATAAAATAAATCAAATTTGATTATTAAATTTTCAATAAGCAATAAAAACTCGCTCTAAATAAAGAGAGAGTTAAATCATCATTTTGATGACGAATATATTAGCGATTATTTAAGATAAGGCAAGCGGTAAAACCGAGTTAAAATTAGGGGCTTTAATAGCACATTTCTATAATAAATTATAGCGTTCGTTATTTTTTTGTTTAAAAACTGATTATATTATAAAAAAACGTAGATTGAAAAATAAAGTATCTGTAAAATGCTAATTTAATCTTCATTAATTTTAAGTATAATAATGAATTACATAAAAGATACAATTAGTAAAATATGTTAAAAAAAATACGGTTAGTACTATTAATTTTAATTGCCATTATTTGGTTTGTCACTATTCTACCTTATTTTTTGGTACAAACCGATTTTGGTACAAAGTACATTAACCATTTATTATCAAGTTACAGTGACAAATATTCTATTAATGTTGGTCATATTGCACACTCTATCACAAATCCATATGAAGTAACGTTAGAGAATGTGACTATCCAGGACAAAACACAGTTAACAACCAACCTTTCAGTAAAAAAAGTAGTAATTGGTTTAAAGCTAGCTCACTTATTCAATACGCTATCATTTGAGTATCTATTGCTCGAAGATGGTTACGTAACCATCTCCCCCACAGAACAAAGTATTAGTGCCGATTTTTTGCAATTAAAAAATATCTCTTTGCACTATAAAAACCCGAACGATGATAGCGAAATTAGTTTTAGTAACATATATGGCGGTATAAAGCCTTGGTCAGAAGAAGTCATTACACACCGTATTGATAGCCAGTTTAATTTCACGATACAAAAAGCAAACTATAATAATATTGATATTAAATCTATCGTTATCCAAGGCAGTCAAAAAAATAATATACTATATTTAACTAATTTAGGCGGTAATATAAATTCAGGCTTCTTTACTGCTAATGCAAACATTTTAGCTGATAATTCACTATTAATTAATCAGCTAAAAATTGATAAACTGTTCTTCCAATCAAAAGACGATTTGTCTCAACTGAATAAAAAGCTGATTAATCTTCCTAAGATAGATATGCGACACTTGTCTGTAATTGATAGCAGTATTAACCTAGCTAATTTTTCACTTGAAAAAGCTAACTTAGATATCAAAAATATTATTTATGACCATGCTTGGCAATTACAACAAAGTACTTTATTTTTTAATGCACAAAGCATGATCTTCGGCGAGCAATTAATTGATCAGCCACTATTACAATGGCAAAATGATGACAATCAAATTATCATTGAGCCTGCACTTGGATTATGGAATAAGGGTAACATCAAATTATCAGCTAACTGGCAAAATGATGAACTAACTATTGAGAATATCATCGCATCAGGTATTCATTATCAATTACCCGTAGACTGGTGGCAGAAATTGGCTGATCTAAATTTGCCACATAGTATGCCAAACCAGATATTGATTAAGCAGCTAACATTAATGCCTAGTTTAATAATAGATACTAACCCTGCTTTTTCTTTCCAATTTACCGGATTTGAAGCGTTTGGTAATAATATCGCGATAAATTCAGCGCAAGACACTCTGCAAGTTGATGGGACAATTTTAGTTAAAGCTGATAGCGGCACGCTCAATACCATTGAATTACACAAGCCTGACTTAAGTTTGAATTTTACACCAACCAATACCAATATGAGTTTTAGTACGCTTATTAATCAAGGTATCCTAGAGGGAACGGCAAGTTTAGTTTCAACCAAACAACTCGAATCATTAGAGCTTAATTCACATTCAATCGATAGCCAAACGCTCGCCTTATGGTATCTAATCGACAATCCAATAAAAATAAATAACTTTGATTTAAAATTACATGGCTCTTTAGAGCCACTCTCATTAAATGGTACGTTACAGACAATAGACAAAAAATACGAAGTTAAAAACAATCAACTAGCCGACTATTGATTTTCTCAAATAGATCCCAATTATCAAAAGCATGGTGATTAAACGTAATGTGATGATGGATAATACAACACCGCAAATTAGATTAGATAAATGGTTGTGGGCGGCAAGGTTTTATAAAACGCGCCCATTAGCTAGAGAAATGATTGAAGGCGGTAAAGTCCACTATAATGGACAACGTACAAAACCGAGTAAAATTGTAGAAATTGGTGCCGAACTTAAATTGAGGCAAGGTAGCGATGAAAAAACAATAACGGTTCTTATGTTAAGTGAACGTAGAAAAACCGCAACTGAAGCACAAGCACTCTATATTGAGAATGAAGCGAGCATCATAAAGCGAGAGAACATATCACAAGCTCGCAAGTTGGGCTCCTTAACAATGCCTCATCCGGATCGGCGGCCCGATAAGAAAGAACGTCGAGATCTGATTAAATTTAAACATGGTGAATAGTGTTCGCCAGGAGAAAAGATGAACCAAACAATCAAAACCCATAACGATAAATTGTCTCGATTTTTATTCGATAATCATGAAGTTCGCGGTGAAATAGTCAATTTAAGCGACACCTACCAAAAAATTTTAGAAAATCACAATTACCCATTAGCTGTACAGAATTTACTAGGCGAGTTACTAGTTGCAACCAGTTTGCTTACTGCGACATTAAAGTTTGAGGGAGATATTACAGTGCAATTGCAAGGTGATGGACCATTGAGTTTAGCGGTGATTAATGGTAATAATCACCAACAAATGCGTGGTGTTGCGAGAATAAAGGGCGATATTCCTAATAACGCATCACTAAAAGATATGATGGGCAATGGTTATATCGTGATCACAATTAGCCCTAAAAGTGGTGAACGTTATCAAGGGATTGTCGCACTTGAAGCCGATTCTGTTGCTGGTTGTATTGAGAATTACTTTAAACAATCAGAACAACTTGCGACGCAATTAATAATCAAGGTTGGAGTTTACCAACACAAACCTATCGCTGCGGGTTTGCTATTGCAAGTATTACCTGCGCATGAAAGGGGCACTGAATCTTTTGAACTCTTGACCACGCTAGCAGAAACCATAAAACCAGAAGAGCTATTTAGTCTACCTGCAGAAGAAATATTATATCGACTGTACCATCAAGAAGACGTCCGTCTATTCGATGGACAAATCGTCGAGTTTAAATGTAGCTGTTCAAGACTGCGCTGCGAAGATACATTAAGCACGCTACCTGCTGATGAGATTGATAGCATTATAGCTGAAGAAGGTCATATCGATATGCATTGCGACTATTGTGGCAATCACTATATTTTTGATAAAATTGATATTGAAAATTTACGTAAAAACAAACCTCAAGAAATGCTTCATTGATTTAGCTAAGGATAGAGTTTATTTAACTGACCTATCCAGTTTCTTTGAATTAATTAGCAACATCTAAAATAATATCACTATTAATTGTAAACCCTAAAATAAATGATAAATTAGATGCGGCAATTAACGATGCAAAATAAGTCTGGCTTTCAATTTTTTTTGCGTATGTTAGATTTCGAGCTGACTCGTTGACAAGCGTTAATGTCGCTAGCCCTTGTTCATAAGATGATAACGATGCGCTATACGTAATATTGGCAGTTTTGACTAAACTTAGTGCTGACTGATAGGATTCAAGGGCAGAATTAAGTGTATTAGCAGCAATCACAATTTCATTTGCCGCATTATTTTTAAGATTATTAAACTGCTCTATCGACTCTAATGCTTGCGATTTAGCTTGCTCCACTTTGATATTTCTAGCGCCAGCATCATAAATCGGAATATGTACACCGAAAAAAATATTTGTACCATTACTGGTTTGGCTCAAATCAGGTAAGCTTTGTGCTCCCCAATAAGAGTGACTGCTACTCAAATTAGCGGCAACAAAAACTTTAGGATAATAATTTTTTTTAGCGGCATCAATATTAGCTTGCTTGGTTTTCACAACCTCATAACTTGCTAAAATATCTGGCCTGCTGACTAAAGCAGTTTTTATCCATTGATCAGCAACCGGAGTAATGCTTGTTGGTAATTGTCGTTTATCATCAATTTTAACATCGATCCCTGCTAATGGACTCAATCCCATTGCCTGTAGTAGTAGCTGGTAAGTATTTTTTTGATTGTTTCGAGCAACGACATTATCTAATTTAGATTGTGCAACTAATTGTTCTGCTTGAGCAACATCAACAATAGTTGCAAGTCCTTGAATTCTTTTTTTCTTAACTGAGTCTTGGATGATTAATGTATTACTAAGCTCTTGCTCAGATAAAGTGAGTTCTCTAACCGCTTGGCTATAATTTAAATACGCCAATGTCACTTGATAAACAAATTTTTGGTTCGCTAGATTAAAGTTATATTTTAACGCTGATACCAGATGCTCATTTGCCCCCAATAAATCAGAGCGCTGACCAAAGTCAAAAACAAGCCACTGTAATGTTAAATTAGGAATAACCTCTTTAGTTCTCGTGTCAACATGGATGGAATCGGTAAGATCAAAGCTATTTTTTTGATACCCACCAATAATATTTGCTGAAATATTAGGTAAAAACGTTGTTTTAATAATATTTGAAGTGAGTGCTGCCTGCTTAGCTTGCTGCCAAGCTGAACGTAATTGAACGTTGTTATTTTGAGACAAATCAATTAATTCAACCAAGCTATATTTATGATTGGGTATAATATCTACGTTAGAAAATAAGCTACTTAATTCATTATTATCTTGTGCTTGATTAGAATGGACAACAATTGAATTGATATTTTGCACTGGCATATCTTGCCAATCATTACTCGTGACGCAACCGACTAAAGTGATAATACAAAATATTGAAAAATAGAGTTTATATTTCAGAAAACTAAATGATGTCGTTGAATTTTTCAATTTAAATGTCCTTTAAAATAGAGTTAATATTTCTACGCAATAGTTCATTTAACTTATCAAGCTTGGCTATATTTTCTCTATTAATCACATTATTACTTAAAAATAATGTTAACTCATTTTGATAAATTTGTCTTTTTGCAGAATCAATCGGAAGTATTAGTAATGTATTTAATCGGATAATTTGTAGAATAAAATAACGAACAGTTTTAAGCTCATAATTAGATAATTTCATCAATTTTGTATCGAAAATGACAAGTTTAAGATTATAGTCAATCTGATTAGCCTCATCAATTAATTGTGCAAAATTAACGATATCAAGCTGCCCTTGTGTTTCACTTTGTACTGAGTCTAAGGCTAAATTTAATATTTTAGATAGTTTTTGATAAATAGTATCCGAAATTGAAACAGGCCATAATACAGTGAAAACAACAAAACATACCGCAATACCAAGTAAAACGCCTAATATACGGTCTTGTGCTGCAACTAAATCAGTACTGGGTGAAAACCCATTTAAAACCGTCAACAAAAATGCTAAGCCAATTTGCACACCAGCATAAGAAAAAAGTTCGCTTCCTGCCGTTATCCAAGCAGGCAAAAGCATACCAATAAAAATTAATAAGAATAAGCCGTTAATACTATCTAAGTGAGGCGTGACATAAATGGTGGATAAAACGCCAATCAAGGCTCCAACTAAACAACCAAGTATACGTAAAGTCAGTTTATGTATTGTCTCAGCAGTCGTACCGAGCGCAACGACATAACATGTTATCATGGCGGTATGGATCCCCTGCCAATCAAACAATGTATAAATACCATAGCAAATAAGCGCTGAGATTGTCACTTTAAACGCAAAATAGTGGTAAGTTAAGGTACCGTTGGTTGTATTGTTTGTATTCCTTTTTTTTTGTTTCGGCAGTTTTGGCGCCATTTCTGCTATACTGACGGGATTGTGCACTAGCATATTCAATGAGTTGCATATTTCCTTACTGATCAAGTTGTCATTTAGCATGATAATATCACTACCAAAACTCTTATCACTAATTGAATTTAATGCATACTGGCAATTATTTGCTAAAATTTTCCGTGATTCTTCAGTTGTATCTTTCGGTAAAATACTGACGAGCGCCAGCAATTTGAGTGTCTGTTTATTTACATTTTCCAACCATTCAATTTGCTTTTGAGTTTGTAGATGAAAAATTTTAATTAGCTTTAAGTGGATATCACCTCCTCCTTGGCTATCTCGCAATAATTTCTTAAGTCCAAATTTATTATTTATGATGGGTTGCATCAACGTATTTTGTGCCGTTTTGAGTCTTAATGAGAACTTTTCAAGTAATATATTTTGACTTTTTTTACCTAAAATGAGATTAAAAATAATCATTAATAACATTGGTGTTGTAGCCATGAGCAGAGCATATAGAATAGCACGAGTTGCTAGTTCGCCCGTTGGAGCATCACTAAGTAGGGTCAGTAAAAAAGCAATAACTAGTGCAACTAAATTACCAATTTCTGAGACATTAAATTTTGCCCCCATATAGACAAAGAAATAGGAACAAATAAAGATCATAAATATTCTAAAAAATACACTATTGATCGTTAAATTAGTCAATAAAAAAATAAGTGCAACCGCTAATGAAAGTAAAATCGACACCGCAATCGCAATAACAATATTTTCGTTTGCATCATCTTTCATTAAATAAATGATTAAATAACAACTGATTGCGGATTCTGGAATTTCATAAATCATGGCAACAACCGCCATAAGTGCGGACAACAAGGCAATCCGCCAAGTTAAAGCGGCTCTGCCTGGAAATGGTAGTAAGTATCGATAAAATACTCTAATTAGATGAACAATCATCATGTTGAATTATTGTAATTGCAGAGGCTCCTACACGCATCAATTCTTCGGGTGGATTAACTAAGCTAATCCGAACTGGAAAACGTTGCTCAACGTGTACCCAATTTAACGATTTAGGGAGATAAGGTAGCTGGCTTGGAATCGAAAGTAGCTCTGTCGAGATAACCCCCCAACCGATACTATTCACATATCCTTTAATTAATTTACTTTTATCCGCCATAACATAGACTTTGACGCAGCTATTTAATTTTATATTTTTTAATGTCGTTTCTCTAAAATAAGCAGAAACAAACCAATTTTCTGAATTAACTAACGTAAAAATAGATTGCCCTGAAATAACAAACTTTCCGGCCGACGTATTTAACCCAGTTACAAAACCATCATTAGGTGCTGTGATGTCGGTATTATCTAATTCCCATTGTGCAAAAGCAACATCGTTACGTTTTAGCTCCACAAATGCTATTTCAGCATCAGCATCATTAATTAAGGCTTTTGCTGCATTTGCTTGGCTGATCGCCTGCTGGTAACTGATTTCAGCATCGTGCTTCGCGGTTCTTGCATCATCGATTTGTTGTTTAGTTACATATCCCTGAGTTTGTAGAGGCTCTAAGCGCTTTAGTGTTTCAGTTGCTAAATCTAAGTTAGTCTTGGCTCTAAGAATTTGCTGATCGGTAATATCTGAATTTAATTGTTCCGCTGTAATATTTTTTAATTTTGTATTTAGTGCTGACTCAGCTATAGCCAAAGCAACTTTAGTTTGGGCGAGCCTTATCTGATAAGGTGTTTTTTCAATGGTAAAAAGAAGATCACCTCTTTTTACTTTACTGTTGTCAGTCACATAAATATGGGTAATTCGCCCAGGCACTGATGATGAGATATTCACTAAATCGGCATTAACAATCGCATCTTCAGACAGAGGATTGGTTATCGATGAACGTAGCCAATAATGAGCGCATACGATAGCAATTATCAGTGTAATAACTGTAACTATGATGGGAAGTCTCTTGTTATTCATTACATGTTTAAATTTTTTCATTTATCAGTAACTTTGTTAAAAAAATAAAAATGAGCTTAAAAAAGCGAGAATAAGCATTAATGAAATATAAAATAAAAGCTTATATCCAATTAGGTTATCGAATCCAATTTTTATAAATAAAACGCGCAATAACAACGTAATAATAATACTAAAAATAAAATAAAAAATCCAAGATGGGAAATACGAGCCGAACATAACGACAACAGGAGCACCATTTTGTCCGCAAGATACTAAGAAAACGATTATTAATACAATAAGTACATATTTTTTCATATAAAACATATCAACTTTTATTGTAAATAAGTAGGATATTAGCAATAGACTATGAAAGATAGTATATTTTTACCGATGAATAATAAACCGAGATAAATAATTCTATCGAGTTAAAATAATCGTTGCTAATCTAGCTAATTATTCTATATCAAAATACTTTAAAATCAATTTTCTTTTTATATTTCAATCTATTTCAGTACTATTTTTGTTCTTTTATAATTATAATAACTGTACTTTTAATCAACTCAGGGCGAATTTAATGTATTAACCCCAACAACACTAATGTATTAAATTAGATTTAATTTCTTTTTTTAGCGTTATTGGCATAGCTTTTGTTTTTATTTTGCATTTATTATAGAGCCATTCTTGGTATTTTAAAATTTCGATGACAATATCAATAACGAATCGCACTTCCGTTATTGACATTGGAATTAATAAGTTAATTTAATAAACGTATCAAAAGATCACGTAAAATATACTGGAGATTTTCAAATGAAATTAAAAACTTTACTGCGTATGATCCCTCTCTCTTTATTATCAATATCATTAGCCGGTCAAGCATGCACAAGCCTTGCTATTACAGATAATAATGGTGACGTATATCAAGGAAGGACACTCGAGTTATCAGAAAATTTACCATCATGGTTAACATACTATCCTGAGGGAACTTTTTTCCAGAAAAAAGGACCCGATGGCAAAAATAGTGCAAATTATAAATCGAAATACCACATACTTGCCATCACCACAAATGTCTATTATGACGGCGATGATCATAATGTCTTTCAAGGTCTCAATAGTGCGGGCTTATCGTTTAGTGCCAACATGATCTCAAGTGCTCATTTAACCGCCCTTAAACCATCTGAGTATAAAGAGTCTATTCCGGTCACTTCAATTGGTGAGTGGGCTTTATCAAGTTTTTCTTCCGTAGAAGAAGTTGCAAATGCAGTCAATAATAGGAGCTTTTGGTCACCAGTGTTAGAAAATTTAGGTGGCGTTGTATCACCATTTCATTATGCCTTTTATGACAATAAAGGCGGGAGTATTGTTGTTGAAGCCCTCGATGGTAAACTTCACGTGTATCAAAACCCAACTAAAGTGATGACTAATGGACCGAGTTTTCCGTGGCATTTAGAAAATCTAAATAACTACACTCAACTCGATAATCTCGATAGATCATCTGCTAAATTGGGCAATATTGATGTTGTGCAACCTGATAGCGGAATTGCATCATCAGATCTACCGTCATCAGATACCTCAGTCGGTCGTTTTATTCGTGCGATTTACTATACTACATATGCCCCAAAAGCTAATTCACCTAGTGATGCGATGAATATTTTAGCCCATGCAATGAATCGTTTTGACCGTTTAAAAAATATTACCACGGATAGCCTTAACGAATCCGGTAAGCGCGGTATAATGTCTTCTGAATATACGGTTTGGACCAGTTTATCAAGCCTAAAAGAAGGGATTATAAAAATCCGTGGGTATAATGATATAAATTATCAAACATTCTCACTAGCGCAGTTCAAACAATCAGATAAACCTGTTTTCGAAAAAATAAATGTGCCTAATTCAAATTAAGCAATCGATAACATTTAATTGTCTGGCAAAACACTAAATTACTTGTTACGCTTGGGTTTTGCTTTAGTAGGGATATTTTAATACTAAAGCAAGACCTGATAAATTTTATTGGTTATTGATTACGGCTTAATCTATATCATTTTGATAGCGGCAAGAGATTGAAGCAAAAAGGCAAAAGAACATACACCATAGCTAGAAATCAAGAATACTGCTGTGTTTATTAACAATAAAGATATGTCGTTACCAAATAAACATTACCGCTAATGCGATAACCGTGAGCAAAAATAAAAAGATAAAGTAGATTATTTCATTTTTGTTTAAAATAGGTTTACCTGGTTGATTCTGTTTTTTAGCTAAAACATACAAAGGAAAACCAATCATGAGAGTGATTGGAACGAAGACTACATACTCTAGTTTAGTTGCATAAAACATTAATAAGCAGAAAAATATACCAATAATGCTTGTTATCAGCGCAACATAACGACCACGTTTAGCATATTGAGTATATTCGCCTGTTATACATAATTTTAATAAATAAGCATTTGATGCAATATAAGCAGGAATCACAGTAATAGAGGCAATATTTAACATCATGATCCAAGCATGAGAGGCAAAATAGACACATAAAATGACAAACTGCATTAATATAGCACTCACCCAAAGGGCTACGCTTGCAGCGCCATTTTTGTTTCTACGAGCAAAAATTTTAGGAAAAGTACTATTTTGAGCGGCTACCATTGGAATTTCACCACAAATCATCGTCCAAGCAAGCCAGCTGGTTATCACGGAAATCAATACACCAAAGTTAATTAACCACTCCCCCCAATCACCAGTAATAATTTTAAGCACTCCTGCTGTTGACGGTGTTGGGATCGATTTTAATTGGTCTTGGCTTAAAATACCAAAAGGTAAAACTGACACTAGCATACAAAGAGAGAGGGAGATAATGAAACCAATAAAAGTAGCTTTACCTACATCTTTTTTATTTCTAGCTCGCCCAGATAAAGCAACAGCGCCTTCGATACCAATAAAACACCAGAGCGCCACGGTCAATGGCGACATAATTTGAGCGCTAATAGAGCCTAGATTTGGCTGAGTTGGGGTCTGTACTTGTCCCCAAATATTTGAGGCAAATTTAGTATAATTAAGTGCATAGATAATAATAATGATAAACGTAAATAGCGGTATCATCTTAGCAAATGTACCGATAGTATTAATCCTACCCGTACTTTTAGTGCCAGATAACACCATAAAATTGACGCTCCAAATCAGAATAGATGCACCAATAATAGATGTAATATTATTACCACCCGTAAAGTACCCTGGAAAAAAATAATTCAACGTATCCATTGTAATAATGGCGAAGGCAACATTGCTAAAAATATTCATTAGCCAATATCCCCATGCTACATTAAACGCAATAAAAGGACCAAATCCTTCTCGTGCATACATATAAATACCGGCATTGAGATCGGGGCGCGCGTCAGAAAGAATCATAAAAGTTCTTGCTATACAGTACATCCCGATACCACAAATAATCCAAGCAATAACAATTGGCCCTAGAGCTGAATTGGCGGCCATATTTTGTGGTAGTCCATCAATACCGCTGCCAATCATGGTGCTAATTACAATAGCAATTAACGAGATAAGCCCTAACTTCTGACTATTTGTCGCTTTTTTGGTTTGTGTCTCCATGCCTTTAATCCTTATTATAATTTAATCATTCCCATAGCTAATAAAGCTATAACGATAATATCTAGCAACAATAAAATTAATAAATAAACAATCTCTTTATTTTGGAATATTGGCAAATTACCTCTTTTCTCTTTTCTCGCCCAAATAAACAGCGGTAATCCAATCGTTAATAAAATCGGGATTAGTGCAACATACTGAATTTGGCTAGCATATAGAATTAATACGCAGAATAATGCCCCCAAAATACCGCTCAGTAACGATAGTGTTTTGCCTTTATTTGAATACTTATTATACTCACCGTTTAGACAAATTTTAACCATATAAAGCGTTGTTGTAATGTAAGCAGGAATTACCATTAATGCACAAATATTATACATGGTGCTCCAAGCATTATTGGAAAAATAGACTAATAGCATAGCGGCTTGCATAATTGCACTGCTTACCCATAATGACACACTAGCAGAATGATTCTTATTGACTTTATCAAACACCTGAGGAAAAGCGCCTTTTTGCCCTGCAACCATTGGAATTTCAGCACATAAAATCGTCCACGCTAACCAACCGGCTAATACAGATATAATCAGCCCAACACTCATTAACCATTTACCCCAATCACCGACAACATATTGTAATACACCAGACGTTGAGGGATTGGCTATTTGTGACAATTCAGCTTGAGACATTGCACCAAAAGGCAAAACGGAAAGAAGAATATAAATAATAAGTGCGATAATAAAACCAAATAACGTTGCTTTACCAACATCTTTTTTATTCTTAGCTCGCCCAGATAATACAACGGCCCCTTCAACCCCAATAAATGACCATAAGGCAACAGTTAGCGGGCTTAATATCTGAGAATACAGAGAAACAGGTTCCGTTGTACCACTAACTTGTGTAACTATCTGAGGCGATGTCCCCCAAAGATTATCAAAAAGCTGAGAATAATTAATTAAAAAGCCTAAAATCAAAACAAATAGAACTAAAGGTACGAGCTTTGCAATCGTACCAAGGGTATTAATAAAACCAGCAACACGTATTCCAGAAAGAACTAAAAAATTATATCCCCAAATAAGTATTGACCCACAAATAATAGAATTTAAATTATTACCATCGGTAAAAACACCAGGAAGAAATTCATTAAATGCATCCATTAAAATAACAGCAAAAGCAACATTTCCAAATGCTGTCATCAACCAGTATCCCCACGCTACATTAAAACCGATAAAAGAACCAAATCCCTCTTGAGCATACATATAAACGCCAGCTTGTAAATCAGGTCGTAAATCAGAAAGAGTACGAAATGAATTAGCAATAAAATAAATACCAATACCGGCAATGAGCCAAGCAATTAATACTGGTCCAATCGCAGAAGTCGCCGCTGTATTTTGAGGAAGGCTAAAAACCCCCCCTCCTAGCATTGAACCAACAACGATGGCAATTAAAGCAAATAACCCTAATTTCGCACCGCCCGATGACGATGAGCTTTGAGTACTATCACTCATAATATTTTCTCTCTTTAATTAATATTAAACGAAGGTACTTCCGCCAATAGCTATTGGCGGCCTTTTTTTATCGCAGTTGAAACCGTTTTAGTTAATCTAACTTTTTTGGGTAGTGTGGTTTTAGTATTCCAATCTTCAACGATGGCTCGCACCCAAAAATCACCATTATCATCAACGTTTACGCCTTGAAGTTCATGAGAAAAACCAGGATACTGTTTATCGAACTCTTGCAATGCATGTAGATAACCAATAATTCCAGTGTCATCAGATGGCAGCAGCTCACCAGGCATTAATACAGGGATCCCCGGAGGATAAGGAACTAGCATACTTGCGGCAATCCGCCCAGCAAAATTTTCTAATTTGACGTGCTCAGTTTTATAACGAACGACTTTTTGATAAGCTTCTGCAGGCGTCATGACTGGAATTGGATCTGCATTTACCGCACTATTTATGTGAGACATTAATTGCAGACTACTCATTGTGTCATGCATACGTTGGCATAACTCTTTCAATGTCATGGTATCATATAGAGATGATACTCCACGTAGAGAAGGTATAGCATCGATAGCTAATGTGCCATTATCGTACAGTTTTTTAAACTCAAGCAAGCTTTCGATTAAGCTGCCCCACTTGCCTTTTGTTGTTCCAACAGAAAAAAGAATCAATAAAGTATAATCACCTGTGCGGGCAATTTCGACTCGGCGATCATCTAAAAACTTGGTCATTATGTAACCTGGAATCCCCATTTTTTCATATTGACCATCCGATTTAATTCCTGGACATGTGATTGTTACCTTAACAGGATCAAGCATACAATCAACATCTTTAATATCATCATTTGCAAAACCATGCCATTCTTGGTTCTCACCTAATACCCAACACGATGGTTCATTGCTTAAAAGCTCCATCGGTGCTTTTTCAAAGCTATATTTTTGCTGAGTTTTAGGATCTACCACATCTTTAGGTTGAAGAACATCAAAAAACCATGATGATTCGCCGTTTTGTTCCTGTATCTTTCTTTTCACTGATACAACAGCTTTACGAAATTCAATCGCTTCTTCAATGGATTCTTGTACTAAAGACTTACCTGACTCTCCCGCCATCATACTAACGGCGACGTCGATAGATGCAATGATTGGATAGTATGGTGATGTTGTGCCGTGCATCATAAATGCATCATTAAAATCATCAAAGTCTAACGGTGCTCTTTCGCTTTTTTTAACGTGGATCATTGAAGCCATTGATAAAGACGGCAACATTTTATGAGTTGATTGCACGGCAAAAATCGTAGGTCGATTTGGCATATCATCAGGTATATCCATCGCAAAACGTTCTTTGTAAAGTGGATGAAATTTTGCATAAGCATACCAAGCTTCATCAAAATGGATCCTAGCAACACTCTCACCTAAAAGCTCTGCAACTTTCTTAGCGTTATAACAGAAGCCATCATATGTACAATTCGTTACTACCGCATATGTAGGTTCTTTATTTACAGCATCTTTGCTTAATTTGCTATTATCAATTAAGTTATCGATACTCGATTTTTTTAATCGCTTGACAGGAATAGGGCCAATAAGTCCATAACCATTTCTGCTTGGTTTTAAATATACTGGCCTTGCTTGCGCTAAAGTTAAACCATGGTTTAAAGACTTATGGCAATTTCTATCAATGACAACCATTTCATTCGCGCCGATAGCACCTTGAGCGACAATTCGGTTTGAACCAGATGAACCTGAGACACCATATAAAGTCCAATCAGAGCCAAAAAGCTTGGCCGCAATCTGTTCAGATTTTTTTGGCGGTCCTTCATGAATAAGATAATCACCCATTTCAGAAGTAGCCACACCAATATCAGCACGGAACATATTTTCGCCAAAAAAATTAAAAAATTCAATGCCAACTGGATGTTTAAGATAAGCCATGCCACCCATATGCCCTGGGCAATCCCAGTAATAATCTCCGTCTTCAGTGAAATTTTTTAAGGTATTGAAATACGGAGGAAGCAAACTTTCGGCGTAGCGTTCTACCGCAGAATTAATTCGGTTTGCGATAAATGGCGCCGTTTCTGAGTAGAGGTAAATATACTCGGCCACTTCCTGCAAAACGGGTAACGGTACATGATCCGTTATATTTTCTTCAGACATCAAGAAAATAGGTGTTTTTTCACTACGTTCCCGTATTTTTTTGATTAGTTCATAACTTTCTTGTTGAATATTTTGATTAGTGACATCCCAAAATAGACCAATCGCGCTATATTTAGGGCTTTCTTTGATGTACTTGATGGATTCAGCAATATTTGCAGCAATATTAACATGAAAATCCAATTCAATTAACGCTTCTCGTAAATTGTAAAGCACTGAAATAGCGGGATTATCGATGGATAGACTTTGTGATGAGACAAATAATACATTGTGGTTAAATTTCACTTCTACCTCCAACAGTTTTAAGATTCAAAATGAACTATCTAAATCATATGACTCTAAACAGGCGTTAGTCAAGTTTAAAAAAGGAAACCAAGGAAAAATAGCATTTTATATTTGCGTTGTTGAATTATTACCCTTTTAAAAAAAAGAGAAAAAAACAAAAAAATGACATAAATCAATATTAGCAATAATAAAAAAAGAAATGTTTTAATTATTATAAGAGTAAATTGATTAAATTAGCAAGGACACAACTATCTTTTAGTTGTGCTAGATAATAAGCTACCTAAGCCAAAACCCGAGTAGATATACAACAATAGAGGAGAATATTGCAGCAATAACATCATCGATCATAATACCAAAGCCGCCAGATACTTTTTGGTCAAACCAACGGATAGGCCAAGGTTTGACCATATCAAAAAAACGAAAAATGATAAAAGCAATGACAATCCATAACATAGAAATATGAGGAATAAAAAAAAGAGTTATCCACATCCCAACAAACTCATCCCAAACAATGTGACCAGAGTCATGAGTATGTGTATCATCCGATGTTTTTTGGCATAAAAAACATCCAAATATGAAAGCAACAACAATCAATACCCAATATAAAATAGGTATTAGTTGATAAAAAAGTAACCATAATGGAATAGCCATTAATGATCCCATTGTGCCAGGCATAATTGGCGACATTCCACTACCTAATCCTACTGCTAAAAAATGAACAGGATTTGTTAAACGGACATGTTGTTTAAAATTAGAGCTTTTATTTTTTCTAGTCATTAATCTTCACTTAATGTTGCAACCATAATGGCTTTGATCGTATGAAGACGATTCTCCGCTTCATCAAATACAATACTGTATTTTGATTCAAACACGTCATCAGTTACTTCAAGTCCATTATTTAAATTATACTGTGCCGCTATTTGCCTACCAACTAACGTATTCGTATCATGAAATGCAGGTAAACAATGCATAAACTTAACATTCGGGTTATGGGTTAAATTAATCACATGTTGATTAATTTGGTAAGGCGCGAGTAACTTAACACGCTCATCCCATACATCTTTAGGTTCTCCCATAGACACCCAGACATCAGTATATAAGAAATCAACCTCTTTTACACCTAACTCAATGTCTTCAGTTAAAATAATTGTTGCACCTGTTTGTGCAGCAACAATTTGGCATTGTTCAACCAAGGCAGAATCAGGCTGGCAATGTTTAGGTGCAACTAGACGAATTTCCATTCCCATTAATGCCGCACCTTCCATTAATGAATTCCCCATATTATTACCAGCATCGCCTAAATAAGCAAATTTAACACTATTAAGTGGGCGCTCACCAATATGTTCCTTCATTGTCATAAAATCAGCTAGAATTTGTGTTGGATGAGCTTCATTCGTTAAACCATTCCAAACAGGTACGCCAGCATGTTTAGCTAATGCTTCGACAATTTCTTGGCCATATCCGCGATACTGAATACCATCATACATGCGACCGAGAACCCTCGCAGTATCGGCTATCGATTCTTTATGTCCAATCTGACTACCATTAGCTCCTAAATAAGTTACGCAAGCCCCCTGATCAAAAGCTCCAACCTCAAATGCGCAACGTGTACGTGTTGAATCTTTTTCAAAAATTAAAGCAATATTTTTTCCTATTAAATATTTGAGTTCTTGCCCCTTTTTTTTAGCATTTTTTAATTCTATTGATAATGTAATCAATCGCTCGATCTCTAAAGGCGTAAAATCGAGTAACCGTAAAAAGTGACGTTGATAAAAACCATGCATAATTTGCTCCTAATCTTGCTGGTAATTTTTAAAAATTCTATTTGAATAATTATTCAATTTCAAGTTAAAGATAATTAATTTTATTTTAAAACAACAAAACTTAATTAATGTCTCAAAATTTAGACTTTTTTACTGAAAAAAATTCTATAATATCGTTTTATTTATCCAGTTTATTATAATAAAATAGTTGTTATTATAATTTACCAATGTAAAATAAATTGAATTTATATTCAAATATAATGATTTATTATTCTAACAAGGTTGCCATTTATTATGCAAAATCATGCGATTCTTATTCTACAAGATGGTTCTCTATTTTTAGGTAAATCAATTGGGGTCGATGGAGAAACCGTTGGAGAAATAGTATTCAATACTTCAATGACAGGTTATCAAGAAATATTAACCGATCCCTCTTATGCCGAACAAATTGTAACATTAACTTATCCACATATTGGTAATGTTGGCACTAATGCCGCGGATGAAGAGTCGAATAAAATTTATACTAAAGGCTTAGTTATCCGCGATCTCCCTACCATTACGAGTAATTTTCGTAGTACTGATAATTTAACGAGTTATCTACAAAACTATAATATTGTTGCTATTTCTGATATAGATACTCGAAAATTGACACGAATATTGAGAGAAAAAGGCGCCCTACATGGTTGCATCGTATCTGGTAACAATAAAGATGAACTATTAAAAAAAGCAGACCATATTTTATTTAAAGCGCAAAATTTTAAAGGCATAAATGGACTTGATTTGGCAAAAGAAGTAACGACCAAGCAATATTATAATTGGACCGAAGGCTCGTGGAGATTAGGTAATGAAAACTCAGCAAGAAAAATAGCAAATGAACGATCTTATCATGTAGTAGCTTATGATTTTGGTATAAAAAGAAATATTTTACGTATGCTAGCCGATCGAGGCTGCGATATTACTGTTGTTCCGGCACAAACAGCCGCGAGTGAAGTATTAGCGCTTAATCCTGATGGGATTTTTTTATCTAATGGGCCAGGGGATCCTACACCATGCTCCTATGCAATTGAAGCGATTCAACAATTTTTACAAACTGATATCCCCATTTTTGGTATTTGCCTAGGTCACCAATTACTTGCGCTGGCTTGTGGGGCGAAAACAAACAAAATGAAATTCGGTCATCATGGTGGCAACCACCCTGTCAAAGATATTGAAAAGAATACCGTTATGATTACCGCTCAAAACCACGGTTTTGCCGTTGATGAAGCATCATTACCGAAAACGCTACGCGTAACTCATAAGTCGTTATTTGATGGCTCGTTGCAAGGAGTTCACCATAATATAAAACCTGCATTTAGTTTTCAAGGCCATCCAGAGGCCAGCCCGGGCCCTCATGATGCGGCACCTTTATTTGATCATTTTATCGAATTAATCTCAATTTATAAGCAGGAGCAATAATAGATGGCAAAGCGAACTGATATTAAAAGTATCCTAATCATTGGTGCCGGACCGATTATTATTGGTCAAGCCTGCGAATTTGATTATTCTGGCGCTCAAGCTTGCAAAGCGTTACGTGAAGAAGGCTATCGCGTCATTTTGGTTAATTCCAATCCGGCCACAATTATGACCGATCCAGAAATGGCAGATGCAACCTATATTGAACCAATACACTGGACCACTGTACGCAAAATTATTGAAAAAGAAAAACCCGATGCAATTTTACCTACCATGGGAGGGCAAACCGCTCTTAACTGTGCGTTAGAGTTAGAAAAGCATGGCGTACTAAAAGAGTTCAAGGTTGAAATGATCGGTGCGACAGCTGATGCTATTGATAAGGCCGAAGACCGTAGACGCTTTGATCTGGCGATGAAAAAAATTGGGCTTGAAACGGCTCGTAGTGGTATAGCTCACAATTTAAAAGAAGCAAATGAGGTTCTCGATAAAGTCGGATTTCCTTGCATTATAAGACCATCATTCACTATGGGCGGAACCGGTGGAGGAATCGCTTACAACCGCGAAGAGTTTGAAGATATCTGCTTACGAGGTTTAGATCTGTCGCCAACAAATGAACTCTTAATTGATGAGTCATTAATTGGCTGGAAAGAGTACGAAATGGAAGTTATTCGCGATAAAAATGATAATTGTATTATTGTGTGCGCGATTGAGAATGTTGACCCAATGGGGATCCATACGGGCGATTCAATTACCGTTGCCCCAGCTCAAACGCTAACTGACAAAGAGTATCAAATAATGCGTAATGCATCATTAGCGGTATTACGTGAAATAGGAGTCGAAACTGGGGGTTCTAACGTTCAATTTTCAGTTGATCCAGCAACAGGGCGTTTAATTGTTATTGAAATGAATCCTCGCGTATCAAGATCATCCGCACTCGCATCGAAAGCAACCGGTTTCCCGATAGCTAAAATTGCCGCAAAATTAGCTGTTGGTTATACTCTTGATGAGCTGGCGAACGACATTACAGGAGGAAAAACACCTGCGTCATTTGAACCATCAATTGACTATGTCGTTACTAAAATTCCTCGCTTTAATTTTGAAAAATTTGCGGGTTGTAATGATCGCTTAACCACTCAGATGAAATCAGTGGGGGAAGTGATGGCTATCGGTCGAACATTTCAAGAATCACTACAAAAAGCATTGAGAGGACTAGAAGTTGGCGCTACCGGTTTTGATGCAAAAGTCGATAATTATATTGATAACAGCCAAATAACTAAAATTCGCAGAGAACTACAAGAAGCGGGCGCCGAAAGAATTTGGTATATTGGTGATGCTTTTAGAGCTGGTTTTGCATTAGATGAGGTATTTGAACTCACGCATATTGACCGTTGGTTCCTAGTGCAAATACAGCAAATTATTAAACTAGAACAAACTATCAGCCAAACATCTCTTAATCAGCTTGATTATGACATGTTAAGATTGCTTAAACGTAAAGGTTTTTCCGATGCGAGATTAGCTAAATTATTACATGTTAAAGAACAGGATATCCGCCAGAAAAGACATCAATACAACCTTTATCCTGTTTATAAGCGAGTTGATACCTGTGCAGCTGAATTTGCGACGAATACAACTTACCTATATTCGACTTATGAAGACGAATGTGAAGCTCAGCCACAATTTGAGCGCAAAAAAATAATCATCCTTGGCGGTGGGCCAAACCGTATTGGACAAGGTATTGAATTCGATTATTGCTGTGTACACGCTGCGTTTGCTTTACATGAAGATGGCTATGAAACAATCATGATCAATTGCAATCCCGAAACGGTATCAACTGATTATGACACATCTGATCGTCTCTACTTCGAACCAATAACATTGGAGGATGTGCTTGAAATCGTTCATATAGAAAAACCAACAGGTGTCATTGTGCAATATGGTGGGCAAACACCATTAAAACTGGCCAGAGCGTTAGAAGCCGCTGGAGTGCCAATAATTGGGACATCACCAGACTCGATTGACAAAGCAGAAGATCGTAGGCGTTTTCAAGAAATCGTTGAGGCACTAAAACTTAAACAACCGGTAAATGGAACTGTCTCTGATTTAGAACAAGCAATCATTCAAGCAGAAAAAATTGGTTACCCATTAGTCGTTCGTCCATCTTATGTTCTTGGCGGGAGAGCAATGGAAATAGTTTATGACGAAAGTGACCTAAAACGTTATTTTAAAACCGCTGTAAGTGAGTCAAATGATGCCCCGGTCTTGTTAGACCACTTCCTCGATGATGCTGTTGAAGTCGACATTGACGTGATCAGCGATGGTAATAATGTTGTCATCGGCGGGATTATGGAACATATTGAACAAGCAGGCGTTCATTCTGGTGATTCAGCTTGTTCACTACCTACATACACATTAAGCGTTGTAATATTAGCCGAACTGCGCCGACAAGCTAGACAATTAGCACTAGCGCTTAATGTCAAAGGTTTAATGAATGCACAGTTCGCAATAAAAAATAATGAAATTTATTTGATTGAAGTTAATCCTAGGGCAGCAAGAACCGTCCCTTTTGTTTCAAAAGCGACCGGCTTATCGCTAGCTAAAATTGCAGCTCGAGTCATGGTTGGTCAATCCTTGTTGCAGCAAAATGTAACAGAAGAGATAATTCCCCCCTACTATTCAGTAAAAGAAGTCGTATTACCATTTAATAAGTTTAGTGGTGTAGATCCAATTTTAGGTCCAGAGATGCGCTCAACAGGCGAAGTCATGGGAATAGGCAAAACGTTTGCCGAGGCCTTTGCTAAGGCACAATTAGGTAGCCTATCAAATATGAAAAAAAGTGGTAAAGCATTACTTTCAGTGCGCGATCAAGATAAAAAAAGAGTCATTGAAATAGCAAAAAGATTAATAGAATGTGGTTTTATAATTGATGCGACCAATGGCACTGCCTCTTTACTCAAAAATCAAGGTATTGATTGTCGGGAAGTAAAAAAAGAAACAGAAGGACGACCAAATATCCACGACTATATTAAGAATGGTGAGTATAGCTATATTCTAAATACGACATCAGGAAGAGCCGCTATTGAAGCATCTAAAACATTACGACGGAGTGCTATTCAATACAAAGTCCATTATGACACGACAATAAATGCAGCTTATGCAACAACTGCAGCATTAAATTACAATCCAGCCGATAATGTCATTGCTTTACAAAAATTATATTAGCGAGTTGGTATTATAATATTGATATTCAAACTTAACGCTATGAGACTAACGTATAAAAACTGACCTAAAAAAGCATAGGGACATCTAATAACGTTTATTTATATTTTATTAAATTATTACTGAAGTCCCATAATAATAAACTTTCTTTTTTTATCGAAAACAGATAGTTTTTTACATAATACCCAACTATAATAATCAAGTATTAGCCACCTAAAATGATGCTAACATGATAAAGAATCTACTAAGTTATGAAACTCTTCCAATTTGGGATAAACAAACATTACCAAAACTCTTCAAAGAAAAGCGTAATACACAAACAGGGGTTTTTAGCCGGTTTGAAATTCTAAAAGGTGATATGGATTTCGCGATGCTCGATGAACGAGGCAACACGATTAGCATGCATTATTTTTCAACTGATAATCAACCTCCTTTGATAGTACCTCAACAATGGCATAAAATAGTCAGTGTTTCTGATGATATAAAATGCCAACTTAGTTTTTACTGTTCTAAAGAAGACTACGGCAACAAAAAATATGATTTAATGCCTCCAAATACTGAATTAGTCGATACTTGTAAAATAATTTACCAAGGAAAGGCACTCGATTTAGGTTGCGGCTCTGGCCGTAATGCCCTATATCTCAATTTATGTGGTTTTGATGTGACTGCTGTAGATAAAATGGACCTTAATGTTACGAAAGTTAATAATATAATCAAACAAGATGAACTAACAAGAATTCAGGCTCATGTCTATGATATTAATCAATCAACCTTACAAGGTGAGTATGATTTCATCGTTTCAACGTCCGTAATGATGTTTCTACAGCCTGAAAAAATTTCAGCTATTATCCAAAATATGCAATCCATAACAAAAATCCAAGGGTATAACCTAATCGTCTGCGCCATGTCTACGGAAGATTGTCCATGCCCCGTACCGGTACCATTTTCATTTGCTTTTAGGGAACAAGAATTAAAAAACTACTACCATAATTGGGATATTATAAAATATAACGAAAATATGGGAGAAATTCATAAAATGGGAATAAACTGTAATAAAATGAAGCTACGCTTTGCAACTTTATTAGCCAAAAAAAGATAATTAAATTAATTTGTGCTTAAATAAAGAGGCACTAAATAGTTACCTTTCCATTTTAATGATCTTCTTTCGCATGATTTAGACTATATCTTGGTATCTCAACCTCTAGATCTTGATCGGTAACTCGTGCTTGGCAGCTTAAACGACTTTGTGGCTCAACTCCCCATGCTTTATCCAACATGTCGTCTTCTTGTTCATCACTCTCTTCTAGTGAATTGAATCCTTTTCGTACGATGCAATGGCATGTAGAACACGCACAGGACATTTCACAAGCATGCTCTATTTCAATATCATTACGTAAAGCAACTTCTAAGATTGATTCACCTTCTTTTGCCTCAACAGTCTTGCCCTCTGGACAAAGTGTTTCATTTGGTAAAAATGTAATTTTTGGCATAATTTTCTCTTCTAAATCAATTAAATTTCATCAATATTATGACCAGTCAATGCTTGGCGTATTGAACGATCCATTCGAAGCGCGGCAAAATTCTGAGTAGCATTATCTAAACGTTTAATTTGCTTCTCAATACTATAGCTATCTTGCCCTTGAGCAACAATTTCAAGCTGACGCTTTTCATTTAAAATATTATGAAGCTCATTAGATAAAAGTAAATCTGCGTCTTTTTCAAGCGCAACACGCAAATTTTCAATGATCCTATTTGCCTCAACTTTTTGTTCTAACAATCGTCGAGCCAATTTATCATATTCAGCATTGTTTAATGAATCTTGAATCATATTAGCAATTTCATTATCGGTTAATCCATACGACGGTTTTACTTGTATTGAAGCTTGAATGTTTGTTGATTTTTCCATTGCAGTAACACTAAGTAACCCGTCAGCATCAACTTGAAATGTGACTCTAATATGAGCTCCTCCAGCGGGCATTGGTGGGATTCCTCGTAGCGTAAAACGAGCCAATGAGCGACAATCCGCTACAGTTTCTCGCTCACCTTGTAGCACATGGATAGCCATTGCTGTTTGACCATCTTTGAATGTCGTAAATTCCTGAGCCCTCGCGCATGGGATAGTGCTATTACGAGGAATTATTTTCTCGACTAATTCACCCATCGTTTCAATGCCAAGTGATAACGGAATCACATCAAGTAATAACATGTCTGAATCAGGTTTATTACCGACTAAAATATCAGCCTGAATCGCAGCGCCAATCGCTACCACTTTATCAGGATCAATGGAGGTTAATGGTCGATGTCCAAAAAATTGCTCTACTCTCGCACGAACATTCGGCACGCGAGTGGAACCGCCTACCATGACAATATCGACCACTTCATCTAGCTCAACATGAGCATCTTTCAATGCTCGACGACATGCAAGAAGCGTTCGTTTAACCAACGGTTCAATCAATTGATTAAATTGGCATCGAGTTATCTCCCCTTGCCAGTCTTTGAATTGCACGGCTACGTGTTTCTTGTCAGATAGTTCTATTTTTATTTTTATAGCTAGATCTAAAAGTTGCCGATGCAAATAAGGATCAGCGGTAAAGCTTACATCAGCTTGCTTCGCTATCCATTTTGCGAGTAAATTATCAAAATCATCACCGCCTAATGCTGAATCACCACCAGTAGCAAGGACTTCAAACACACCGCGGCTAAGACGCAAGATAGATACATCAAATGTGCCGCCACCCAAGTCATAAACGACAATAATCCCTTCTTGTCCAGAGTCTAGACCATAAGCAATTGCTGCGGCAGTGGGTTCGTTAAGTAACCGCAAAACGTGTAAACCAGCCAAGCTTGCCGCATCTTTTGTTGCTTGACGTTGTGCATCATCGAAGTAAGCGGGTACAGTAATAACCACACCGTCTAATTCACCACCGAGTGAATCTTTAGCGCGTATTGCTAACGTATTTAAGATATCGCTAGAAACTTGGACTGGGTTAACGCTTCTATTCGGCAAATTTAAAATGGGGACACCATTTTCTGTTGCTGAAAATAAATAAGGAAATTGGGAGGCGTCAATATCAGGTAAGCGTCTTCCCATTAAACGTTTTATCGAGCTAACTGTATTTCTAGGATCTAATGACGCATTGTCTTTTGCTGACTTTCCAACGGTTGCTACAACATTACCACTGTCATCATACTTGTAATTCACTACGGAAGGAAGTAGATGCTCACCATCAACGTCAGGCAGGGTTTCAGCCTTACCACTACGAACGGCAGCAACTAGCGAGTTAGTTGTCCCCAAATCGATCCCAACAGCTAATCGATGCTGGTGAGGCTCGGGGGTTTGTCCTGGCTCACTAATTTGTAATAACATCATTAAATTGTCTCTTAGGCGTAGCTGATTTATAGTTTACTATTATAAATCAAATTGCTTTTCTTGCAGTAACTCTATTTGTTCAATCAATCTAGCTAAGTAACGTAATCGATAGATTATCGTTTTGCTTGTTTGCCAGTCAGATTGTTCCATTGCTCGTAATAAAGTGCCATAAGTGTCTTTATTGCGTTGAATAATTTCATCATAAAATTTATCTAACGCAGACCAGTCATGCCTATTCTCAATCTCATCAAGCATTTCACGTAGTTCAAATTGTTCAACAAGAAAATCAGAATCTCTAATAGTATCATGCTCAGCATCGACATCAATATTTTCAAGGCTAACTCTATACTCAGCTGCTTTTAGTGGATCTTTTAAGGTCTTATAAGCAAAGTTAATTGTCGCTGATTTCTGTAATATTAAGGCTTTTTCATGATCGGGGACCAAGGCAAAATTGTCTGGATGAAACTGCCGTTGTAACTGTTGATATTGTGTATTTAATTTAACCATATCAATTGGCAACGTTAATGGTAGCTGGAATAACACAAAATAGTTACTATTGTTAAACATTATCAATATACCTCATTTATAACTGAAGCGACAAAATTAGTTAAACGTTAAAGCTTTCGCCACATCCACATTCATTTTGAACATTTGGATTTTTAAACTTAAACCCTTCGTTTAAGCCCTCTTTGACAAAATCCAGCTCAGTGCCATCAATATAAACAAGACTTTTTTTATCTACAATAATTTTGACATTTTTATCTTCAAATACATTATCATCATCATTGATGCCATCAGCAAACTCAAGTACATAAGCCATTCCTGAACAACCTGAGGTTTTTACACCTAATCTTAAACCAACCCCTTTACCCCGGTTAGCTAAAAATGATTGAACACGGTCTGCTGCGCTTTGTGTTAATGTAATAGACATGCTTAATCCTTATCTTTATCTATTATTAAGACGATACTTATTTACTTTTCTTACTTTTGTAATCATCAATCGCCGCTTTAATCGCATCTTCTGCCAAAATTGAGCAATGGATTTTTACTGGCGGCAGAGCAAGTTCCTCAGCAATATCGGTATTTTTAATCGCACCAGCTTCATCAAGTGATTTACCCTTTATCCATTCAGTAACTAAAGAACTTGATGCAATAGCGCTACCGCAGCCGTAGGTTTTAAATTTTGCATCTTCAATAATACCACTTTCATTGACTTTGATTTGTAAACGCATAACGTCACCACATGCCGGAGCACCAACCATGCCACTGCCAACATTTGGATCATTTTTATCAAATGCTCCCACATTACGAGGGTTTTCGTAATGATCGACTACTTTGTTGCTATAAGCCATAATATTTTCCTCGTTAGTTGTGATTAATGCGCTGACCATTTAATTTGAGAGAGATCAACCCCGTCTTTAAACATTTCCCACAACGGAGATAACTCACGCAAACGCCCAATTGAATCATGTAGAAGCTTAATAACATAATCAATCTCTTCTTCTGTCGTAAACCTGCCGATTGAAAAACGAATAGAACTATGTGCAAGCTCATCATTTAATCCTAATGCTCTTAATACATAAGACGGTTCAAGACTTGCTGATGTACAAGCTGAGCCGGATGAAACTGCCAAATCTTTTAATGCCATCATTAATGATTCACCTTCAACATAGGCAAAGCTGACATTAAGGATGTTTTGTACACCATGCTCTAATGAACCATTTATATAGACTTCTTCAATATCTTTTAGACCATCCCAAAGCCGTTGTTTTAGCTTTTTTAAACGAGCCATTTCAGTAACTTGTTCTGCTTTTGCAATACGGTATGCTTCACCCATTCCGACGATCTGATGCACGGGCAATGTACCTGAACGCATTCCTCGCTCATGACCACCGCCATGCATTTGCGCCTCAATTCGAATACGAGGTTTACGCCTTACATATAAACCGCCAATCCCTTTTGGTCCATAAATTTTATGTCCAGAAAATGACATCAGATCGACTTTTAGCGTTGCTAAATCAATTGCTAACTTGCCGACACTTTGTGTTGCATCGACGTGAAACACAATACCTCTGTGCCGACATATTTCGCCAATTTTTTCAATATCTTGGATTACACCTGTCTCATTATTCACATGCATAATAGAGACTAAAATAGTATCACTGCGCATCGCTTGTTCTAATTTCGCTAAGTCAATAATACCGTCCGATTCTGGCGCTAAGTAAGTGACTTCGAATCCTTCTCGCTCAAGCTGACGACAGGTATCGAGCACAGCTTTATGCTCGGTTTTACAGGTGATAATATGCTTACCTTTTGCTTGGTAAAAATGCGCTGCGCCTTTGATGGCAAGATTATCAGCTTCAGTTGCGCCTGATGTAAAAACAATTTCTCTTGCATCGGCACCAATTAAGTCCGCAATTTGGTTACGTGCAATGTCTACCGCCTCTTCAGCTTGCCAACCAAATCGATGAGATCGTGATGCTGGATTACCAAAAATCCCATCAGGAGTTAAAAATTGCATCATTTTTTCTGCGACTCGTGGATCTACTGGTGTAGTTGCCGCATAATCCATATAAATTGGAAGTTTCATCTTTTGCTCCAATAATAAATATTCTATTTTTTAGTTAAGATGATTTACACGTATAATATTACTTTGCCTATCAGCAACCGCTTGAACATCTTTATTTTTGACTAGTTCACTTAACGTAATATTGTTCAAAAAGCTATCGATACGTTCACTTAAATCATTCCATAAGGTATGAGTTAGACATTTTACTCCACCTTGACAGCCTTCGTCACCATGACATTTTGTTGCCGCGACCGTTTCATCAACCGCCTTAACTATTGCACTAATGGCTATTTCATTCAGCCCACGCCCAAGGACATATCCGCCACCAGGGCCTCTAACGCTCGTGACTAGACCATTTTTCCTCAAGCGGGCAAATAGCTGCTCCAAATAAGAAAGAGATATTTCTTGTCGTTCGGATATTTCAGCAAGTGACACAGGTCCCTGACTTGAATGAAGTGCAACATCAAGCATCGCTGTTACTGCATATCGCCCTTTTGATGTTAATTTCATAATTATATTCCTCTCGTGTATGGAGAATATTGTATATATCCTTTATTTTTAGTCAAGTATTTAGTTGAGTATTTTAGTAGGATATAGCGATAGGTAAAAACTATAAGAAAAGCTCGGCGCAATTATTGCGCCGAATAATTATCGTCGAGATTTAACTATTTGATAGCGTCTTAACAAATACTCAGCAGGAACGCTCCAGATATGGACTAATCGTGTGAATGGAAAAATTAAAAAAATTGTCATGCCAAGAATGATATGAATTTTATAAATAGCGGGAACGCTGGCAAGATTATGGCTGGCACCAAGCTGAAAAGTTACAATATCTTGACACCATTTCGATAACGATAACATAACACTACCGTCTAAATGGTGACTTGAGACAATAATGGTTCCAAGCCCTAAAATAACTTGCACAACCAAAATAACAATAACAACAATATCACCGGAAGTTGATGTCGCTCTAATGCGAGGATTACATAAACGACGTAGCATAAGAGTGCCACCGCCAATCAACACCATCACCCCAAAAATCCCCCCAGCCACCATTGCTAAAATTTGTTTATGATGGGCTGAAATAACACTTTCATATACCCAATGCGGAGTAAGCAGTCCAACTATGTGACCAAAAAAAATGCCAATAATTCCAATATGAAATAGATTTGAAGCCCATCGCATATTTTTTTTACTTAATATTTGGCTCGACTTTGCTTGCCACGTATATTGGCCGTAGTCGTAGCGTAAAAGGCTACCCAAAATAAAAATAGCCATAACAATATATGGGTAAAAGTCAAAAAAGAATGAATGAATAAAACTCATACTCAACCTCGTTGCGCTTCGCCTACTGTGATATAGTAGGTTGAATTATTTACATGTTTAGTTCCATTGCTAATCGAGCCTTGAAATAATACTTGGGTCTCTTCCCATGATTTATCTAAAGCTCCAACAGAATCATCAAACTCTTCATTAGCCACTCGTTGTACTAATTCACAATCATCATTTTTATCTTGAGATAATTGGTAAAGTATATCGAACAATATTTGATAGTTGCTTCCCCTCTTTTCTAGTCTTAACCCCAATAGTCGAATAATTAATGCAATATTTTCTAACCACTTTTGGCAGGCTGATTTAGGAAGTACTGAAAGATACTCAAGAAATAATGGCAAATAATCGGGTAATTGATTAGCTGAGAGTTCAAGGCCTTGCTCTGAATATTTATCAATCAAATCAACCATTGCCTGACCTCGATCTCGCGATTCGCCATGGACGTGCTCAAATAATAATAATGAAGTCATATTACCAACTTCAAATGTATGATAATAATTTGCTTGAGCGTCAAGTAATGGCATAGCAAAATAATCTGCCATAAATCCCACTAGTTGAGCTTTTTGCGATGCAGTTAATTCGTCTAAAGAATTGACTATATCGATTAACTCGTCACCTGCCTGCCATAATTCATCAGAAGGATAATCAAGTAAACAAGAGAGTAACTTACAACACTTCATTATAATCCTCCTTTATTACCCGAAATATCTACCGCATCAATTCGCTGCGCATTAAACAAACTAAATGGATTGTCACTTCCTTTACCGCCCTCGCCAAAAGTAAAGCCACACACACCTTGTTCAATAAATGCAGATCTGGATAACTCTGATTTTAGTTCTGAATGATGAGTTGGTATAACAAAGCGATCCTCATAATTTGCAATCGCTAAATAACGATACATTTCTTGAATTTGATGCTCAGTTAAATCGACTTCTTTTAGTAACGCATCATGTTTGATATTATCGACTTCTTCACCACGCTTATAAACACGCATTGCTATCATTCGTCTTAATGCGCGCAAAATTGGTTTTTCATCACCAGCAGTAAGTAAATTAGCGAGATACTGCACCGGTATTCGTAATTGCTCCACATCTAATAACATGCCTTGCTTATCATGCTCTTGATCACCAAGCACCGACTGAATAGGAGATAATGGAGGGACATACCAAACCATGGGTAAAGTTCTATATTCTGGGTGCAATGGTAATGCCAGTTGCCAATCGATCGCTAGCTTATATACAGGTGATTGTTGCGCTGAATCAATAACGCTTTGTTCTACTCCATCAGCCAGTGCTTGTTTAATTACCTCAGGATCACTTGGATCAAGAAATATTGATAATTGCTTTTGGTACAAATCTTCAGTATCTGCAACTGATGCGACTTCACGAATTTTATCTGCATCATATAAAATAACACCAAGATAGCGAATACGGCCGACGCAGGTTTCTGAACAAATTGTCGGCTGCCCTGACTCAATGCGAGGATAACAAAAAATACATTTCTCTGATTTACCGCTTTTCCAATTAAAATAGATTTTTTTGTATGGACAACCTGAGACACACATTCGCCAGCCACGGCATTTATCTTGATCAATCAGGACAATACCATCTTCTTCACGTTTATAGATAGCACCGCTAGGGCAAGATGCAACACAGGCAGGATTTAAACAGTGCTCACACAAACGAGGTAAATAAGCTAAGAAAGAGTTCTCAAATTGACCATAAATTTGCTTCTCAAGATTGGCAAAATTATAGTCCTCACTGCGTTTGGAGAACTCGCCACCCAGATCATCTTCCCAGTTTGGTCCCGTAATTATTTTATTAATCTTTAAACCAGTAATTTGCGAATAGGCTTTAGCTATCGGTTGAGATTTAGATTCAGGCGCCTTTTGTAAATATTCATAATTATAATCAAAAGGCTCATAGTAATCATCTATTTGCGGCAGATTGGGATTAGCAAATATCCCCGAAAGTAGCCCTACTTTATTGCCAGCTTTGAGTGTTAAATGGCCTTTTTTATTTAATTCCCAGCCACCTTCCCAGCGTTGTTGGTTTTCCCAATCAACAGGGAAACCAATTCCAGGCTTACTCTCTACATTATTAAACCATGCATATTCAACGCCAGGCCTATTTGTCCAGACATTTTTGCAAGTTACAGAACAAGTATGGCAACCAATACATTTATCCAGATTTAATACCATGCCTATTTGTGCTCGTATTTTCATGATTTTACCTCTTCGTCTAACCAATCTATGTTTGCCATCTTCCTCACCACCACAAATTCATCTCGATTAGAACCAACCGTTCCATAATAATTAAACCCATAAGCCTGATGTGCATACCCACCAATCATATGTGTTGGCTTAGGATAAACACGGGTGACTGAGTTATGAATCCCTCCTCTTTGCCCAGTAATTTCAGAGCCTGGAATATTAATTAATCGTTCTTGAGCATGATACATAGCAATCATCCCGGCAGGGATCCTTTGGCTAACAATAGTTTTTGCAATTAATGCACCATTAGTATTAAATGCTTCAACCCAATCGTTATCTTCAATATTTAAAGCCTGAGCATCAATTTCACTCAACCAAACAACAGGGCCTCCTCGCGATAACGTCAACATTCTTAAGTTATCGCTATAAGTGGAGTGAATCCCCCACTTCTGGTGAGGTGTAATGAAGTTTAACGCTTTTTCTGGGTTACCATTTGGCTTTTGGTTTAATAGTGGTTTAACTGATTTCGTTTCCACTGGTGGACGGTACACTAATAAGCTTTCACCAAAATCTCTCATCCACTCATGATCTTGATAGAGTTGCTGCCGCCCAGATAATGTGCGCCAAGGGATAAACTCATGCACATTCGTATAACCCGCATTATAAGATACATGCTCATCCTCAAGGCCTGACCAGGTTGGGCTGGAGATTATTTTGCGTGGTTGAGCTTGAATATCCCTGAAGCGAATTTTCTCATCTTCTTTGTTTAATGCTAAATGACGATGATCTAGGCCAGTAATTTGGCTTAATGCCGCCCACGCTTTAACCGCGACTTGACCATTGGTTTCAGGGGCAAGAGACAAGATCATTTCAGCCGCATCAATAGCGCTATCAATCTTAGCTTGACCGTTTTGTTGCTTACCATTGAGTTGTTTAAGAAAATTCACTTCTATTTCTGTATTCCAGCTAATTCCTTTCCCACCATTGCCTAATTTTTCAAGCAATGGCCCGATAGAAGCAAAGCGTGCATATGTTTGTGGATAATTACGCTCAACTTTTATAATATGCGGTGCCGTTTTACCTGGTATTAATTCGCATTCACCCTTTTTCCAATCTTTAACGCAGTAAGGCTGAGCAAGTTCTGCTGCTGAATCATGCTGAATTGGTAGCGTAACGATATCAACTTCATTACCTAAATGGCCGATACAGAGCTGTGAAAACGTTTTAGCCAAATCTTTATAAATATCCCAATCACTTTTAGCTTCCCAAGCGGGATCCACTGCGGCAGACAATGGATGAATAAATGGGTGCATATCAGAAGTATTCATATCATCTTTTTCATACCAGGTAGCGGTAGGCAATACGATATCAGAAAATAAGCAAGTACTAGACATACGAAAATCAAGTGTTACAACTAAGTCTAACTTTCCTGTTGTCGCATCATCTTGCCACTCTAACTCTTGCGGTTTATTAAGCCCTTGCGCTCCAAGGTCAGCATTTTGTATACCGTTTTCCGTTCCAAGTAGGTAATGTAATAAATATTCATGTCCTTTACCCGATGATCCTAATAAATTAGAACGCCAAATAAACATTTGTCGAGGATAATTATTTTCATTATCAGGAGCTTCTGACGCAAATTTAATCGAGCCATTTTTTAGCGATTCAGTCGTGTAAGCGATAGGATCTAGACCTTGCTCTTGAGCTAACTTAGCGATAGTTAGAGGGTTAGTATTTAATTGCGGCGCAGATGGGAGCCAGCCTAGACGTTCTGACTTAATATTAAAATCAATTAGACTGTCACTATACTTAGTTTTATCTGCTAATGGTGATAATAAACTACGTGCCGATATCGACTCATGCCGCCATTGGCTTGAGTGATTGTAAAAAAAAGAGGTACTATTCATATGGCGTGGAGGTCTCTGCCAATCCAAAGCAAAGGCTAATGGTAGCCACCCCGTCTGTGGCCGTAATTTTTCTTGACCAACGTAGTGAGCCCAACCACCACCAGATTGACCAACGCAGCCACACATAACCAGCATATTAATTAATCCACGGTAATTCATATCCATGTGGTACCAGTGATTTAATCCTGCACCCACAATGATCATTGAACGCCCATGTGTTTTATTTGCATTTTCAGCAAATTCTCTCGCAATTCTAATGATTTGAGCTTGCTTAATACCCGTTATTTTTTCCGCCCAAGCAGGAGTATAAGCTTTAATCTCATTATAGTTAGATGCAGCACTTTCATCATTTAGTCCACGTTCAATACCATAATTCGCCATCATTAAGTCATAAACGGTGGTAACAAAAGTTGTCTCACCATTTGCTAATATAATTTTTTTAACCGGCAATTTATGATATAACACATCATCAAGAGCGACATGTTTAAAGTGCTCTTGTTCTTGGCTTGCAAAGTAAGGAAAGCCCACTTCAACCACTGCATCTTGTCTGCCGAGTAAGCTAAGTTGTAATTTGACCTCTTTTTGCGCGAATCCTTCTTTAGCCTCTAAATTCCATTTACCTTTTTCTCCCCATCGAAACCCAGCCGAGCCTTGAGGGGCAACTAAATTATTGGTCAATTCATCAATAGCGATTGTTTTCCATTCTGGATTATTACTTTGCCCTAATTTATCAACTAAATCATCAGCACGTAATAAACGGCCTGCAACATATTTCTCATCGTCTCGTTTATCCAATACGACAAGCATCGGCAGATCACTATAACGCCGAACATAGTTGGAAAAATATTCAGTTTCTTTTAGATGATAAAATTCCTTTAAAATGACATGCCCCATTGCTAATGCAAGAGCGCTATCCGTTCCTTGTTGGGGACTCAACCACTCATCGCTAAACTTTGAGACTTCCGCATAATCTGGTGTAATCGCAACCGTTTTAGTCCCTTTGTATCGTACTTCACTAAAAAAATGAGCATCGGGAGTCCTAGTTTGCGGAATATTTGATCCCCATGCAATGATGTAAGACGAGTTGTACCAATCAGCGGATTCAGGAACATCAGTTTGCTCCCCCCATGTCATCGGTGACGCTGGAGGTAAATCACAATACCAATCATAAAATGACAAACACGCGCCACCAATAAGCGATAGATAGCGAGAACCTGCAGCATATGAAACCATTGACATAGCAGGAATGGGAGAGAATCCTGCAATCCGGTCAGGGCCAAATTTTTTAATGGTATAAATATTTGAGGCCGCAATTAGTTCATTAACTTCCTGCCAGTTGGTTCGTACAAAACCACCTCGACCCCGTTTTTGCTTATAGGATTGAGCTTGCGCTTTATCATTAATTATCGCCCCCCATGCATCTACGGGATCTGAATATTTTTCTTTCGCTTCTCGCCATAACTTTAATAATTGTTTGCGAATTAACGGATATTTAACCCGGTTAGCGCTATACAAATACCAAGAATAGCTAGCTCCCCGAGGACAACCTCGTGGTTCATGGTTGGGTAAATCAGGTCTCGTTCTCGGATAGTCAGTTTGCTGAGTTTCCCAGGTAACCAAGCCATTTTTTACGTAAATTTTCCAACTGCAAGAACCGGTACAATTCACGCCATGTGTTGAACGAACAACTTTATCATGCTGCCAACGTTGCCGATATGCGTCTTCCCAATCTCGATTAGTGGATAGAGTCTCGCCATGTCCATCTGCAAAAGTGCCTTTGCGTTGTTTAAAATAATTTAAATGATCAATAAACTTGCTCATATTTTTGCTCCTACAAAATAGACTTTTACTACGGCTTATAATTAATTTTTGTAATAACCGCACAAGCGACATAAAACACTAAAAAAATAATTAAGGCATAGCTTACTGAATGAAATAGTACGAGTGATAAGCTGAATACTTGAGGGATTACAAATCCACCGATTGCCCCAATTGCCGAAATAAATCCCAATGCTGCAGCAGTTTCAGTTGCCGCCGTTTTGGTCGCTTGATCCTTATCTTCACCATTATTGGTCGCACGATTGAAAATATGTTGGCGAAATACAATTGCAATCATTTGATATGTCGAGCCACTACCAAATCCTGCAGTAAAAAATAGCAGTAAAAATGTCGCGTAAAAACCGATAAAAGAGCCATGTTCACTAAAAATCCCCGGTAATGTCGTAAAAATTAAAATTACAAAAATAATCATCGAGAGATAATTAATAAAAGTCATTCTAATTCCATTAAATTTATCCGACATCGCCCCGCCTAATGGTCGACCGATTGCGCCAATTAGAGGGCCAAAAAAAGCAAACATAGCAATATCTACTTCTGGAAATTGAGTTTTGCTTAACATTGCAAAGCCAGCCGAAAAACCGATAAAAGAACCAAATGTTGCTAAATAGAGGAGGCTTAACATCCACATTGTTTTATCTTTTAGTACTACCGATTGATCTTTAAATGATGCTCTTGCCGTAGCGAGATCATTCATCCCCCATAATGCAGCTACAGAACAGATAATTAAGAATGGTACCCAAATTAGAGCAGCATTTTGCAACCATAATTGCCCTCCATTTGGCAATATCGCAGGCCCACCAACACAAAGAGGAACGAAAATAATCAGTGAAGCAATTAGTTGAATAACACTAACACCTAGGTTACCTAACCCGCCATTTAAACCTAATGCCGCTCCCTGATGTGATTTAGGGAAAAAAAAGCTAATATTCGCCATGCTTGACGCAAAATTTGCACCACCTAGCCCGCAAAGTAAAGCAATCACAACAAAGATGGCATATGGCGTTGTCGTATCTTGTATTACATAGCCTAACCATAAACAAGGCAAGATGAGAATAATAGTACTAAAAGCGGTCCATCTTCTCCCACCAAAAATAGGAATAATAAATGAATAAGGGACACGAAATAACGCACCAGAAACAGAAGGAATTGCAGTCAGTAAAAAAAGCTGGTTAGTTGAAAAATTAAACCCAATAGAATTTAAATGAATGGCGACGATGCTAAACAGCATCCAAACGCAAAATCCCAATAATAAGCATGGTATTGAAATCCATAAATTTCGCGTCGCTATTCTTTTACCTGTATTTAACCAAAATTGACTATCATCAGGCTGCCATTGTTCAATGACTTTAGATGTTTTACTCATAGCTGGCTCCAAAAGAACGATATAGTTGTATAAATTAATGTACAAATAACCTTACAAAAATTATGGATAGTATAAAGAGCCAGCTATAAAAAGTAACTTCCCTAAAAGGATTACTTACAAAGTAGTAGATAAGAAAAAGTTTAAAACTAAAGAAAACGCCATTACTTTAAAAAGGTAATGGCATTATAGATTAAGCAATTTAAAAAAATGATTTTACCGCGTTAATAATATCATCGGCAGTTAGTTGATACTCTTGCTTTAAGAAATCCAGCGTGCCGACTTGACCATAACGATCTTTGACACCGATAAAACGCATAGGTACAGGGTATTCTTCAACCAAAACTTCTGCCACAGCAGATCCCAATCCGTTATGAATATTATGGTTTTCGCACGTCACTATTTTGCCGGTTAATTTTGCATACTTAACAATTGTTCCCCGATCAATAGGTTTGAGTGTAAACATATCTATCACTGACGCATCAATACCTTGCGCGGCTAGCCTATCGGCGGCGACCATGGCCTCTGCAACCATAATTCCGTTAGCAATCAATGTGATATCTTTACCTTCTCGTAAAATCTTCGCTTTACCGATCGAAAAATGTTCATCGCTTTGGTATATTTTTACCGCATTCTTGCGCATGGTTCTAACCCAATAAAATCCCTTTAACTCAACTAATTGCTCCAAAATAGCTCTAAACATGGTGGCATCAGTCACTTCCAACACTGTTGCATGTGCCAGTCCTCGAACAATACCCATATCTTCAAATGACATATGCGTTCCACCATTATGTCCCGCCGTGATTCCGGCGTCTGAAGCAATAACTTTTACGTTATTTTTTTGATAATCAATTGACATAAATAGTTGATCGAAACATCGACGACTCGCAAAGGCGGTAAACGTGTGAAAAAAAGGAATTTTCCCCGCAATCGATAGACCCGCTGCGAGACCTATAATATTGGCTTCCATAATCCCACAGTTAATAACCCGATTTGGGTGATTTTCATGCACACTGTCCATAGACATTGAGCTCATTAAATCAGCTTCTAATCCTATGATTTTGTCATCTTTTGCAATAAACTCATTCATAAATGTAGAGTATACTTTGCGCATTTCTATTGGGTCATTTTCAACAATAAACATTATTTGCCCTCCAGCAGGGTAATCGCTTTTTCCAACTCAATTTTAGCCTCAGGCGTCAAGCGAAGATGGTGATTACTTTGCATATTTTCTAAGTACGCAACGCCCTGCCCTTTTATGCTATCAAGCACTACGACTAAAGGTCTTTCATCATGTTTACGAACCGTTTTAACTGCATTATAAATTGCTTTGGTATCATCACCTTTAACCGTTATAGCATCGAAACCAAATGCTTTAAACTTGTCATTCAGATTGAATGGCATAATGATTTCATCTAATGTTCCATCTAATTGTTTTTTATTATAATCGACAAAAACAACTAAATTATTCAAATTATGGTGAGCAATAAATTGAAATGCTTCCCAGCATTGCCCTTCATTTAACTCACCATCGCCAACAACACAAAAGACGCGATTATCTCTATTTGATAATTTATGCGCTAGCGCGATCCCAGAAGCGATTGAAATGCCTTGTCCTAATGATCCTGTTGTAGCATCAACACCTTTAGTTCTCAATCTATCTGGATGACTTGGCAACTTTGTACCATTTTGGTTTAACGTCATTAAATCCTCTTTAGGGAAAAAACCTTTCAGAGCGAGAGTACTATAAAGAGCAGGCCCAGCATGCCCTTTTGACATCACAAAATAATCTCGCTCTACCCATTGAGGATCGTGCGAATTATATTTCATAACTCCACCATACAAGACAGCTAATGTCTCTACGACAGACATAGAGCCACCATAATGACCAAATCCAAGGTGATTAAGCTGCTTTAAAGTCGCGATACGGATTTGCCTAGCTAGTTCATCTATTTTGGCTATTATCTCACTCATTTATCATCCTCCTTATTAGCTAGATTTTTAGGCTTAACTGCATAGTTATAAATAACTAATAACGCGAAAATCCCAACCATGATCGCCATAATGATCTCTTTATTAAAAAATCGCGCCATATTACCGAGAATAATGCCGACACCACAAAAATCGGTATCAGAGAAAGTCGTATTGGTAAAACCTAGCGAACCTAGCACAGGCAGTAATAAGACAGGTAGAAAAGTAATTAATAACCCATTGGCAAATGCACCAAACATCGCTCCTCGACGCCCCCCCATCGCATTACCAAAAACACCCGCCGTCGCGCCGCAGAAAAAGTGAGGAACAACGCCAGGGAGAATAAGCACTGAATTTAATTTGCCTAAAACAAATAAACCAACCAAACCACCGACAAAGCTAAATAGAAAACCAACGAGTACGGCATTGGGGGCATAAGGAAAAACAACAGGACAATCAAGTGCCGGCTTTGCATTAGGCACTAATTTTTCAGAAAAACCGGTAAAAGCAGGAACAATTTCGGATAAAATTAAACGCACACCTTGAAGAATAATAAATACGCCCGCAGCAAAAGTAATAGCTTGAATAATTGCATAAACTAGATAATTATTGCCGCTACTTAAATAGTTTTCGACATAATTAGGGCCGGCAAAGATAGCGAGAATTAAATAAATGATCATCATGGTTAGTGAGATTGAGATTGAGCTATCGCGCAGAAAACTTAAATTTTTAGGCAAGTTCATTTGTTCCGTCGAAGGTGAATTTTTACCTACTAGTCCACCAATCCATCCAGAAAGAACATAACCTAACGTACCAAAATGACCAAATGCCACATCGTCTGAACCTATAATTTTACGCATTTGCGGTTGGGCGATGGCAGGGAAAAGAGCCATAACCAAACCAAGCGTTAAAGCGCCTGTAAATATAAGCTGCCAACCACTAAATCCTGCAACAGTTAAAATAATACCAATCATACACGCCATATAAAAGGTATGATGACCGGTCAGAAAAATATATTTTAAACGAGTAAACCTTGCAAATACGATATTAGCCACCATGCCAAATGCCATGATTAATGCCGTTGCGGTTCCATATTCGTTCAATGCCATAGAAACAATAGCTTCATTATTAGGGATAATACCTTGCAGTTGGAAAGCTTCTTCAAACATATCACCTAATGGTGTGATAGAACTAACCACTACGCCGGCACCTCCGCCCAAAACTAAAAATCCAAGAATCGTTTTTATTGTTCCTTTAATCGTATCAGCTAATGGTTTTCTTTGAGCAATTAGCCCCACCATGGCAATAAGACCGACTAGCACTGCGGGTACTTTCAAAATATCGACAATAAATTTAATTATCTCTTGAAGCATAGCGATCTCCTAGAACCGACAAAGTTAATGATTATCAAAATAGGCAACGAGCTTGGTTTCAAGATCGCTGATATCAATAATATTATTTAATACAATTAATTTATCTTCTGGAATACCTGAACTCGCAGCGAGATCTTTGGTCATAATAAATAGGTCGGCCGCATCCGGGGTTGCGGATGCTAAATCGGCGTGACTTACATCAGCCTCTTTATTTATTTTTTTAAGTACCTTTTTGATATTAAGCTCAACCATAAAGCTGCTACCTAAACCCGATCCACACACCGCCATAATTTTCATATTACTTACCCTTAAAGTTGTTGCAAATTAATGAGTTGATATATGCCAAAGCATATTAAATAGTTAGGTTAATATTAGTACTTATTAATGATAGATAAGATTTGTTCAATACTATCGGCTTGAAAAATTGCTTGCATATCGCCTGATGCAGAAAATAGTTCAGCCAGCTCCGTTAACATTTGCAAATGACTATTATTATCAGGAGCTGCAAGTACAGTTATAAGATAAACGGGATCATTATCTTCAGAATGAAAACTCACTCCATTTTTAACTAATAGCATCGATAAACCGAGTTTATTCACGCCTTCTTCTGGTCTGGCATGTGGCATTGCAATACCTGGCGCTAAAACATAATAAGGGCCTATTTTTTCATGCATTTGGTAAATAGCTTGGATATAATTAGGTGAGATAATATCGCTTTCAAGTAAAGGGATTGCGCTAAGACGGACGGCCTGTTTCCAATTATCGACAGAATCAACGATATTAATTGTTTGATGAGTCAACCACGATGATAACATTACCCCTCCATTTATTGTTGAGTATCAACTGGAAAATAGCATATTTATCAAGTATCTAAATAAAAGAAAATAAATTATATGATGGCATTATCAAAAATTGATTTAATTTTATTAAAAATGTGACTTAGTTAACAAAAAAATAATTATCCTCATTAATTTAAAGAATATAAATAAATATTTATAATGCAATAAGAGATAATTATCAAAACGAGCACTTATGATTTTTTCTTAGTAGAGCTACGTGACACCATTATAAAAAAATCAGCGATTATTTTATAATGAAAACCTGAATACTTTAACGTGCGACTAACGAGTATTCTCTATTGCATAGCAAAAAATAGGATTATTGAATCAAGCTATATAAAATAAAGTTAAAAGATATTCATTGCTATGGCATTATACTCGATTATCATTAGCTAATTTTAATAGTGTTTGGCTCTCTTTAATAAACCGCTGAGCATATTCGCCAAACCACCAGGTGACTTGCTGAAACTCATCAATAAACCCTGCTTTATCGCCTTGTTCTAACAAACGAATCATTTGTCCAAAACATTCATAGTAACGTTTAATTAATTCAATATTATCAGTTGATGACATTATAATGTCCGCATAAAGCTGAGCATCTTGAGCAAATAAGCGCCCAACCATCATCAGCTCTAGACGATAAATAGGCGATGAAAGTGCAACTAACTGTTCTAGATTAGCGTGCTCTTTTTGTAAATTTACTCCATAAGTAAATGAGGTAAAGTGGCGGAGAGCTTGAATAAATGACATACATTTATCATGCTCGCTCGCTGCGATAGGGAATAAATTAGCTCCCCATATTTTCATTTGCTCAATTAGCCATTGGTATTTTTCACTTTCACGCCCATCACAATATACAATAATTTGCTTAGCTAAATTAGGCACATCAGGACCAAACATAGGATGTAAGCCAACAACAGGACCATTATGCTGATTTAACATCGCTTGTAGAGGCTGCTGCTTAATTGAGGTAAAATCAGTGAGAATACACTCTTTAGGTAAAGGGGGAAGCTGTCGGATAAGATCGACGGTCTTATTGATGGGAACGGTCACAATAACTGCCGCAGCATTAGCAATAACGTCAGCTGCTTGATGCATTGTTTTTGAACCTAGCGTTTTAACATCATAACCGGATAGTAGAAATAGCCGACTAAACAACCGTCCCATCTGACCATTTCCACCAATGATAACAATAGAACCTTGCCCTGTATAAATTTTTTTGAAGCCTTTAGCATTTTCACTATTATAAGATTCACGCATTAAACGGCGTAAGATATCTTCAATCAGATTAGGCGAAACCCCAGCAAGTTCAGCATCATGCCTTCGTTTTGCTAGCATGTCACTCTCTCGCTTAGGATCATAAATCGGAATACCGTATTGGCTCTTAACTTCACCAACTTGAGTAACTAACGCTAAACGTGTCGTTATTAGTGATAAAATAGATTTATCGACTTCATCAATCTTATCACGCAATACGTCTAATTCCATTGTCATACCGCTCCTCAACATCCCTAATTCACACTATAATTATTTATTTTTTAATATTGGATAATGATATTAGAAATAAGTCTAAATACCAATCCTAGCTAGATTATAATAAGCCAGGGAAAATGTTTCGAATGCCACCAATCATAATCTCAACCCCTAGCGCCATTAACAATAAGCCCATAATACGCGTAACAACATTCAACCCCGTTCTTCCTAACGCACGAGTAATAAAAGGTGCGGAACGGAACAGTAACCAACAGCAGCTACAAAAAACTAAAATACAGATAATAAAACCAACTAAGTTACTAAATGAAGGATAATTTGTACTCCACACTATCATGGATGTAATCGCTCCGGGCCCTCCCATTAATGGTAGCGCTAATGGTATTAAAGCAACGCTACTTTTAGTAATTGACTCACTAAGCTCTTCTTTATTTTGTTTATTTTCACCCAGCTTACCGTTAATCATCGTCATACCGATCATAACCACTAATAAGCCCCCTGCTATCCTAAAAGAATTTATTGAGATACTAAAAATATCTAGCACAATGCTTCCAGCTAACAAAGAAATAATTAAGATTATTGCAACAGCGATATTTGCGGTACGGTTGGTTTGATTACGTGATTCGCTATCAAGATTATCCGTTAAACTAATGAAGACGGGCAATAAACCGACTGGATTGACTATTGCAAATAGACCGACCAGAAACTTAACGTAAATTTGCAACTCCATATATTCCTCAATTCAGGGTTAGTTTTGAATACACTTAACAGTATAGCGGATTTTTGGTACGATAATGTACAACTTTAAACAAATTGAATTTTATTTTATGAAGGTTATCTCATTTAACATTAATAGTCTAAGGGCTAGGATCCATCAGCTTGAGGCGATTATAAATAAACATCAGCCGGATGTAATTGGCTTACAAGAAACAAAAGTCCATAATGATCAGTTTCCTATCACAGAGCTAGAACATTTAGGTTATTATTTAAATTATCATGGACAAAAAGGCCATTATGGTGTTGCCTTATTAACGAAACAGAAGCCTTTATCGGTTAGCTGTGGTTTTCCAACTGATCTAGCTGATGCACAATGTCGACTAATTACCGCTAAGCTAGCAAGTGATAAAGGGCCTGTTACCATTATTAATGGTTATTTTCCCCAGGGAGATAGCCGAGATAATCAGATAAAATTCCCAGCTAAACAAAAATTCTACCAAGACTTAATTCATTATATTCAAGAGGAAAAGCTTAATCAGCAACTAACGATTATTATGGGTGATATGAATATTAGTCATACTGATTTAGACATAGGATTAGCTCCCGACAGTATTAAGCGTTGGTTAAGGACGGGAAAATGTTCATTTTTACCAGAAGAAAGAGAGTGGATGAATAAAGTTATCTCTTTAGGTTTTGTCGATACTTATCGTCAAGAGCACCCAGCTAAATCAATGTTTTCTTGGTTTGATTATCGCTCACGAGGTTTTGACACTAACACTGGACTAAGAATTGATTTAATTTTAGCGAGCCAGCTATTAGCACCGAATTGTTCTGCCACGGGTATTGATTTGGACATAAGAGCGATGGATAAGCCATCAGATCATGCACCAATTTGGGCTGAATTTGAGCTATAAAAATATAGCCATTAAATTGGAGGAGCAATGCTAGAAAATAACGCTATTCTTTCGGTAAAAGATTTAAACCAGATGGTCAAAGATCTGCTGGCTGATGGTATTGGGCAAATTTGGTTGGTAGGAGAAATTTCTAATTTTTCTAAACCCACATCCGGTCACTGGTATTTCACCCTTAAAGATGATAAAGCGCAAGTACGCTGTGCAATGTTTAGAAACAGTAATATTAAAACTGGCTTTATTCCTAAAGATGGACAGCAAGTCCTTGTTAGCGCATCGGTTACGCTTTATGAAGCAAGAGGAGAATACCAACTTGTTATTGATAAACTACAGCTTGCTGGCGCAGGACTTTTACAACAAAAATTTGATCAGTTAAAAAAGAAATTACAAGAAGAGGGATTATTTGATAGCTGTTATAAAAAAGTGATTCCGAAAAATATTAACTGCATTGGAATTATTACTTCTTCGACAGGGGCTGCACTACACGATATTTGCCAAGTATTAAAACGCCGTGAACCTAATCTAAAAATTATTATTTACCCAACCTTAGTACAAGGAGAGCTAGCTGCAGAAAAAATCACAAAGATGATTGAACTAGCAAATATACGTAATGAATGTGATGTTTTAATTGTTGGACGAGGCGGTGGATCACTTGAAGATCTCTGGCCATTTAACGAAGAAATAGTTGCTAGAGCAATCTTTAATAGTAAGTTGCCGATAGTGAGTGCGGTTGGTCATGAGATTGACTTTACTATCGCTGATTTTGTTGCTGACCTGCGCGCCGCAACGCCATCCGCAGCGGCTGAAATTGTTAGCCGTGATATGCAAGAACAAATCAAAGATCTTAAAATGATTGAGCAACAAATGTTTATGGCTGTCGATAATTTTATGTTAAAAAGACGAGATAAACTGCAAAAATTACGCCATCAGTTACAAACACAGCATCCTCAGGTCAAGCTGGCAAAACAACAAACGAGCTTATTAGCACACAGTCGCTCATTAAACGCCGCAATAGAACAACTTTTATTTGCTCAAAGTAGTAAATTAAATCAAATAATAAATAAACTCTATCGACTCTCTCCGGAAGGTAAAATTCAATTTTATCGCCAAGTCATCATACAAAAACAGCAACAAATCGCGACATTAGCTAAACAACATTTTACCCAGGCGAAGCATCAACTCGCTATTCAGGCGTCACAGCTTAATACCATAAGTCCACTTGCGACGCTTGAGCGTGGATATTCAGTTACAAATAATAGTAAAAATCAAGTCATTCAATCAATTAACCACATAAAACCAGGCGATATTATTACGACAAAAATTATGGCAGGTATCATAACGAGTAAAGTCACATCAATTAAAGAGGGTTAGCTTATGCCGAAACGAATAGCTTTTTCACGCTATGGTGATAGTGATGTTTTAGAATATTTAGATTTTGACGTCGATGAACCGAAAAGCGATGAGGTCGTCGTCGAAAATAAAGCCATCGGTATTAATTATATTGATACCTATATTCGAAGTGGGCTCTATCCCGTAAAAACCTTACCATCAGGGCTTGGCAGTGAAGCGGCTGGAATTGTAACTCATATCGGCGATAACGTAACAGATTTTAAAGTTGGCGATCGCGTTGCTTATGCTCAAGCATCATTAGGCGCTTATTCTCAATACCATTTAGTGAATGAGAATATACTCGTTAAGTTGCCAGACGAAGTAACATTTGAACAGGCTGCCGCCTCTATGCTCAAAGGACTTACCGTTTATTATTTATTAACACAAACTTATCCACTTAAGCAAAATGAAATATTTCTATTTCATGCCGCAGCTGGCGGTGTGGGCTCAATTGCTTGTCAATGGTCGAAGATTATTGGAGCAAAAATGATCGCGACAGCCGGATCTGATGAAAAAATATCTATCGCTAAAAAAAATGGCGCGTGGCAAGGGATCAACTATAATGTTGAAAATGTGGTAGAACGGGTTCTAGCATTAACCAAACAACAGAAGGTTAATGTGGTATATGATTCTATTGGTAAAAATATGTGGATTAAGTCACTCGATTGCTTAAAGCGTCGTGGATTGATGGTTAGTTTTGGTAATTCATCAGGACCGGTAACGGATGTTAATTTGGCTATTTTAAACCAAAAAGGCAGTTTGTATGTGACGAGGCCGTCATTGGCAAGTTATATTACCAATAAAACAGAGCTCAACATCGCCGCTAATGAGTTCTTTAGCTATGTCGCAAAAGGGGCTATCGATATTACTATTCGAGAGCAACAAAAATTCGCCCTAAAAGATGCCGCTACAGCACATAAAATAATACAAAGTAGAAAAACTATCGGTCCTAGTTTATTGATTCCATAATAATCACCGTTAGTAGGTTCAAATTTTATTATTGCTACTGGTAGAGTGCCTGGTCACTAATTCAACATCAATAATTGAGCTGCGCCTTTCACGATAAGGACAAGTAAATAAAGATATCAGTTGCATTATCGCCTTTTCCCCCATATCAAATAAGGGCCGATACATCGAACAAATATGGTTTAATGGGCGATATTGCTTGTGCCCTTTATGATGAATAAACTGTAACAATGATAAATGCGCAGGAATATCAATGTTCATTGCAAGGCATTGATCAATCACTCCACAAATGGCACTTTCTGCTGAAATTCCTTGATCAAATTTATCATCAAATAAAAATTTTTCGCGATCGACATAACTGAGATTGATGTGGTCACTACAAATAATAGCAGTAGGTGGAAAAGCTAATGCCATTAGTTTTTTCACGGTCTTATAACTGGTCGAATAATTAAAGCAATGATGAGAGATATAATCTTGCGATATCATAATATTAGCTCGCGTCAAAGCTTGTTCATATCCCTTTTTAAGATAACGTGTTTCCTCTTTCTCAATATCACCAAGCAATATCGCTATTCGCTTATGCCCCTGATCGATTAAATACTTTGTTGCTTGGTAAGCGTTTGATAAATGGTCAAAATAGACACAAGAGAAGGCTAGCGAGAAATGATTAACAAACACAATCGGCGGTAAAGCATGTTGGTACTGTTGTAAAATCCGTAGGTAAGGCGCATCATTAATAATTAAAATACCATCAACGTGGTAATCTATAGTATAGCTAATAATTTGCTGAATCTCTTGCTCACTAAAATAAAAAAACCGCAAATAGAGCAGCTTATATCCAAGCACCTTCGCTTTAGACTCAATTCCCTTATTAATTAAACTATCCGTAATCAATTGATTATCAATAATAAGTATTTTTTTACTCAGGCTAAGCGGGCTATATGGTTTTAATATCGAAGCATTAAAGCCTAATGCTTCGATTGATTGGTTAACGCGTTCTTGTGTATGCCGAGAAGTTAAATGAGGGGAGTGAACGACCCTTGATACAGATGTTATTGAGACCCCAGCGTGCTGAGCTATTTTTGTTAATGTTACTTTTGATTTAGCCATTGAAATATTAACCATTAAATAAAGTTTATTATTAACTTATCGTTGTCCAACCTATTTGTCATAAGCTTTGGTATATTTAACGAGATGTGTCGCAAATTTTTTTCAATAGATTATTTTTATCTCTGCAATAGCTAGATCATTTAATATTCGCAATGGTTTATAATTTACTGCATAATAGTTGCGTAATATTTTTTAGGTAAAAAATTATGGAATTATTATGCCCTGCTGGCTCGCTACCAGCCTTAAAAACAGCTATTGATAATGGTGCTGATGCAGTCTATATCGGCCTAAAAGACGATACTAATGCCCGCCACTTTGCCGGACTTAACTTTAATGAACAGCGTTTATATGAAGCTGCTGACTATGTTCATAGCAAAGGTAAAAAACTGCATATTGCTATTAATACTTTTGCTCATCCCGATAACTTCGTTCGCTGGCAAAATGCAGTCGACATGGCGGCTAAGATTGGTGCTGATGCATTAATTATTGCCGATCTCGCTATGCTTGATTATGCTGCTGAAAAATATTCTCACATCGAACGCCATGTATCGGTGCAAGCATCATCAACAAATATAGAGTCTATTAAATTTTATCATAACAACTTTAAGCCTCATCGAATTGTATTACCTCGAGTATTATCGATGCATCAGGTCAAACAACTTTCTCAAGTTTCACCTATCCCGCTCGAAGTCTTTGCCTTTGGTAGTTTATGTATTATGGCTGAAGGGCGATGTTATCTATCGTCATATTTAACAGGTGAATCACCGAATACGGTTGGAGCATGCTCTCCAGCAAAATTTGTTCGTTGGGAAGAAACAGAAAAAGGGCTTGAGTCAAGACTAAATAATGTACTTATCGATTGTCATAAAAAAGGCGAAAATGCGGGCTACCCGACGTTATGTAAAGGCCGCTATTTTGTTGATAACACACTCTATCATCCAATCGAAGAGCCAACAAGTTTAAATACATTAGAATTATTACCTGAGTTATTTGCCGCCAATATAGCATCAGTAAAAATTGAAGGACGGCAGCGTAGCCCTGCTTACGTAGCACAAGTAACAAAGGTTTGGCGACAAGCTATTGATAGCTACCTTGCAAACCCTAACGCTTACCAAGCCCAAAAACAGTGGATGGATACGTTGGGATCTGTATCGGAAGGAAGTCAAACCACGCTTGGTGCTTACCACCGTAAATGGCAGTAATTTATCCATCATAAAATCTGAGCAAGTTTAGGAATATGCTATGAAATATGCCCTAGGTCCCATGTTGTATTATTGGCCTAAAACTGAAACTGAAAAATTTTATCAGGCAGCCACGCAAAGTGATGCAGATATTATTTATATGGGAGAAACCGTCTGTACAAAACGACGCGAAATGAAAGTTGCGGACTGGCTAGCTTTAGCCAAAGAAGTCGCAAAGTCAGGAAAGCAAGTCATACTGTCAACTCTTGCGCTACTTGAAGCACCTTCTGAAATAAATGAAATGCGCCAATTAGTTAATAATGGCGATTTTTTGGTTGAAGCAAATGACCTTGCCGCAATTAATTTAGCGCAAGAGTACCATCTACCTTTTGTGGTTGGACCTGCCATAAATTGTTACAATGCTTATACTTTAAAACTATTGCAAAAACAGGGCATGATTCGTTGGTGTATGCCAGTTGAGTTATCGAAAGATTGGCTAGTTAATGTATTAACTCAATTTGATGAGCTCAAAATTGAACGAAAATTTGAAGTCGAAGTATTTAGTTACGGCTATTTACCTCTAGCATATTCAGCGCGTTGCTTTACTGCGCGCTCAGAAGATAAGCCTAAAGATAAGTGTGAAACATGTTGCATAAAATACCCAGTCGGCCGTGAAGTATTTTCACAAGAGCAGCAAAAGGTATTTGTCCTTAATGGTATCCAGACTCAAAGTGGTTACTGCTACAACTTAGGTAATAACCTCAATGAGATGAATGGGTTAGTCGATATTGTTCGCATATCTCCTTTAGGCCTAGAAACACTTGATGTAGTTAAACAATTTAAAGCCAATCAACAAGGCAAGGCACCATTAACGACCATCAATAGTCGCGATTGTAATGGCTATTGGAATGGTATCGCAGGGCTTGAACTAACATAATGGAATTTAATTTTGCTACATTTAAAGCCCAGTTCCCTGCACTAAAATCAGATAACACCTATCTTGATTCAGCATCAACATCGCTAAAACCAAAACCGATGATTGATGCGACAAGCAATTATTACACCAATAGCACCGCAACAATTTTAAGAAGTAAGCACTCACAGTCGATCGCATTAACCGAACAATTTGAGCAAGCGAGAACCCTTACCCGCCAATTAATCAATGCCAAAGATAGCCACGAGATTATATGGACGAAAGGTGCAACAGAATCGATCAATTTAGTTGCTCAGAGTTATGCCAAAGCTCTCTTAAAAGCGGAGGATGAAATTATTGTCAGTGAGCTTGAGCACCACAGTAATTTAATTCCTTGGTTACAAGTCAGCAAACAAATTGGCGCGAAAGTAATTAAATGGCCAATTGAAGCTGATGGGCAATTATCAGTAGATCGTTTGTCATCACTCATCACTGACAAAACGCGCCTTATTACAGTAACCCAAATGTCCAATGTAACAGGACAGCAACCAGATATTGCAGCAATAAGTAAACTTGCTCACCTGAATAATGCCATCATTGTCGTTGATGGCGCACAAGGGATTGCGCATCATCGTCTTGATGTGCAAAAGCTTGATATTGATTTTTATGCTTTTTCTACCCATAAATTATATGGACCTACGGGTCTCGGTATTTTGTATGGTAAATCAAACTTGCTGACTAAAATGGATTGTTGGCAAGGAGGCGGAAAAATGTTACAAACCACCTCATTTAATGATTTTAAAGCGGCCCCCTTACCTTACAAATTTGAAGCTGGCACAGCAAATATTGCAGCGGTTATTGGTTTTTATGCAACACTAACTTGGCTGAGCTCATTTGATTGGGTAAGTGCTGAAATATACACATGCAATTTAGTCGATTATGCCAAATCGAAGTTAAATTCACTACCTGAAATAACAATTCATAGTGTTGAAAATAGCTCATTATTAACATTTTCGTCAGATACAATCTATCATGATGACCTCGCGATTTTACTCGCTGAACAAAATATTGCCATTCGCAGTGGCGAATTGTGTGCAAAACCACTAATCCAAGCCTTAAACTGTAAGGGGGTACTTAGAGCCTCATTTATGCCTTATAATAGCCATGATGATGCTGATAGATTAGTTAATGCATTACATGCTGCGGTACAGATTTTAAAATAAACATTTGAGTGATAATATGGAATTAAATTCAACCGAGCTGAGGATAATTTTTGATCAGCTTTCTAACTGGCAAGATCGTTATCGTCACATCATTCAATTAGCGAAAGTACTACCAAATTTCCCTGAAGAACAGCGCATTATTAGCAACCAAATTGAAGGGTGTGAAAATAAAGTTTGGCTCACTTACAAAAAAAATAGTAAGCAAATACTAACATTTACGGGTGATAGCGAAGGTCGTATTGTCAAAGGTTTATTAGCAATAATTATTATTTTGGCTAATAATAAAACTGCTGAACAAATAGCGCAAACAGATTTTTTATTTGAGCTTAAAGCGTTCAAAATTATTGACGAATTAAGCCAATCAAGGCAGTTAGGGCTATATAATATAATTCAACGAATAAAATTGCTTGCTAGTAATCATTAATTTTTCGTCATAATAGATATTACAATAAAAAATATTAATCCAAACTAAACATCTCTTTTAACCAATTTGGGGCATCATTCTCTTTTGTTTGCTCTCGAGGCACTTGGTTAAATCCTGCGCAAAGTAAGGCTTTATCAACTGTCCATGCAGGCAAAGCTCTCACGCCAATGCCATTACATAGCCAATTCCCTTGGGCATCAATTTCAACCATACTAATATTTGATGGTTTAGTCTGAACTAATGGTTGGGGGGCATATTGTGACAAATACATTTGGTAAATCTTTAGTGCACCAGATGAGCCAGTAAGTGACATCGGCTTATGATCATCAAGACCAACCCAAATGACAGTCACATCTTTACCATCGATTCCGACAAACCAGCTATCTTTTAAATCGTTAGTTGTCCCAGTTTTGGCCGCGAGATGAGCATTATCATAGCGATGATTTAATGCCCTTGCCGTACCATAATTGACAACCTGTTGCATCGCAAATGTTGTTAAATAACTTGCTTGAGCGGAGACAATTTGTTGTGAATTAGGGTAGCTTTGATAAATTAGTTGGCTCTTATCTGATAGCACATATCTCAAAGCACTCAATGTCGATTTTTTGCCTGTATTACCGATTATTTGATACATCTGTGCGGTTTCTAGTGGTGTCAACTCGAGTGTGCCTAAAAACCGTGAAGGTAATGATTTGATTTCCCCTTTAGGCACACTTAGAGATAGCAATGTTTTTTCTGTCGCCTTAAGCCCTACCTCCATACCTAAATTAACCGATGGAATATTGAGAGATTTGGCTAATGCATCAACTAGCATCACTCTATTTCGGTATTGTTTATCAAAGTTTTGAGGTTGCCAAACCGTTCGACTGTCCATTTTAATTGTTAGTGGTTTATCATCAAGCCATGTATTAAGCTGGTAGCGCTCTGGCTGGCTTAAGGCAGTTAAATAGGTAGGAGGTTTAGCTAGCGAGCCAATTGGCCGCCGCCCATATAAAGCGCGATTAAAGCCAGCATAGTGGGGTTCTGCGCTACCAATTAATGCTCTAACTTCTCCCGTTTTTCTATCGATAATCGTCACTGCAGCTTGCAAATCAGTTTTTTTAGTTAATCCTTTTAAACGCTCTATTTCCTCTATGACCGCGTTTTCTGCTGCATTTTGTGTCACGGGATCAAAAGTCGTAAAAATCTTCATACCTGATAAATAATTCGCTTGCTCTCCGAGCTGTTCTCTCAATGCTTGTCTAACGAGTTGCATAAAAGCAGGCTGAGGAGAGATGACCCCTCCTTTAGGTAATACCGATAATGGGCGTTGTATTAGTAACTCGTATAGTTCATCATCAATAATTCCCTGCTCTTTTATAAGCTTTAGTACAATATTGCGCCTCTCTAACGTGTTATTAGGTCTCGTCCACGGGTTATAAACTGAAGCACCTTTGACCATTCCAACTAATAATGCTTGCTGATCAAGAGTTAGCTCATTAACTGGCCGACCAAAATAATATAGACTTGCTAATGGAAAACCATGAATCTCCTGATCTGCATTTTGACCTAAATAAACCTCGTTGAGATAGAGCTCGAGAATTCGTTCCTTGCTATAGCGGGAGTCTAAAATAATTGCCATGTAGGCTTCACGAATTTTACGTAAATACGATCGCTCGTTGGTTAAAAATAAATTTTTAACCAATTGTTGGGTCAAAGTACTGCCACCTTGTACTGTACGGCCTGAAATTAAATTAGAATAAATAGCTCGGAGAATAGAATAAACACTAATGCCATCATGTTGATAGAAGCGTTTATCTTCTGTTGCGATTAACGTTTGTATCAATGAATCGGGAAAGTCTTTTAATGGCACAAATAGGCGTTGTTCATTGTTTGGTGAGTGAATCATCGTAATTAATTTGGGGTCAATACGTAGCAATCCAAAATTTCGCCCCGTTTCAATATTGGTTATTTGATAAATACGATGTTGATTAAATGTTATTTTGGCTCGAAAGGCAGGCTCTTGAGCATCTGGAAAATTAAATGGTCTTCTATATATTTCAATATTATCACTATTCACAACAAACTCACCAGGTCTTGTCGCGACTAAAACCTGTCGATATTGCACGCCGTTAAGAATCGATGATATTTCATCTTTACTTATATTCTCACCAGGCTCCAATTCAATAATTTGCCCATAAACGGCAGCCGGAAGTTCCCAAACATTACCATCAATGCGCTCTCGAATTTGTTGATCTAAGTAAATACAATACACGACGGTTATTGCAATGATTACAAAAAAAATTTTTAGTAATAAAAAACACAATCGTTTTCTCAAACTAACTTTCTTTATTTTATTTTTTGTTTGTTTAGCGTTCTTAGCCAATACTATTTCATTCCATACACAACTCTGTCTAGTGGTGTATAATAGCACAAATTATTAGCATTTTGAGTATTGGTATGTTTTTTCAATCACCGCTCCAATCTGGAACATTGATCAGACGTTATAAACGCTTCTTGGCGGATGTCTTATTACCTAATAATAAAATTATCACAATCCATTGTGCCAATACTGGCGCGATGACTGGTTGCGCAACAGCGGGTGATACAGTATGGTATTCAAGATCAACAAATCCTAAGCGAAAATTGCCTTATAGTTGGGAACTAACATACACTAAAGATAACGACCACATTTGTGTAAACACTAGCAAAGCCAATCTGATTGTAAAAGAAGCATTTTTTCGACAACAAATTAAAGAATTCATACCATATGAGCAACTACTTTCTGAAGTCAAATATGGCACTGAAAATAGTCGCATAGATTTGCTATTACAAAACAACCAAAGCAATATGTGTTATGTCGAAGTAAAGTCGACAACATTATTTGATAGCAGCAATCAGTTTGGCTATTTTCCTGATGCGGTGACCGCGCGTGGGCAGAAACATTTACGTGAATTAAAACTAATGGTCAGCGAAGGTAAGAGAGCAGTGATATTTTTTTTAGTACTTCATTCTGGTATCAAATATTTTTCACCCGCAACACACATTGATCCTCTATATGGTCAATTATTAAAAGATGCAGTAAAAAGTGGAGTTGAAATATTGTGTTATAACACTAATATTTCAACTACTGAGATCACGCTACATCAACCAGTTCCAATTATGCTGGACTAGTCGTATCTAGCTTTTTTGCGTTACTGAAAATGCTAGCTTAGGTTTAATATCTTTGAGCTGTTCTAAAAATGTCGTCTTAGATTTGCCCGTCAATCCTGATGATACAGGTAAATTCGCGGTTAATGGATTAACCACTTGACCATTAATATGTAGTTCATAATGTAAATGAGGGCCTGTCGATCGACCCGTATTGCCTGATAAGCCAATTTTATCACCTTTTTTAACTTGCTGGCCTGGTTTAACCAAAATCTTATCTAAATGCATATATTTGGTGGTGTATTGTCGACCATGACGAATAGCTATAAAATTACCTGCGGATCCACTATATTTAGCAATAACAACCTCCCCTTCCCCGACAGATAAGACTGGTGTTCCTCGTGAAACGGCAAAATCGACACCATTATGAGGTGCTATTTTTTTTGTGACTGGGTGTAGTCGTCTTGGGTTAAAAGGCGAAGAGATACGAGCTTGCTTGTCTAACGGATAACGTAAGAAACTTTGAGATAGGCTATCACCGTTGATATCATAGTAAGCACCATCTTCGGCAAGAATGGCGTAATAGTCTTTACTACCATTTTGGATTCTAACGGCTAATAATTGGCTATTTTCATGAATATTATCTAGCATCTCTCTAGACAGTAGTACCGAAAATTTATCGCCTTTTTTTAAACGCCTGAAATCAAGTTGCCATTGTAGCGCCTTGGTAATTGTTGCAATTTCACTACTTGTTAGTCCAGAATTCTTTGCATCAATCACAAAATTCGAATCAATATTACCGCTAATGCTAAATGGTTGCCAAATACCTTCGCGAGTTTCTGTTCGCTCAGTAAAATCATCCCCATTACGTTCATAGATTCGAATATTATTGTTAGAGATAATCCAGTTAAAGGTTTTTAGATTATGCTCACGATCCGTTGTCCAACTGATCTGTTGGCCAATACGCAAATTAGCTAGCTGCTTATATTCTTTGGTTAACAAATAGATATCAGCCCGATTGACGCCGTATTGAGCCATAATACCGTACAGAGAGTCACCGCGCCCCACTGTGTATTGGACCAGATTACCATCCTGCGCAATTGCATTATCAATCTCATCTTTAACGACATCATCTTCTGGTTTCGGTTGATCCAACGATTCAATTACTTGAGACTGTAGAGATTTTCTGCCATCAACAATCTCAATTGATGCATTACCTACAACGGCAGGTAAATGCTCATTTTCAAGCACCGTTGTTTGTACTTGTTCAGTAAGCGGAATATATATTGTACGATCTGGATTGAGGGGGCGCCACAATACAAAAAATAAAATAGTAAGAATTAAAGCACCTACTGCTGGAATGTGAGGGATTTTAATTCCATTACCCGCAATAGTAGATGGATCAGTCTGCTGCACTCAAAATAACCTTTTTCTCATTAAAAAATTTTAGCCTATTCTAAACAACTTAGAAATTGTTGTGTTATTTTTAATAAAAATTTACAGTATGCATCTTCAGATAGCTCAATATCCATACCAAGTGGATCAATCTCACCGACATTTATATTGGTACCGTCAACTAGCTTATTAATAATTGCTGGACTAAATTGAGGCTCTCTAAATAAACAAACTGCATTTTTATGGCTTAATTCACGTTGAATTTCATAGATTTTTTTTACCCCTGGCTGAATAGCAGGATTGATGGTAAAACTTCCGAGATGATTTAGATTAAACTCTGTTTCAAAATATCCATAACCATCATGAAAAACAAAATACCCCCTATTTTGTACGTTATTTAGTTTTTTTGCAATAATTTGTTCTGTTTCTTTCAACTTATTGATAAATTTATTTAAATTTTGATCTAATAAATCTAATTTATCAGGATAAATGATAGCTAATTTATCATGAATAATCTGAGCGGCGATCTCTGCAATTTTAGGCGATAACCAAATATGCATATCAAATTGCCCATGATGGTGTTCATGGCTAGAATGAGCATGAACATCACTATCTTCTTCATTAGAGTGCCCTGCACGAAGTAGGGCTACAATATTAGGATTATCAGTTAATTCCAATTGTTTTGTCTTCTCAATACTTTTTAAAAAACTAGGCAGAAAAACTTCCATGTCATCACCAATCCAAATAATAAGATCCGCTGATTTTATTTTGGCTAGATCTGATGGCTTTAATGAATAAGTATGAGGTGATGCACCATCAGGTAATAAAATTTCAGTATCAGTAACACCATTAGCAATGGCTGCTGTAATAAAACCTAATGGCTTAACGGAAGTAATAACCTTAGCCTGCACTAAACTGATAGGCAAGGGAATGATAAATAAAAATAAAATAATTTTTTTTATGAAATTGTATTTGAACATATATAATACCTTATGTAAAAAATAAAGGTTATGTTATAATGTAACAATAATTAACACAAGAACTTTAAAATATCATGCAATCGCTCGTTTCTATTAAAAATATTGCAGTTGAATTTAATCATCAAAAAGTACTTGAGAACATTTCATTCTCCATTGAAATGGGAAAAATTATTACGTTATTAGGCCCAAATGGTGCAGGCAAATCAACATTAGTTAAGCTAGTATTAGGTTTATTGCGACCAACTAAAGGAACAATAACGAGGAAACCAAATCTCACTATTGGCTATGTCCCGCAAAAATTAAAATTAGACTCAACTCTTCCGCTCACAGTTAAGCGATTTATTCAATTAAATAAAAAGATTAATCATAACGATATTGAAAATATACTACATCGAGTTAATGGCTCAAATTTAATTAATAAAACAATGCATCAATTATCTGGCGGGGAGATGCAACGAGTACTTTTAGCCCAAGCATTAATCAAAAAACCTGAGTTATTAATTTTAGATGAACCAACTCAAGGGGTTGATGTGAATGGTCAGATCTCGCTATACAATTTAATAGCAAATGCCAAAAATGAATTTAATTGTGCCGTGCTGATGGTATCACACGATTTACATCTTGTTATGGCTAAAACAGATGAAGTTATTTGTCTAAATAGACATATTTGCTGCGTTGGTAGTCCTGCACTTGTATCGAATGATCCTGAATTTATTGCCTTATTCGGACGTAGTGCGGCAAATCAACTCGCAATATATAAACATCACCATATTTATCAACACTCTCACCAACACCATTACCAAGGTCGAATTAATTTACCAAAATTTGGAGAGACCTATAATGCTTGAATTATTGTTACCGCCTTTAATTGTTGGGATAGCATTATCTTTTATTACCGGCCCACTTGGCTCATTTGTCGTTTGGCGTAAAATGTCTTATTTTGGTGACACTTTATCACATGCCGCCTTATTAGGTATTGCTTTTGGTTTTTTATTAAATATCAATCCCTTTTATGCGGTCATATTTTTAACAATCTTCTTAGCTATTGCCCTTGTCTATCTCGAGTCCCAACAAAAACTAGCTATTGATACCCTATTAGGTATTTTAGCCCATAGTTCTTTATCACTTGGTGTTATCGTAATTAGCTTAATGAAAAATATTCGAGTTGATTTAATGGGGTATCTATTTGGCGACTTATTATCTATTACATTTACTGATGTATATTTTATTATTAGCGGTATTGCTGTTGTTGCTATCATTTTGCTCTGTTATTGGAACAAATTTCTTTTCGTCACAATAAATGAAGAACTGGCATTTAGTTATGGGATTAACGTTGTTAAGACTAAATTAATATTAACATTAATATTAGCACTAACAATTGGTTTATCGATGAAGTTTGTCGGTGCTTTGATTATTACATCTTTACTTATTATACCTGCAGCAACAGCACGATTTTACGCTAAGACACCTGAAAAAATGGCACTGTTAGCCATTTTATTTGGAATTATTTCAGTAGTAGGGGGACTTATATTTTCCGCTTATTATGATACACCAACAGGTCCATCGGTTGTTATTGTCAACGCTGCACTATTTATGTTCTCATCATTATTATCAAAGATAGGAAAAATATATATTGGCTAACTATTACGTGATCGCAATCAGCACTGTTTTTATTTAGCACAAAAATAAAATGCCTAAATGAGAGCTATATCTAACAAAACATAATTAAAGAAATATAAAGTAAATTTTCCTATAAATTGTTTCTATTCTAAAACCAAGAAAATTTAATTTTAATCTATATGTCTCTTTTTACTATTTATACTCGGGCTTGCATTGGAATACAAGCACCAAAAATTGATGTAGAAGTGCATATTAGTAACGGTATGCCAAGTTTTACATTAGTAGGATTACCGGAGACCTCGGTAAAAGAGGCAAAAGATCGAGTCAGAAGCGCTTTAATTAATAGTGGTTTTAGTTTTCCATCTAAAAAGATCACTATCAACCTTTCTCCTGCTGATTTACCTAAAGAAGGTAGCCGTTTTGACTTACCTATTGCAATTGCGATATTAGCTGCTACAGAACAAATCAAAACAGATACTCTTCATCAATATGAGTTTTTGGGCGAATTATCACTCTCCGGCGAAATAAGAGCAATAAAAGGAGCCATTCCAGCTGCAATTTCAGCGCAAAATAATTCAAGAATTTTAATACTATCAACAGAAAATAGCACTGAAATTGCCTTAATAAATCATAGTAATACGTTAGTTTGCAATAACTTAGTCGAGCTCTACCAACATTTTTCGGAAGAGTCAACATTACCAGGCGTTGACTACCTTATTCCTTTAGAAAATGAATTATGTACAAATGATTTACAAGATGTTATCGGTCAGCATCATGCAAAACGAGCGTTAGAAATAGCCGCAAGTGGTGGACATAATCTATTATTAATAGGTCCTCCTGGAACTGGGAAAACAATGTTAGCAAGTAGATTAGTTGATTTACTGCCACACTTGAATGACCAAGAATCATTAGAAACATCAGCAATAGCAAGTCTATCTAATCAATATAGTCTTATGACTAATTGGCGAAAACGTCCGTTTAGAGCCCCACACCATAGCGCATCTTGCGCGGCATTAGTTGGAGGTGGTTCAATTCCTAGGCCTGGCGAAATATCACTTGCACATAATGGCATTCTTTTTTTAGACGAGTTGCCTGAATTTAATCGTAAAGTACTAGATGCACTTAGAGAACCTCTTGAATCAGGAGAAATCATTATTTCTAGAGCTAATGCTAAAATTAGTTTTCCAGCAAAAGTTCAGTTAATTGCGGCAATGAATCCAAGTCCTACTGGACATTATCAAGGTATACATAATCGGACCACTCCACAACAAACGATCCGATACCTTAACCGTTTATCCGGACCATTTTTAGATAGATTCGACCTTTCTATTGAAGTTCCTTTGCTGCCGAAAGGAACCTTAATGCATAATGAGACTCAAGGTGAAACAAGCACTGAGGTGAAAAAACGAGTAATGATAGCAAGAGATAAGCAAATTAAGCGAGGAGGTAAAATTAATAGTGCTCTTTCTCCACAAGAAATAAGTAAATATTGTGAGTTAAGTAAGGAAGATCACATATTTCTAGAACAAGCTCTCATAAAATTAGGATTATCAATAAGGGCATGGCATAGAATACTAAAAGTAGCCAGAACAATAGCTGATTTGGAGGGAAAGGCTGACATAGAACGAAAACATTTGACCGAAGCATTAAGTTATCGTTCCATGGATAAATTACTAATACAACTGCATAAAAATATAGGTTAACCGTTAATCATCGTTATCAATAAAATCATCAGTAACATCTACTTGCGGTTTCCCGCCAGACAATGTGTGAAATTTCTTAGCTTTATTAACACAATTAAGGTACTTTAACCAAATTTTCTCATATTCATTAGATGCTTCTTTTTTGCCACGGCAAACAGAAACAAATGATTTTTCTTCAGCAGTTGATGGCTTACGAATCTCATTATCTAATTCTTTAAATGCAGTACCGTATTTTTCCAAAAGTAGCGACTCTTTAATCGTAAAATCACCGTGGCGAGAAAAACCTCTAGGATAATTTTTATTATCGAAGAAACGTTGTTGTGAAAAAAAGCTTTCAGCCATTTTTGATCCCTTATAACTAAATTTAATATAACGATTTGCGGATTATAGTTAAGTGCAGATTTCTGTAAACAGAAATTTTTGATTTAGGATTGTTTTATAGTTTGATTGGTTAAAAATAATACTATTAAGGGATATTGGCAGGGGCGGAGAGGCTCGAACTCCCAACACCCGGTTTTGGAGACCGGTGCTCTACCAATTGAACTACGCCCCTAAATAAAGATTGGCGGAACGGACGGGGCTCGAACCCGCGACCCCCTGCGTGACAGGCAGGTATTCTAACCAACTGAACTACCGCTCCACCGAATAAGGTAGGAAATATATCCTAAATAAATATTGCTATTTATTTTTTTAACATTAAAAGTCTGGCGGTGACCTACTCTCACATGGGGTAACCCCCACACTACCATCGGCTTCACGGCGTTTCACTTCTGAGTTCGGCATGGATCAGGTGGGACCACCGCAACATTGCCGCCAGACATAACTCGTTTTCTCTTAGACTATATAAACTATCTACTTCCCATCAGTAACCTAAACCGCTACCAATCCTCAGCAAATAAACATACCATCCATCAATATAGACTCAAGCCAAATTTTTCATTGAGATTCAAAACAACTCTAAGTTGTAAGGTTAAGACTCTCGGTTCATTAGTATCAGTTAGCTCAATGTATCACTACACTTACACACCTGACCTATCTACGTCTTAGTCTCAAACGGACCTTACAGAGTAAACTCTGGGAGGACTCATCTCGGGGCTAGTTTCGTGCTTAGATGCTTTCAGCACTTATCTATTCCGCACGTAGCTACCGGGCAATGCAATTGGCATCACAACCCGAACACCAGCGGTGCGTTCACTTCGGTCCTCTCGTACTAGAAGCAAACCCCCTCAATCCTCCTACGCCCATGGCAGATAGGGACCGAACTGTCTCACGACGTTCTAAACCCAGCTCGCGTACCACTTTAAACGGCGAACAGCCGTACCCTTGGGACCTACTTCAGCCCCAGGATGTGATGAGCCGACATCGAGGTGCCAAACACCGCCGTCGATATGAACTCTTGGGCGGTATCAGCCTGTTATCCCCGGAGTACCTTTTATCCGTTGAGCGATGGCCCTTCCATTCAGAACCACCGGATCACTATGACCTACTTTCGTACCTGCTCGAGCCGTCACTCTCGCAGTCAAGCTAGCTTATGCCATTGCACTAACCTCCTGATGTCCGACCAGGATTAGCTAACCTTCGTGCTCCTCCGTTACTCTTTGGGAGGAGACCGCCCCAGTCAAACTACCCACCAGACAGTGTCCGTAGACCCGATTCAGGGCCCTACGTTAGAACATCAAACATTAAAGGGTGGTATTTCAAGGTCGACTCCATGCAAACTAGCGTCCACACTTCTTCGTCTCCCACCTATCCTACACATTAAGGCTCAATGTTCACTGTCAAGCTATAGTAAAGGTTCACGGGGTCTTTCCGTCTTGCCACGGGTACACCGCATCTTCACGGCAAATTCAATTTCACTGAGTCTCGGGTGGAGACAGCCTGGCCATCATTACGCCATTCGTGCAGGTCGGAACTTACCCGACAAGGAATTTCGCTACCTTAGGACCGTTATAGTTACGGCCGCCGTTTACTGGGGCTTCGATCAAGAGCTTCTCCTTACGGATAACCCCATCAATTAACCTTCCAGCACCGGGCAGGCGTCACACCGTATACGTCCACTTTCGTGTTTGCACAGTGCTGTGTTTTTATTAAACAGTTGCAGCCAGCTGGTATCTTCGACTGACTTCACCTCCATCCGCTACGGACTTCAATTACCATCAGCGTGCCTTCTCCCGAAGTTACGGCACCATTTTGCCTAGTTCCTTCACCCGAGTTCTCTCAAGCGCCTGAGTATTCTCTACCTGACCACCTGTGTCGGTTTCGGGTACGATTAAATATGACCTGAAGCTTAGAGGCTTTTCCTGGAAGCAGGGCATCAATTACTTCAGCACCTTAGTGCCTCGTCATCACATCTCAGAGTTACAGTGACCGGATTTGCCTAATCACACCCCTACATGCTTAACCCGGGCTCCTTGCGGACCTATCCCGGTAAACCTAGCCTTCTCCGTCACCCCATCGCAGTCACATTCAGTACGGGAATATTAACCCGTTTCCCATTAGCTACGCATCTCTGCCTCGCCTTAGGGGTCGACTCACCCTGCCCCGATTAACGTTGGACAGGAACCCTTGGTCTTCCGGCGTGCGGGCTTTTCACCCGCATTATCGTTACTTATGTCAGCATTCGCACTTCTGATACCTCCAGCAAACCTCACAGTTCACCTTCTACGGCTTACAGAACGCTCCCCTACCCAATATGTTATTCACACACTGCCGCAGCTTCGGTGCATAGTTTTAGCCCCGTTACATCTTCCGCGCAGGCCGACTCGACTAGTGAGCTATTACGCTTTCTTTAAATGATGGCTGCTTCTAAGCCAACATCCTAGCTGTCTAAGCCTTCCCACTTCGTTTCCCACTTAACTATGACTTTGGGACCTTAGCTGGCGGTCTGGGTTGTTTCCCTCTTCACGACGAACGTTAGCACCCGCCGTGTGTCTCCCATGCTCAACTTGTCGGTATTCGGAGTTTGCATCGGGTTGGTAAGCCGGGATGGCCCCCTAGCCGAAACAGTGCTCTACCCCCAACAGTTATACATGAGGCGCTACCTAAATAGCTTTCGGGGAGAACCAGCTATCTCCCGGTTTGATTGGCCTTTCACCCCCAGCCACAGGTCATCCGCTAATTTTTCAACATTAGTCGGTTCGGTCCTCCAGTTAGTGTTACCCAACCTTCAACCTGCCCATGGCTAGATCACCGGGTTTCGGGTCTATACCCTGCAACTCATTCGCCCAGTTAAGACTCGGTTTCCCTACGGCTCCCCTATTCGGTTAACCTCGCTACAGAATATAAGTCGCTGACCCATTATACAAAAGGTACGCAGTCACACCATTAATGATGCTCCCACTGATTGTACGTACACGGTTTCAGGTTCTATTTCACTCCCCTCGCCGGGGTTCTTTTCGCCTTTCCCTCACGGTACTAGTTCACTATCGGTCAATCAGGAGTATTTAGCCTTGGAGGATGGTCCCCCCATATTCAGACAGGATAACACGTGTCCCGCCCTACTCGTCAAGCTTCCACATAATGCGTATTCGTGTACGGGACTATCACCCTCTATCGTGTACCTTTCCAGATACTTCCACTTACACACTATGCTACCCGCTTTGGGCTCCTCCCATTTCGCTCGCCGCTACTTTGGGAATCTCGGTTGATTTCTTTTCCTCGAGGTACTGAGATGTTTCAGTTCCCTCGGTTTGCCTCCCTAACCTATTTTATTCAGTTAAGGATAGTATAGTTACCTATACTGGGTTTCCCCATTCGGACATCGACGGTTATAACGCTTATTACCAGCTTACCGTCGCTTTTCGCAGATTAACACGTCCTTCTTCGCCTCTGATTGCCTAGGCATCCACCGTGTACGCTTAATTTCTTAACCTTACAACCTACAGTTGTCTTGGTTTTCTCAATTTCGCTTTTTCTCTATCTTATCGTCATTCCATCTGGACTTTCACCCAAACTTCATCACCATAAAACGAGAACTCGTTTCTTTCAGCTTGTTCCATATTGTTAAAGAGCATTATTCTTCTATTCACATTATCATGAATACAAAAATAAAAGGATATAAACCGCCCGTCTTAAAATGGCGTCCCCTAGGGGATTCGAACCCCTGTTACCGCCGTGAAAGGGCGATGTCCTAGGCCTCTAGACGAAGGGGACGTAAGCGATTTACTTCTTTCAAACAAACAATCTATGTGAACACTGTTAGGCACTTCGTAAGGAGGTGATCCAACCGCAGGTTCCCCTACGGTTACCTTGTTACGACTTCACCCCAGTCATGAACCACACCGTGGTAAACGCCCTCCCGAAGGTTAAGCTATCTACTTCTGGTGCAACCCACTCCCATGGTGTGACGGGCGGTGTGTACAAGGCCCGGGAACGTATTCACCGTGACATTCTGATTCACGATTACTAGCGATTCCGACTTCATGGAGTCGAGTTGCAGACTCCAATCCGGACTTAGACGTACTTTGTGAGGTCCGCTCCAGTTCGCACCTTCGCATCCCTTTGTATACGCCATTGTAGCACGTGTGTAGCCCTGGTCGTAAGGGCCATGATGACTTGACGTCGTCCCCACCTTCCTCCGCTTTATCAACGGCAGTCTCCTTTGAGTTCCCACCTCTACGTGCTGGCAACAAAGGATAAGGGTTGCGCTCGTTGCGGGACTTAACCCAACATTTCACAACACGAGCTGACGACAGCCATGCAGCACCTGTCTCATAGCTCCCGAAGGCACTCTCGTATCTCTACAAAATTCTATGGATGTCAAGACCAGGTAAGGTTCTTCGCGTTGCATCGAATTAAACCACATGCTCCACCGCTTGTGCGGGCCCCCGTCAATTCATTTGAGTTTTAACCTTGCGGCCGTACTCCCCAGGCGGTCGATTTAACGCGTTAGCTCCGGAGCCCAAGGGTCATGCCCCCAAACTCCAAATCGACATCGTTTACAGCGTGGACTACCAGGGTATCTAATCCTGTTTGCTCCCCACGCTTTCGCATCTCAGCGTCAGTATCTGTCCAGAAGGCCGCCTTCGCCACCGGTATTCCTCCACATCTCTACGCATTTCACCGCTACACGTGGAATTCTACCTTCCTCTACAATACTCTAGACAACCAGTTTTAAGTGCAATTCCCAGGTTGAGCCCGGGGCTTTCACACCTAACTTAATTATCCGCCTACATGCCCTTTACGCCCAGTCATTCCGATTAACGCTCGCACCCTCCGTATTACCGCGGCTGCTGGCACGGAGTTAGCCGGTGCTTCTTCTGTAATTAACGTCAATTCAGTATCCTGTTAGAATACTGACCTTCCTCATTACCGAAAGTACTTTACAACCCTAAGGCCTTCTTCATACACGCGGCATGGCTGCATCAGGGTTTCCCCCATTGTGCAATATTCCCCACTGCTGCCTCCCGTAGGAGTCTGGACCGTGTCTCAGTTCCAGTGTGGCTGGTCATCCTCTCAGACCAGCTAGAGATCGTCGCCTAGGTAGGCCTTTACCCTACCTACTAGCTAATCCCATATGGGTTCATCAAATGGCATGTGGCCCGAAAGTCCCACACTTTGGTCTCGCGACATTATACGGTATTAGCAGTCGTTTCCAACTGTTGTCCCCTTCCATTTGGCAGATCCCCATACTTTACTCACCCGTCCGCCACTCGTCAGCAAGAGCAAGCTCTTCTGTTACCGTTCGACTTGCATGTGTTAAGCCTGCCGCCAGCGTTCAATCTGAGCCATGATCAAACTCTTCAATTTAAAGTTTGATGCTCAATAGTTACTGACTATAATTTCATTTCAAATGAATCTTTTAGTGTCACTATCAAGACTTAATTTTTGAGTCCGGAGACTTTTATATTTTGTCCTAACAGTGCCCACACAGATTGTCTGTTTTTAATTTTTAAAGAGCTGACAGCTTGCTTCTTTTCGCTGTCTCAAGGGTTGCGTATACTACGCTAACCTTTCTTATTCGTCAAGACTATTTTTTGTTTTTTATTTGTCTTAACTATATTTGGTTTTTCTCATCATATTGCCCGACTCGTTTTGTATTTGCTTCAACGAATCAGTGGTGCGCATTATAGAGATCTTTTAGCTTTGAGCAAGAGAAAAAACCATTTTCTTTGAACGACCGCACAATACTTAAACATATCAAATTTTAATTAATTGATAATTAATAAGATTAAATTTTTGGAGCGTTCCAATTAATTTTTGAGTTTGCTCATTATATTGTGTACTACAAAGTAAATTATTTGTTATCTGGAACTTAGCTCCACTATTAACAAGATTTCTTTCTTTTAATAAATTATCTACCCGGGCAGCAATAGCATATCCAGAGTCAATAAACGTTACATCAGGAAATACTTTAGCTAATTCTGGTTGAATAAAAGGGTAATGAGTGCAACCCAAAACAATGGTATCAGGTACAACGGCTAATTCTAACCAAGGTTTCATTAACTTAGTTAAATCATCAAGGTTAACCGCCGTGCCTTGTAATTTTTGTTCCGCCATTAATGCTAGTTCTGATAAACCTAATAATTCGATCTTATAACCGCTCGCAAAATCGCGGATTAAGTTATGTATATATTCGCGTTGGATAGTGGCTTTTGTAGCAAGTAAACCAATGCATTTATTCTTCGTTATTTTTATTGCTGGCTTAATGGCAGGAACAACACCAACAATCGGCATAGAAAATGATGTTCTAAGTATTGGTAAACAAATTGTACTGGCTGTATTGCAAGCAATAATAACGATATCAACTGCGTATGTTGAAATCGCTTTATTAATAACGGCTTTTACTCGTTCTATTAAAAACTCATTGGATTTATCACCATAAGGAAAGGCTTGGTTATCAAATATATAAATATAATTTGCCTTAGGTATTTTTTGCCTGATTTCATTGTAAACGGATATCCCACCTATACCCGAGTCAAATACTAATATATTAGGAATGTTATCCATTATGCCTCTATGTTATAAGGAATATAAAATGATATATATGCTAAGATAATTTTTATTTAATGCAATATTCTTTAATCTATTTAAATAATTAAAGCTAAGCTAATAGTATTTATCTTAGTGAACAACTAGCTTTTTATCCATTTGTTGATTAAAATAGCCATCTAGATGGTCAAACTGCTAAATAAAGAGTAGCAATACAGCTTACATAGCAATCTTAGAACAAAGAAGGTATATCAATGTCAGAGTTTTTATTTACTTCTGAATCAGTTTCAGAAGGTCATCCTGATAAAATTGCAGATCAAATTTCAGACGCCGTACTTGATGCAATTTTAAAACAAGATCCTAAAGCACGCGTTGCTTGCGAAACCTACGTAAAAACAGGCATGGCATTAGTTGGTGGGGAAATAACGACATCAGCTTGGGTTGATATTGAAGAATTAACACGACAAACAATTAGAAATATAGGCTATACCAGCTCAGAAATGGGCTTTGATGCCAATTCTTGCGCCGTACTTAATGCAATCGGTAAACAGTCATCAGACATTAATCAAGGTGTTGACCGCGGAGACCCATTGCAGCAAGGTGCTGGTGATCAAGGAATTATGTTCGGCTACGCGACAAATGAAATGCCTAACTTAATGCCAGCGGCAATTACTTACGCACATGAATTAATGAAAAAACAAGCTGAAGTAAGGAAAAATGGTACATTACCGTGGTTACGGCCCGATGCTAAAAGCCAAATCACATTAGTTTATGAAGACAACCAAATTAAGGGCGTCGATGCAGTCGTTCTTTCAACTCAGCACGCAGAAGAAATTAGTCAATCAGTCTTAAAAGAGGCCGTAATGGAGGAGATAATTAAGCCTATCTTGCCAACAGCGTGGTTAACGGCTCGTACTAAATATTTTATTAACCCAACTGGCCGTTTTGTTATCGGTGGACCAATGGGCGATTGTGGCTTAACTGGTCGAAAAATCATCGTTGATACTTACGGTGGTGCTGCTCATCACGGCGGGGGAGCATTTTCAGGTAAAGATCCGTCTAAAGTAGATAGATCTGCTGCCTATGCGGCTAGATATGTCGCTAAAAATATAGTTGCAGCAGGCCTTGCTGATAAATGTGAATTACAAGTATCTTATGCTATTGGCGTTGCGGAACCTACCTCTATTTACCTAAATACATTTGGCACAGAAAAAATTGCTCATCACCAAATTATTACCTTAGTTAAGCAATTTTTTGATTTAAGACCTTATGGGTTAATACAAATGCTAGATCTGATTAAGCCTATTTATCAGCAAACAGCGACTTATGGTCATTTTGGGCGAGATATTTTCCCATGGGAACACACTGATAGAGCTGAATTATTACGCGATGCGGCTAATTTAAAATAGCACTTAATCGTTGCGGTACAATCCGTGCCGTAACGATAACAATATAACTACCTATGAATCAAAAAAGAGTCCCTATCCAGCTTCATAATAATGCGATTACGAGCTTAAGACATTATTTATCGATCGCAAATCAATACTTCAATATGGTATTTGATGAGCCTGAACTAATCTATCGAAAAAAGGGAAGCATTGCCGGTTGTGCCTTATTACAAACATGGCAAATTCAGCTCAACATAAATATGCTACTTGAAAACGATACACAATTTATTGCTGAAGTGATCCCCCATGAACTTGCCCACCTAATTACCTATAAAAAGTTTGGTCGCGTAAAACCACATGGCAAAGAGTGGCAAGCCATTATGGAAAATGTATTCCAGCTAGATGCGAAAAGAACGCATAATTTCGCGTTACCCGAGTCTTCATTACAAAACCGACATCATTATCATTGCGACTGTCAAACTCATTTACTCACCAATATTCGACATCAAAAAATTCAAAGTAAACGTACGCAATATCACTGTAAAAATTGTGGTACACTTCTACGACTAAAAATGAACTAAGTTGATGATTACCTTTATACGAAATATTACACAAAATTTTAATGCAATTAAACGCATTAGGTTTTGATAAATTCAGCTATACTAAAAAAATCTAATTTATATAGAGACTAAAATGTTAAGTTATAGACACAGTTACCATGCAGGAAATCATGCCGATGTATTAAAACATTGTGTATTGAGCTTATGTATTGAATCACTAAAACAAAAAGATAAACCTTTTCTATATTTAGATACGCACTCAGGAGCTGGGCGTTATTTATTACAAGGCGAGCACTCAACTAAAACTGGCGAGTACTTATCTGGAATAGCTAAAGTGTGGCAGCAACAACCGATCCCTGAAACACTCACCCCTTACCTTTCAGTGTTAAAATATTACAATCGTAGTGAAACATTAAAGTATTATCCCGGTTCCCCCTTAATTGCCAAGCAGCTATTACGCCCGCAGGATAAACTGTTATTAACCGAGATCCACTCATCCGATTACCCATTATTAAGGCAAGAGTTTAATAAAGATCATCGAGCTCAAGTTAGCCGAGCTGATGGTTTTTTACAACTAAAATCAAAGCTACCACCAGAATCGCGCCGAGGGCTGATTTTAATCGATCCATCTTATGAAATAAAAGATGACTACCAAAAAATCCCGCATGAACTAAAAGAGGGTTATAAACGTTTTGCAACCGGAACCTATTTAATTTGGTATCCAGTAGTTAACCGTAGGCAAACTCAAGCGATGATTGACGGCATTATTAATACTGGCATTAAACGTATTTTACAAATTGAGCTGGCAATAAGACCTGACAATAACCAAAAAGGGATGACCGCCTCAGGCATGATTGTTGTCAATCCACCATGGAAACTGCATCAGCAAATGCAAGAAATTTTACCTTGGTTAAAAAGCATACTCGATCCTCAAGGTACGGGTCATATATTCGTAAAAGAGCTCGTCGCGGAATAATTTATAAGTATAATCAATTAATTAATTTTGATAGTTTTAATCTATCGTTCTATTACCATAATATCACTTTTTTTATATACTATTTTATGGCAAGCTAACAATTAGTGATCTTAATTTCAAGGCATAAAAAATGACTATAAAACACTATGATTATATTGCAATTGGTGGCGGAAGTGGAGGTATTGCTTCAGCGAATCGAGCAGCATCTTACGGCAAAAAATGTGCGATCATCGAAGCTAAAGAGCTGGGCGGAACTTGTGTTAATGTAGGTTGCGTACCTAAAAAAATAATGTGGTATGGCGCACAAATTGCCGAAGCAATTAAAAATTACGGCCCGGACTATGGTTTTGATACCACAATCAACCAATTTAGCTGGCAAAAGCTAATTGAAAGTCGAACGGCGTATATCGATAGAATACATCAGTCCTATGATCGCGTGCTGATGAATAATAAAGTGGACGTCATCAAAGGCTATGCCAAGTTTATTGATCAAAAGACAGTTGAAGTAAATGGGGAACAATATACTGCTGACCATATTTTGATTGCTGTTGGTGGAGTGCCGTTTATCCCAAATATTCCAGGTGCTGAATATGGTATTACATCCGATGGATTTTTTGATCTAGCAGAGCAACCTAAGCGTGTTGCGGTTGTTGGCGCTGGCTACGTGGCTTGTGAAATTGCCGGCGTGCTTCATGCATTAGGCAGTGAAGTTCATCAATTTGTACGCAAAGATACGCCACTACGCAGTTTTGATCCCATGCTAATTTATACCTTAATGGGTGTGATAAAAGAAGAAGGACAGCAACTTCATAGTGGGGCAATCCCAAAATCAGTTGAAAAAAATAGCGATGGTTCGCTATGTTTACAACTCGAAAATGGTGAAAAATATGAAGTTGATTGCCTTATTTGGGCGGTTGGCCGCAAACCTGCCACTGAAAAAATGAATATTGAAGTGACGGGGTTAAAACTAAATAATTCAGGCTTTATTGAGGTTGATAAATACCAAAATACCAATATTGCTGGTATCTATTCCGTTGGTGATGATACTGGTGCCATAGCATTAACACCAGTTGCCGTTGCTGCAGGTCGCCGCTTATCAGAACGTTTATTTAATAATAAACCTAATGAACATCTTGATTACAGTAATGTACCAACGGTAATTTTTACCCACCCGCCAATTGGCACAGTTGGTTTAACTGAGCCAGAAGCAATTGAGACATACGGTCGAGATAATATCAAGACCTACCAATCGTCATTTACCGCGATGTATACTGCGGTTACTCAACATAGACAACCCTGCAAAATGAAATTAGTTTGTGCTGGTAAAGATGAAAAAATTGTGGGTATACACGGTATCGGCTATGGTATGGATGAAATTTTACAAGGCTTTGCGGTTGCCTTAAAAATGGGTGCAACCAAACAAGACTTTGATAATACTATCGCCATCCACCCAACTGCCGCGGAAGAATTTGTCACAATGCGATAGTTTTAAAAAGCAAATCCCCTATTTGTAGGGGATTTTACTATTAATTATAATTTTACTGCCTCTATAAATAAATTATCGATATCGTCACTTGATAAGTCAAATTGCTTAGCTATTGCGACAATCAAATTATGTTGACGTGCAAACTCAGTCGAACAATCATACTCAATTTTTAAATCTAAATACTCGGGCTTATTTATCAAATCCATTACCTTTTGATAAAGTCCCAATTTATTTAGCTGAAGCATCAGTTGTCGCTTTGTTAAGGAGGCAGGTATTGTTGATTCTATTTTTTGATCAATTTTATCTTGTATTTTTTTAATCAGCTCTTTTGCTTCATCTTCTGATATTACGATTAAATCACTTGAAATATAACTGTCTTGTGAACCATCACTTTCATACGCAAAAACTTGATTATTTATATCTTTAAAATATTTCATCTTTATCCCTTTTTAACGAAGTTCTGCCCAAATAGCTGGGGCTCTTTTTGTCCAAACTACAGTGTAAGTAGCTCCTACTGGAATTATTGCATTAACTGTATTAACGTGATTCCAACTATTCGCCTCACTCAATCTTGCTACATTTACACCTTGTGTATAAATGTCAATGACATTCACCCCATCACCCCATGGAGAGACAATTGAAACAATTATTGGTTTTCCACTCGTATTTGTATAAATAACATTATTATTTCTTTGTAAAGTTACATCTTGCCAGCTCTGATTAACGCCTAATGTAGGAATGGTACCTACGGCTAGGTATCCATTAGGATCAAAAGCATATTGCCACTTTGATAATTCACAGTCCCAAACACCAGACCATCCATCATTTTTAACCGCTAACATATACCTATGTGAGGGAGAAAATAGATTAAAAGCACCGATCTTATTGTTATCCACAGAGATACTAGCATTACTATATATTGGTGATACCCTATCATTTAATATTTTAACTGCTTTAGAAGTCGCTGCTGTTTGTTCTGACTCGCTATCAATTGCAGAACTCAGCTGAACAATTCCTTGTTGCGTTATACTTGCCTCTTTAACCTCTGGAATGACTTTTTTCCATTTTTCAAAGTGACTTAATGGAATAGCATTCTCATTCTCGATGATAGCAATATATAACTCACTTTGATATTTAATCACTGCGTCAACTGGATATACAACTGCGCTATCCCACTCTGGTACACCTTGCTGTAATAAATAAAGTGTATTTTTGTCAATACGGTTAAATGCATCGTTCATCCACTCCATTGGTGGCTTAGATTCGGTTTGCTCAATTGTAATTCCCCACCCTCTTGCAATATTAGGAAAGGGTTCTAATTCTCCAGCTTGAGCATCGCTGGCAAAAACTAAATAGTCGGGTTTATTTTGTACTTTCATTAAAAGGTCCTTATTTTCTTAATTGATAACGATAGCTAATCTACTGCGGTCGCTATCAACACAATATTACTTTTATGAGAAGAGAAAGAATTTTCTAAATTATTATTAAAAAATAAAAAGTTAAAAAAATCTAATGACTGAAGATAAAGCTAAAATATTATTGATATTTATTTCTCATCTTTATAGTGTTGAAGCTTCTATAAATAAATTATCAATATCATCATCCGATAGGTCAAATTGCTTAGCGATTGCAATAATCAAGCTATGTTTACAACCAAACTCAGTTGAACAATCGCACTCAATTTTTAAATCTAAATATTCAGGTTTATTTATCAAACCCATTATCTTTTGATAAAACCCCAATTTATTTAGTTGAAGCATTAGTTGCCGCTTAGTTATTTGTGTTGGCACTAAAGACTTTTTATATAATTGTTCATCTAAAATCCATTTACCATCGATCCAATTATGGAATTGTGACGGTTTTGGTGGTGAATATGTTAAGTCATCAAAAATAATGCATTGGGAATTTAATGCATTGAGTAACTCCATATGTTGTTCATATGTAATAAATACTGCATCGTTAGGAATCTCTGTATTGATTTCAATATCGAAGAATGCTTGGTTTAATTTACTAAAAAATATCTTATTCATCATCAATAACCTATGGCTATAAGCACAAAAGATGAACCATTAGCCACAACACTTCCGTTTAATGCAGCTCTTGAATAAGTCCTTATTGTTGATTTTGTGGATAAAGCTAAATCAACGCTGTGAAAAGTTCCTGAATTTGCAGACCAAAAATGTCCAGCTGCTTCTGTAACTATAGCTGAAAGAAGTGAATTAGGAAATTCTATTGGTAATATTGAGTCAGCGTATCCATCTGAGTTTGTCCCATTGCTTAACCATTGAATAATTAAGCCACTAGGTAACTTTTGATATCCATTACGATTAAAAATAGATGGAAATTCGTCATGCTTAACAAATTGCTCTCCAAATAAATTAATTTGGTTGAGCATATTATCAATATTCGTATTTCCTACATTAATAATTTGCCCAATTGCTTTAATTTGCCAAAATCCACAAACTGCATGAATATCAACAGAATTAGATGCTCCATAAATTGAATTTGAACTTGATGCATTTATTTCAAAATTTCTTTTAAATAACTTATCCCCTGTCCCCCCCCCCCAAGCAATACCCCCTTGAGTAACAGTAAATGAAGAATTATCGTCTGATACTCTAGCATTATCTAGTAAACCATTTGTAATAGTACCCTTTATATTTGGTATCCCCGCCTTTTGATAACCAAGCCCTCCACCTTTAATATAATCAAAAATAGGCAGGCGAAAAGTAGTTAAACCATCACCAGTTGAAAATTTATTACAGATCCCACCATTAGCCCATTTTTCATCTTGCCATTCTTGCTCAGTTACGAGTAAATGCGGAGTTGATGAAACATATTGCCATAATTCAGCATATGCCGAGCGGTCGTGAAGAGAACCATTTAGATGTAACGAGCTACTATCTAAATTAGTATTCCAATAAATATGCCCTACTGGGAGTCCTGCATTTTTTGCCATTTTAGCTACATTATTGACCGCTTTCGACGTCGCAGCGGTCTGTTCTGAATCACTATCAATCGCAGAACTTAGCTGCACAATACCCTTTTGTTCAATACTGGCATCTTTAATTAATTTTTGCCATTTTTCGGTATTACTTGCTGGAATAGAATTGTCGTTCTCGACAAGAGCAATATACAACTGGCTTTTATATTTAATTACTGCATCAACCGGATACAAAACAGAACTATCCCATTCTGGTACACCCTGTTGTAATAAATACAGCATGTTTTCATCAAGGCGATTAAAGGCACCATTCATCCAACTCAGCGGCGGCTTTGATTGGGTTTGGTCGGTGGTTAGCCCCCAACCGCGAGTAATATTAGGAAAAGCTTGTAGCTCACCTGTTTTTGCATCACTGGCAAAAACTAAATAATCCGGTTTATCTTGTACTTTCATTAAATTTTCCTATTTCTTGTAATCTAACAAATTTACCTATGCCAAAGCCATAAGAACGCTGATCACGATAAAAGCCAAATGGCGTATTATTGGTGATAACTAAAAATCGATATAAAACCCCAACTGGTCGAGCTAAAATATCGAGATTTTTGATGGCATAAAGTTTGATTGAATTTAGTTGTTCTCGATTAACAATAACGTGCATGGTCATATCTAAATTATCAATGGCGTTGCCCGAGCCCCCTAGCAAGTATCGAATCGAATCAACAATAAACTCGGTCGTACCGCTTTGATAATTTTTTAAAATTTTCGCTTTAATAAAAAATCGATAATCATCATCATTGAGCCTGACTGTTGCATTTAATGAATCACCATACTGATAAAACACCCCCACATCAAAGGCAAGGGAAGAGTCGCTTTCTAAAAAACCAAAAAATTCTTTGGCAATCGCTTGGCTTAAAACACGATTTATTCCAACATGGCGACCAACTAAATCGAGTGCATAACCAGTTGCCGTATCAATATCTAAAATATCAGCAATATTTAACACTGTTTTAAATGAATCGTCGGTTATGGCATAAATCGCCTTGATAGTTGAGAGCGCTTTAGGTTTGTCGTGATATTGCCAACTTAAATAATTTCTACTCATCAATAAGCACCTCAACCGAGGTGATTTCTCCATATTGACGATAGCCGATTTCAGTAAGATTTGATTGATTGACGGTTAATGATTTGATGTAAAAACCATTAGTTAGATTAATACTTGAGATTAGCCTCGTTGCATAAATATTTTCACCAATCTCAAATCCTAGTGCCATTAAATTATCTTTAATCGCTTGAGTATCAATATCTTCAAATGATTTATAACGCCCCAAAACCATTGAAACGGCAACTTCAATTTTAGCAGGGCGATCAAAATAGATAATGCGCTCGGTACCTCTTAAATTAGTGCTAGTTTTAATATTACCAAATAACCCGCAACCACCAATTTTTTTCTTACCAATCACATCGGCAATGGCACTATCATCACCACCGAGTATAACGGCATTAAGGCTATGGGCAGGCACGCCTTTTTCATCAATATCGCCGGTATAGTTTTCATAAACTTCACACTTTGTGACGCCTGTTATGTTGTATAACGCAGCCTTAATACCAGATTTATCGTCATAGTTATTAATTGAATGCGAAAGCATAAATCGCCGAAGTAACCTTGCATCTGATTCTTCATCGGCACCCCCATAACTATCGCTATTGGCAATAACTTTTTCAACACCAATAATAATCGTTGCCAGTGAAAACTCTTCGCCAGAATTGACCGTAAAATCACCGAGCTCATCAGAACGTAATTTAACCCGAGCACTGCCAAGATCATTTAATACTGCTTGCTCTGTAATGATCCATTTATTTTTATTTGAATCAATAATAGTAGAGTTTATTGGAATATTAGTTTTCGGCACGCCAGTAATAATCGCCTCATCAATATACGAATAAGAGGCCGTATTTCGAATAATGCCCGCATATAACGCTCTTTGATCTAACCATTGTCCGGTTGCCTGATAAGGATCAAGCATTTGTACAATGAAAGCCACATTTTGATGTATTGTCTCTATTTCTTGTGCAAAGAGTGCCAATAATTGACCATCGGGTGTATCACTATCAAGATTGACATCATTACCATATATCTGCTTAAACTTATCCACTAAACGAGCATAAATCGTATTAAAGCTGTCTAAGGTTATGCCTTTATCTGTCACTTGTAACATTAAACTCTACCTCGTTTGTATTATTATATTTATCCGAATAGGTGATTTGAATTAAAAAAACTCGCGTCACACTATCGAGCCCAATATCAAAACTGATGATTTCGGTTACGCCATCAACGCTGGCGATCGCATTTTTAACATCGCGCTCTAATTGAGCTACATTAGGGTTTTTAGTTAAATAATCAAACCACGCAATACCCTCATTAGCATTTAATAGCCAGTTACCTTTTAAGGCTAATAGTTTGGTTTTAATGCATTGTTTTATGGCCTCGGACTGAGTGACATAATTTGCCTTGCCTCGACCAAATGTCCAATCATGATTTTTATCTAACTCTCGAACAATCATTAGCTTGGTTTCCTTGTTATTGACCCTGTCTCAACATGGACATGGTTTTCTAAATCGATACCACCGCCCACAATCTTACTTGCCGATAATGTGCCCTTGGCTGCGGCATCGCCGCCTTGTTGAGCCCATGAACCGACTTGTTGGTAATTACCCATTAACGTTAAATTGCCAGTTTGATTACTATCACCAGTATGTTCGATATCACCTTTGATCAATATCTTCCCATCAGTAAGGCGAATATAAGTTGAGCCATTATCCGTTTGCATTGAGGCGCCATCATGATAAAAATCTGTAATTTTTTTGGGGACACTATTTACGCCCACAATAAAAATACCGTCGCTTAAATCATGCATTCGGCTATCAAGTGGTTTTGACTTCTCACCACTGATATACCAACCGTCAATGCAACGACTCGAAAAGATAACTAGCCCCTCATCACCCTTTTTTATTGGTACGGTAAAGCAAAAACCACCTGCATGAGGAAATTGAGCCGGCACATCAACTAGCGGAGGAATTTCAATCTCTTGCCCATTAGTCATAATTCGGGTGATCATAATTTCGCATGTTACGGTATGACCGTTAAAATTAATCACTTTAGCTGGTAATGCGGTATAAACATTTGAGCGATCTTGTTTTATACTTTTTTTGATCACCGTGGTTAATGATTCATTCATTTAAGCTCCTAATTTAGGCAATAAAAAAGCTCCCATTTGGAGCTTTGATCTGATATTTATTTTATGATTTAAGCGGTTATTTTGCACCGATCACATCATATGTACCACCAGTACAAATCAGTTTACTTTTCCAGTCATTACCGGTTAAATCACCATTGTGTTGAATGGACTGGATCTTATAATCACCATTATATTCGCTAAATTTTGATTCAATTCGAATAAGTGAGCCTATTTTAAAGCGTGGATTACATAATGTGATGACTTCTAGTCCTTTATCAGTTTTTTGTGGGCTGCCAATCATGCCCGTATTGCTCGATACAATATAGCCCTCATCATTTCGAATCGCTTTATTTTTTGGTACAACCACTAATTGGTTATCTTGAATTGACCAATCGGCATCATTGTTAAGACCAATCTTATCCATTACATCACGCACATCACTAAAAAAAACGCGACCACGCGGCAGCGCTTTATCATTGGGTAAATCAACATCGCTTTTTAAAATACCAAAACTTTTGGCCGAATCATTTAATGCATCAGAATCTTTTTGCCCAGCAGCAACAGTCTTAATTAATACTTTTTCCGTATAAGCTTGACCGCCATCGGAGCATTTAAGTTTAGTGATAATATCTAAACCAGAGTACTCATTTTCAATAGTCTTTATTTCACCTTTAAAGATCATCCTTAAATCATCATCACGGTAACTAACAAATAACTCGACAAGATCATAAACTTTACTGGTAATTAAATTTCGGCTATTTTGATTTAGATTATAAATGGTAATATTAGCGTCGTTAGGTTCTGATGAAATAGTTTTAATCACGTCAAATGTAATTTTTAAGTTATTATATACTAAGCTCTGCTGCGTATTACCAATATTAAGCTGTATAACCCTGCCAAATTGCCTCACGATATTCATCCTTTGTCATAATTAAAAGTTCAAATCGACTTGCGAAGTCTGTTTTGCTAATAGAACCAATCCCAGCTCCCGATTTATCATTGAGCACGAACACAAAAGGTAAATTAAACTCAATCAACGACGGACTTGCGACAGACAGACCTTTCATTTTGGTTATATAACTATTGGTATCGAGGTTAAATAGATCAAATTGATAACCCGTCAGTACTTTATTATAATAAAGTGTTAACTTTAAATTCATCCCATATAAGGTAAATGATTGCTCTTGGATATCATTGGATGTTATTTTTATTTTGTACATAAATTACCTATTTTTGTAGAGTCATTATTTCACTGGCACAAAGAACTATAGCAAATACATTTATCACCAAAACCAATTCCAACTCCACTTTAATGTTGATTTTTCGCATTTTTCAGGCTGAGTTTTGCCTAAATTAGTTTTATCTTCGGGCTTTATTATTGTTAAACCACTGGTCATCTGAGTATAGGCGATAAAAACTTCCCTAAATGCTAATGAAAACTCACCGGTCATTTTGGTGCTTTGGTTCATCTGTACGGAAGCTAGTAGCATATTACTATATTGCTTTGCGCTAGTTTGTACGGTTAATACCTCACCACTTTTTTGCAACGATAGCAATTGTTCATATGCATTGGCAATACGATCTCCCAATGAATTATCAAACATTACATCAGAATAATCGGGTAAGAAATCCGCTAGAATGTTATTAGCCTGACTACGCGTAGCTTCATAACCTGACATAATTCGATTAACGGACTGTTCAGCTTGAGCGCTCATGGTTTTTACCTCAAACGGCAAAGCATAATCAACCATAGGACAATAATTTAGCCGGTTAGATAGTGGATTATAAGCAGGCGTATAACCTACCATTAAACCACTTAAACTAATCTCCTTTGGTTCTAAAAGAGAGTGATCGGCAACATTTGCCCCACTTTCGATCGGATTTTCAACTATCTTCAACTTAGATGAATGTTGCTCGGTAGTCACCGCATCAAAATAAAAAGAACCAAACGAGTTCGAAATAAGACTAACTGAATTATTTTGTTGCAAACTTAAAAGACTCATTAATTCCATGATTAAGCCCCCATCGCCGAAGTCGCATTATTATGAGCATTGATTAGTTGATTATTATAGGTATCACCAATTTGTTTAGCGGATAAAGCCGTATCAGAAGAGTTAACGGTAATATTATTTGTTACATCACCTTGGTTTATAGTTTTATTTTGATTTATTTTCGCACCAGTTTTCGTCACATTTTTAATACTCTCTGGATTGAATTTATTATCAAAATCTTTGCCATTGAGACCATCTTTATTATCTGCATCATCGCTAGAACCAAAACCAAAAAAGGAAGCAAGGCTTTTTAATTTGCCTGAAACCCAATTGATAACACCTAGCACTTTATCATTAATCCATGCCATCGCATCTTGGAATGGTTGAACGATAAAATCATACAATGAGCTAAAAGCAGAACTGACACCATTAACTATACCATCCCAGATCCCTTGTAAAACAGAACCAAAAACACTTGAAATCCACGAAAGTGCGAGTCGAAATGGTGCGGTGATGAAATCAAAAATTGCGATTAATGTCTGACCAAGCTTATCAATAAATGATGTTGTATCATTCTCCCAAATATCAAATAATCCCATTACAAAGTTATAAGCAAGCTTAAATGGATAGGTAATGACATCAAACAATGTCGCGAAAACAACATAAATAGCATTAACAACATCACCAGCATCGATACCAAATAGATCCATGATACCGCAAATTAATTGATAAGCCGTTCTAAATGGCAAAGTAATTAAGTCAAAAATAAATCCAAATATTTTACCAATACGATCAACCACCTTACTAGCTTCAGACTCCGATATACCAAAAAAGGTTAATATACTCTTTAATATCGTCGGTAATAACGATTTAATCCAATTAAATAAATTTGCAAATATTTGTACACAAGAATCAAAAAGCTTTTTAGACGTTGACTTTATCTCTTCTGAATTACCAGACCATATGGCTTTTATATAATTCCAACATGATTTTATCGTATCATAAACGAGTTTTGCACCATCAATAAGGGGTTGCCAATATTCACCAAATAAACTATCCCCACCGTCCATATAAACCATTAAATCATCGATGAGAAGCATTAGCCCAATGAGAGCAGCAATAACAGCGCCAATCGGGCTTATAATAAATCCGGCATTGAATGCCGCCCAAGCAGCACCTAAGATAAGTAAAGCACTCTTCCAACCAATGGTTGCAGAGATAATTTTATCAAAAAAGCGAATTGTATTTTTTATGGTCTGAATAGCATAACTGAGTGCTTCTACTGTTTTCGCTATGCCTTTAGTAATTAACTCTTTATTTGCATTAAGCCAATCAAGGAAAACTTTTATGATTTTGGTCAGCGCAGGGGTTAATCCTGCTGCAATTTTCGTTTTTATATTCTCAATGGCATTATTGGCTTTACTTAGCGCGCTTTGATATTCCTTTGTTTGTGCTAACTCTTTCTTTGATATTTTAAATAAAGCATCTTTGTCATTATAAAAAGTTTCAACACTTTTAATTGCATCATTAAAAGCACTAACAAAAGCTTGACCAACTGCCATTGCTATAGATTGGATAGTAATTAAACCACTTTTTAATTTACTAATCCTAGTTTCAGCAACCTGCGATTGTTGGCTAACATTATCGGTTGAATCGGCAACTTCGCTTATCGTATTGTCAAGGTGTTTACCTATTTCACTTGCAATAGTACCTAATTTATCGGCACTTTGACTTAATTTCTCAGTAATTTGAGTGAATTTTTCAGCTTGAGTGGTATCCACACCAATTGAAATTAAAAGTTTATCTATATACATTGCTATTCCTTCGGCTTCTCGGCCAGTAGTTGTTCAGCAATCACTTCATGCATATCAAGTACATCATCAAGCGAATAAACTGTCCTTAATTCATGGAGTGAAGCAAAACGCCTAACAATAGGCGTCCAGGTGAACCAATCTACGTCACTAAATCCGACAGCGTCTCCAAGCCCAGCGTATTTACTTTGGATGCGATCCCATTTGGTAAAAAACCCAAAAAATGAAATTTTACCCCCTCAAAAATAAATTCAAAGTATTGTTCACGGTGTTCATTAAAAAAGTCATTGGCTTCTTTTTGATTTTGTAACAAGATCTTAGTACCATTTTCATTTGTGACCGTTGCGTATTTACAAATAAATCGCTCAACACCTTCCATCTCTTGTGAATTTAAATTTGCTAAAAATTGACCAATATCAAAACCTGCTTTACCATCATTTGTAAAACAACCCTTTAAAAGGGTTGTTAATTTGAAAGCTTCAGCTTTAGCTTCGATAAAATTTGCTTTACGTAAATGATAAGTACATTCACCAATAATTTTATCTTCTGGCTGCATTATTTGCCCTCAGTTAAAGTAAAGTTAGATAGCACTGCTTTTAACGTCCAAGTATAACCATTATGACTTGTGCCACGAGCATGAGTTGGTGGAGTGGTAAACCAACAATCGGTCAACAAAAACTCATCACCATTGCGTAAATCTTTAAATGCGATAGTATTACCTGTCGCTTTTAATGAATCTTTAACCTGAGAATTGCGCAAATCCATAAACATTTTATTGGCCTGCGCATGTTGTAAAATTTTAATTGATACGGTCGCACCTTGGTTACAAGAGTGAACAAATACACCATTGCCACTGATACCGTAAGTAATATCACCATCATCACCAATTGGCGCGATAGAAATCGCATCTTGGGCATTTTCAAAACCTGTAATTTCATTACCGTTAATGGTTAGGACGGCGTCTTTTAAAGCGAAAGCATTACTCATATTTTCTCCTAAATATTATATTTAACCACAACATCAACACTATGACCTGCGCCAGCGAGTTTTAATGCAGTCATAATTGGCATCATTTTGCGTGAGTTTCGGTCCGCGGTATCTTGTGTATCAAAACTGTCTGAATAAAAATAGTAACCAGACTCCAGCGTACCACCATAAACAAGTTCGCCAATTTCATCTCCGGTCCATTTGCCACTGGCAATAAAACCGTTGTTTCTAAATTGTTCACCAATCACTTTGGCGGAGGCAATTAAGATTTCTTGACCACGATCGGTTTGCGGAATTTTAGAGGATGCGCCTTGTAATTTATTGAATAGTTGAACTTGTAGCGCATTAGTAAACGCATCAAGCCCCGTTGTTACATCGATAAATGTACCACCAACCATTGTGCCTTCCGCTAGCATATTGACACCTGAATAATCGGTGTAATAATTAATCCCTAAGCGTTTACATTTAGTCGCTTCATTTAGTGTGATTTTTTCATCACTTGTGACACTAGCTTGTTGTTTAAATTTAACGGTTTTTGCTGTGTTATTACCTGCCCAAACTGTTGATAATGCAATTGCCATCATTTCAATGCCTGCAAACTCATCGCCAGTATTGTTATATTGCACCATTAAGCGACCGCTATTTTTTTTCGCTAGCTTTTTAAGGATATTTGCATCAAGATATTCGATATTGGCACTGCGTGTTTCAGTATAGCCAAGTACTTTTAAATCCGCGCTAACAACCCAGTCATGAGCCTCTAATAGTTCACTATCCGTAATAACATTAGCAAAGTATGCACCGTACCAATTTTGATACTGATTCTCAAGTGCGGTCATTGCATCAGCAACGCTTTCGGCTTTGTAAATTGTCGCATCTGTGCCGTTATAAATCGTTGCTTTGCCATCAGTAAGATTTAATAATTGACCGATGTAAGTACCCTCTAATACTTGGTCATTAACATAACCGAGTTTTACACTATTATCACATCCTGATGCGATGGTTTGTAAAATAAAGCGATTGCCAGTTTCATCAAATGCAACCGTGATTTTGTCATTGGTTTTTGTTTTCAATGCTGCATTGATAATCTTTGCTACATCATCAAGAGATGATACCGTTTTGAATGATAATGTATCGATAGTTACCATTTGTTCACCAAGCATAAAGCTAAAGTAACCATCGGTAATTTGCTTATAGCTAACGTAGCTCGCTGAAACAGCAGAACCAGCTACTTTATAAGCTGTTGCAGCAACGTCTAGATCAGTTTTGACATATTTAGCAATTAAAGCCGATTTCAGTTTTGGCCTAGCGGAAAATAGTCCTTGAGCAGCTTTATATGCTCTTGATTTGGTACCAAATAAATTTGCTACATCGTCTGCACTAGCAACAGTAACATAGCGAGAATTCATATCGTAAAAGTCATCACACATTTCATCAGTAAAAATCGCAATAACGCTCATATCACGTTTGTTTGCCCCACTAGATGATTGTTCGACTGATACATTAACGACTTGATTAATTGATAAACTCATTAATTTACCTCTGTAATAATTTGAACGCTTTCGCCACGTTTGACGTCAGCACGAGTCACATTGTTGATGGAAAAGATTAAGTCGACATGAGCACAAGGCTCTTTAACGTCAGGTAGATCGGTCGACAAATGTTGAATTTGGGATGAGCGCAAATAACCGATTTTCATGGTTTTTAAGCGTTCCCAAACTGACGTTAAATTCATAGATGAAACTAATTTATTAATTTCATCATAACCATTAGCGCCATAAGCATTAACTGATAGCGTTAACTCGTTTAGGCTGCTAATAATTTCTATTTCGCTACTTGCATCATAATCAATCTCACTACCTATCTCGTATTGAGATTTAATTAGCACCGTGATGAATTGTGTATAAGCAGTTAAATCATTGGATTGGCTGATATCAATAACCAGATATTTAGGTAAGGATAAAATATCGGCTATCAACTGTCTGATTTTGTCGATATCAAATTGACAGGTCGTCGTTATTGCCATAGTAGTCTCCGATAATGATAAATACATATTCCACCATCTAACTGGTCGGGAGTGTAATATCCGTATCAATGATGATGAAATTACTGATTGTTATTATGTTTCTAGATAATTTTTAAATGAGCAAAAAAAAAGCCGGTATTTCCGGCTTTTTAAAGAGAATAATGATGAATATGACTTTATCTAGTTATTAACTGTTGAGTAAATTTTATTTAATAGAGTCCTACGCAAGATAGTGAACATAACTCCCTCGCAAAGATTCGATTTAATATATAATAATAACAAGAATAGCTTGGTGTATTAATATACTTCTGATTGATTTATTGCCTCTTGGTTGGCTACGCACTGCACGTGACTTCAAAAAAATTAGTCATCAATATAATGTCAGTCATTTTATTACTCTAAAAAAGAGTTAAATGAAAATATGCAGTCACCGAAGTATATACACAAATACTGTGAGTATAAAAAAAGCCAAGAAATTATTTCTTGGCTTTCAATTATTGACTCTGAATTTATAATACTACTTTTTTGGCGCCGAGTCAATAACTAATTTGTATTTTATTAAAAATATTGAATCGTCCGATACAACTCACAATCTAAGACTTTATCTAAAGAATCTAAACTGCCACAAATATAGTTTTCTGCCGATTCTTTTAATTTTTTTACTTTTGTTTCCCCACAACCGACTAAATCACCAATCATTTTTATATTTCTTATTGGTACCGGATTTAATATTTCTGTTGTTACGGCTCCAAGGTAGAAATATTTAATAATTTTCGCCATCGTTTTTTTATCATTATCTTGGTTGTTTTGTAACCGAGAGATAATAGAATCAATAATGATCGCATCATCTTCACTACATTTTTCTGACGATTTTCGTCCCGTTAATAAAGGAGTAAATCCAGTAGAAACACCTGAAAAACCAAGGTAATCAAGCTCCGAGCGATTATAAGCTCCCCATAAATTTAAAACATGTGTAATATCGCGATTAGCTATGAATGAATTTATCTCTTGTTGGGTTAATTCGAACTGTTCATCTACTTCAAATACTTCTTGATATCGTTCTTCCGCTATCATTGTTAATCCTTATTATTAGGAACAATAATTTCCTGTTTTTGCCTGCATAAAGTAATCATTTTAAAAATTGTATAACTTGATTCATATTTTTATCAAATTCGCACTAATGTTAACTTTAATTTACTTTAAAGTCAACTTAAATACACTTTTGACTTGTTTAAAAATCTAATGATATGAAATTTTCAGATAAAACTCGAACAGTATACCTAAAAGAAAAATTAACGATAATCGCCAGATTATGTAACTAAAGGGAATAGACTATAAAAGAATGGATAAGAATTTTACTTTGTAGCTATTATATTAAATTTAAAAAATACAGCTATTAACAAAAACAAGTATAGTGGTGCACCCGAAGGGATTCGAACCCCTGACCGCTCGGTTCGAAGCCGAGTGCTCTATCCAGCTGAGCTACGGATGCAGGTTTAAATATGAAAATGGTGCACCCGAAGGGATTCGAACCCCTGACCGCCCGGTTCGTAGCCGGGTACTCTATCCAGCTGAGCTACGGATGCAGATAAAACAATTAAGATGGTGCACCCGAAGGGATTCGAACCCCTGACCGCCCGGTTCGTAGCCGGGTACTCTATCCAGCTGAGCTACGGATGCACAATATATAAAATGGCGGTGAGAGAGGGATTCGAACCCTCGATAGAGCTTTTGACCCTATACTCCCTTAGCAGGGGAGCGCCTTCAGCCGCTCGGCCATCTCACCGTTTTATAAAACACATGCATAAATACACAATGTGTGGCGCACATATTACGTTTTACAGAAAATATGTCAATCAGTTTTTGCATTCAAGCCGTTTAGTTGTGTATTTCCTACTCAATTGTCGGTTTTTCCTTCTCTGAAGCATTAAGCTGTTCATCCTGATTTTGGTGGATCCTATTATAAATTTCCTCACGATGAATAGAAACATCTTTAGGGGCATTAATGCCAATCCGAACCTGGTTTCCTTTAACACCTAGTACGGTAATGGCAACATCATCGCCTATAATAAGGGTTTCACCTACTCTCCTAGTTAAAATTAACATTAGACCTCCTATTCTTCTATGATTAAGCTTATATTGCTTTCAATTCGTTGACTAGATCATCCTTGATACTTGATAAAGCGTTAGGCAATACAGAAATGTTAGTCCCTCCTGCCTGTGCAAAATCAGGGCGCCCACCGCCTTTTCCTCCAACTCTATCCGCTAACTTAGCTGCTAAAATGCCAGCTTTAACGTATGCCGTCAAATCATTGGTCACACCTACGGCTAAGCTAATTTTATCGTCATTTATTGCAGCTAAAATGATAACTGCTGATTTTAACTGATTTTTTAAATCATCAATCATCTGACGTAAAATTTTTGCTTCAGTACCATAAATTTTTGCAACCAATAATTTTTTACCATTAATCACTTCGACTTGATTAATTAGCTGTACACTTTCTTGCGCAGCTTGTATTGATTTCAATTGTTCAATCTCTTTCTCTAACTGTTTAGTTTGTTCAACTAATTGTGACAAACGAGGAATAAGATTAATCTTATCGGCTTTAATTATCGACATAATACCATTAAGCCGATTATCATCATCATGCACCAAATCCACAGCCATTTGACCTGTTGTAGCTTCAATTCGCCTTACCCCTGATGCGATACTTGATTCAGAGATGATCTTAAAAAATCCAATATCACCCGTTCTTTCAACATGCGTCCCGCCACATAATTCGATAGAAAAATCGCCCATTGTTAAAACTCGTACGATATCATCATATTTTTCACCGAAAAGTGCCATGGCTCCGCTATTTTTTGCTTGCTCTATCGGCATTAATTCAATTGAAACAACTAGATTGCGCCTAATTTGTTGATTTACTAAATTTTCAATTTCTTGTATTTTTGCCGCATCAATTGCATGCATGTGTGAAAAATCAAAACGCAGATAACCATCATTAACCAAAGAACCTTTTTGCGCAATGTGCTCACCTAAAATACGCTGTAATGCAGCTTGCAATAAGTGGGTTGCAGAATGATTGCGCCGGATCCGTGCACGTAATTCACTATCGATTGCCGCTGTTATTTTATCTCCAACATTTAGCTGACCTTTTAATAGAGAACCGATATGCCCAATACTCTGCCCATATTTTTGGCTATCAGTAACATTAAAAATACTTATTGGGGTAGTTATCAGTCCTTTATCACCAACCTGGCCACCTGATTCAGCATAAAATGGCGTTTTATCTAAAATAATAACAGATTCTTCACCGGGTTTAATCGTGTCAACTTTTGTACCTTTTTGAAAGATCGCGACCACTGTTGCCGTTGATTCTGCCATTTCATAGCCTAGAAATTCAGTTTTCGCATCAAGCTTAATTGCACTACTATAATCAACTGTAAAACTATCTGACTCACGTGAGCGCTGACGCTGAACATCCATACATTGATTAAAGCGAGCTTCATCAATCGTAATATTTTTTTCTCGGCAAACATCAGCAGTTAGATCTAACGGGAAACCAAAAGTATCATACAGCTTGAAAGCGACATCACCAGATAACTGGTGGTTAGAGACTTTTTTTAACTCCTGATCAAGTAATAATAAACCTCTTTCTAATGTTTTTAAAAATTGCTCTTCTTCTACTTTTAGCGTCTCTTCAACTAACTTTTGTACTTTTGCTAGATGGTTTGCCGCACTGCCCATTACGTTGATCAATGACGTAACTAGCTTATAGAAAAATATTTCTTTTGCACCTAGCATATTACCATGTCTTACTGCCCTGCGAATAATTCGCCTTAAGACATAACCACGCCCTTCATTTGATGGCATAACACCATCGGCAATCAAAAAGGCACATGAGCGTATATGATCTGCAATTACGCGTAATGATTTACTTTCAAGATCATCTACACCAATTATTTGCGCTGTATCTTTAATTAGTCTTTTAAATAGATCAATATCATAGTTTGAATTGACATGTTGAAGCACAGCGGAAATTCGTTCTAATCCCATACCAGTATCAACAGAAGGCTTTGGTAACGTCTCCATTGAACCATCAGGTAAACGGTTAAATTGCATAAAGACAATATTCCAAATTTCAATAAACCGGTCGCCATCTTCTTCGGCACTTCCTGGTGGCCCTCCCCAAATGTGGTCACCATGGTCATAAAAAATTTCACTACAAGGGCCGCAAGGGCCGGTATCGCCCATTTGCCAAAAATTATCGGATGCATAAGGCGCGCCTTTGTTGTCACCTATACGAATTATTCGTTCCGAAGGAACACCAATCTCATTCGCCCAGATATTAAATGCCTCATCGTCTGTAGCATAAACCGTCACGAGTAATTTATCTTTTGGTAAATTCAGCCAGCCTTCACCCGTTAATAATTCCCAAGCAAAATGAATCGCATCACGTTTAAAATAATCACCAAAACTAAAGTTCCCCAACATCTCGAAAAAAGTATGATGGCGAGCAGTGTAGCCCACATTATCGAGATCATTATGCTTACCTCCCGCTCTAACACAACGCTGAGAAGTTGTTGCCCTTGAATATGAACGTTTATCCATTCCCAGAAAAACATCTTTAAACTGGTTCATTCCTGCGTTAGTAAAAAGCAATGTAGGATCATTATGTGGAACAAGTGAACTACTTTCGACAACTTCATGACCTTTGCCATGAAAAAAATCGAGAAACATTTGGCGAATTTCTGCGGTACTTTTCATATATACTTCCGATTATTATCCATAATTTAATTAATATAGTGTATAACATCATCAAGATTCAAGCATAAATAATATTATAAATTTTACTGTGATCAACTTATTATTCTATCCACAAATAAAATTTAATCATTATAAAACGGAAAAAGAGAGTAGTGACCATCGTATTTCTACTTTCTAAGCAGAAAACCGATACCTAATGATGTACTAAGAACTTAGTATACCGATTTAAAATACTTTATAAACAATTAATTAGTAAATAATAATTACAATAAAGAATAAATTTGATTGATGTGATCTTGTTGAAAGCCGCGATAAGTTAAAAATTGAAATAATTTTAGTTTTTGTTGGTAATCTTTTTTATCAAAATTTTGAAACTTTTTTTGTGCTCGTATTAAACCAACCTCATACCAATCAATATTTTTAGCCGTAAATATCTCTTTAACTAAAGCTAAGCCAAATCCATGCTGTTTTAATTCACCAATAATTCGATTTGGCCCGTATCCCTTCCGTGAACGCATATCAATATATTGTTGAATATATTGGATATCATTAATCCAATTATGGGCAATACAATGCTGAATAGCAGTATCAATTTGTTGCTTAACTAAGTCATCATCAATAGCAAAATCATGAGCATATTTTTTTAGATAAAAAAGAGACAACTTTTGTTTTAGTTCAATTGAGGAATGATTTCGCTGTGCAAGTAATTGCACAGCTTTATTTAATAAATTTTTGTAAAAAGTATTAGAGTCCATCATCAATAGCTGTCGTATCTTCCTCAGCATTAAATGCGGTAGGATTACTAAGTAACAATTCTCTCAGTTTAGCTTCTAATTCGCTTGCAATATCAAGGTGCTCTTGTAAAAACTTAATCGAATTCGCTTTACCTTGACCAATTTTTTCACCATTATAACTATACCAAGCACCTGCTTTATCAACTAACTTATGCTTAACGCCCAAATCAATTAACTCGCCTTCTTTAGAAATTCCACAACCGTATAAAATTTGAAATTCAGCTTGTCTAAATGGTGCTGCTACTTTATTTTTAACCACTTTAACACGGGTATCGCTGCCGATAACATCTTCACCTTCTTTTACCGCCCCAATACGGCGAATATCGAGACGTACAGAAGCATAAAATTTAAGTGCATTTCCACCAGTAGTCGTCTCTGGATTTCCAAACATAACGCCAATTTTCATGCGAATTTGGTTAATAAATACAACTAAACAGTTGGCATTTTTAATATTAGCGGTTAGTTTTCGTAACGCTTGGGACATGAGGCGAGCTTGCAATCCCATATGAGAATCACCCATTTCACCTTCTATCTCAGCTCGTGGAGTTAAGGCCGCGACCGAGTCGACAATAACTACATCAACAGCAGCTGAACGAACTAAAGCATCACAAATTTCAAGCGCTTGCTCGCCAGTATCGGGCTGAGATACCAACAAATCATCGACTTGAACACCTAATTTAGCCGCATAAATGGGATCTAATGCATGTTCTGCATCAATAAATGCACACGTTTTACCTTCTTTTTGTGCTTGGGCTATCACCGATAATGTCAGTGTTGTCTTACCTGATGATTCAGGTCCGAAGATTTCAACAATACGCCCCATTGGCAACCCACCAATACCTAACGCAATATCAAGCCCTAATGAGCCTGTTGAAATAGCATCAACATCTAGGGTCTGTGTATCACCTAAACGCATGATAGAACCTTTACCAAATTGTTTTTCAATCTGACTTAAAGCAGCGGTTAATGCGCGTTGTTTATTCTCATTCATATAATCGGATCCTAATAATTTATCAATCATCAATAATGCAACTTATTATACTGTATTATTATACAGTATCAAGCTATTTTTATATAATCTACTTAAAATAAGTCATCATATTATCTATTTTTATTTTGATACGAGCGACATCACAACAATTACTATGTTTAACATAATATTCACTAAAAACTTGTTGTACTCATTGTGTTAGCATAAAAAGAATCAATCAAAAAAATAGCACAAAAATTGGATATAAAAAAACCTGCTAATAAGCAGGCTTTCAAAATAAGTGGCTCCCCCAACAGGACTTGAACCTGTGACATACGGATTAACAGTCCGCCGTTCTACCGACTGAACTATGGAGGAACAGAAGTAGCGCGCATGATATAGATTTATTGCGGTTATGTCAATAACTAAATTAAATAAGGATTATTCATTCGTTCATAGCCAAAAGTAGACATAGGACCATGTCCTGGAACAAAACGTATATCGTCGCCTAACGGGAATAGTTTAGTCTTAATTGAGGTGATTAAGTCACGATGATTCCCTCTAGGGAAATCAGTTCGACCAATACTATTTTTAAATAGTACATCCCCGACAAAGGCGATTTTATCTATCTTGTTTACAAAAACGATATGCCCAGGAGTATGACCTGGAGAGTAGATAACATCAAAAATAACATCACCGACTTGCACTGTTTCACCATCATTTAACCAAACATCAGGTTCAAACGCCTCGCTGAATGGAAAACCAAATTGAACACATTGATGCGGTAAGTTATCCAATAAAAATTTATCTTCTTGCTGTGGACCATAAATCTTGACTTGATAAAAATTAGCTAACTCTTTGGTAGCACCTACGTGATCAAGGTGGCCGTGAGTTAAAAGAATTTTAGTCACTTTAAGCGCTAACTTTTCGACTGCTTTTTTTAATAATTCCGCCTCACCACCAGGATCAATGATCGCCGCATCCTTGGTTGATTTGCACCAAATAATAGAGCAATTTTGTTGGAATTCAGTTACGGGAATAATTTGATATTGCATATTTTCTTCCTTTTATTGGCTTCTATTTGTGCTATTTTTAATCGTCAAATTCTGACCATCTTGTGGATAAAGGTACCTAAAAATTATACTGGAGCAACACGTTATAGCACCTAATATCATGAAGCTCATTTTAAATGCACGAGCAATATCTTGAGTGATCGCTTCTGCTTGGTAAGTAAATATACGGACTAAAACAGCACCACATGCTATGCCAAAACTAATCGCGAGTTGCTGATTAACTGCCATTAAGCTATTACCACTGCTTGTTAATTCATTTGGTAAATCAGCCAAAGTGATACTATTCATTGATGTAAATTGCAATGAATTGACTGCTCCTAAGGCTGATAATAATAATGCAAATAATATCATTGAGGAATCTTTATTGAGCAGAGACATCGCCATAATAATCAGACCAACAATAATCGTGTTAGTCATCAAAACTCGCCTATAACCAAAACGTCGTAAAATAGGCGGGACAAATGTTTTCATACTGAGCGATGCCATCGCCATAGGTATTAGCATGCATCCTGCATAGATAGCCGAATAACCAAAAGCAACCTGCAATAGTAATGGAATTAAAAACGGCGTAGCGGATATTCCTAAACGACTAATCAAATTACCTATAATTCCAATTCTAAAGGTGTGAATATTAAACAAGGCTAAAGGGAAAATCGGTGCGGATGACCTTTTAGCATGCAGAACATATCCCCAAAATAAAATAAAGCTCAGCAAAATTAGACTCAAAGAAAAATAGATATTAATACCTTCATTAATAAACTCTAACCCTAGAGTAGCACTAATCACCGCGATAGAAATAAATAACACACCAGAAAGATCAAAACGAGACAAGTTACCTTTGATATTTGGCATAAACTTCCAGCCACTAATTATGCCAACGATACCAATTGGAATGTTAATCAGAAAAATCCAATGCCAGCTTGAATATTCAACTAAATATCCACCTAAAACAGGACCAACCACTGGTCCAATCAAACCAGGAATCGTTGAAGCATTTAGTGCAGCTAAAAAATCACTGCGTTTAAATGATTTAATTAGTGCCAACCGCGATACGGGAACCATCATTGCCCCACCAATCCCTTGAATAACGCGAGCAGCATCTAGCATGATTAAAGAAGAGGATAGTGCACATAATAATGAACCAGCAGAAAATAAAAATACAGCCGCAACAAATACATTACGAGTACCAAAGCGATCAGAGAAAAAACCACTCACAGGAATAAATAGTGCAACCGCTAATGCATAACAGATCACCGCTGACTGCATATTTAGTGGTGATTCATTAAGATCGTTGGCAATGGTGGGAAGCGCCGTATTTAAAATAGAGGTATCGAGCGTTTGCATAAAGAATGCAACTGCAGCTATCCACGGCATCATTTTATACATTAAAGGCGAAATTGAAATATTCTCAGTCATTCTTGTGGTTCTATAAAAATAATGCTTTATGACTATTACGTTTTGTCATCAACAAAATATAATTATCGCTTTAGGTTAATCTCATGAAATACGCTTTATATTAAGAACTCGCGCACTCGTTATACAATAGTTTAATAATCATAACAAAGAAACAACGATCAAACTTGAGATGCAAATAATTAACCTATTTTTTTACTAATTTTTTATTCTTAATCGCTTTTCCTTGCCAGTAACCCGCCAATAATGAACCGGAAATATTGTGCCATACAGAAAATACCGCGGCAGGTAATGCGGTTAAAGCAGAAAAATAAGTTGTACCAAGCGTAGCTGCTAACGCTGAATTTTGCATACCGACTTCAAGCGACATAGTACGACACGTTGCCTCATCAAAACCAAGTAATCGGCCTCCCCAATAACCACCGAGCAAACCAATACCATTATGAAGAATCACCGCACAAATCACAGTAAGCCCAACTTGCGAAATTTGATCGCGACTTTCAGCGACAACAATACTGAGTATAGCAAGGATACAAAGCATCGATAAGACGGGGAAAAAGCGTTCACATTTTCTAACCAATTTAATCAATAAATGATGAACAATTAATCCTGCCACAATAGGGACAAACACAATTTTAATAATTGAAAGTAGCATTGCTATAAACGGTACTTCGACACTTGCGCCTAACAGCGCTAAGGTTAATAATGGCGTGACTATAATGCCAACGAGTGTTGAAATAGAGGAGATCGTGATTGATAATGCCACATCGCCTTTAGCTAAATAAATCATAACATTCGATGCAGTACCACTTGCCACGCTACCGACTAACACCATACCAATTAAAAGTTCTACTCGCATCATAAATACTTTGGCTAGAATTAATGCCGTAAGAGGCATAACAATATAATGGAGCAATGTACACACAATTACCGCTTTAGGTTTAACTATTACGCGCTTAAAATCATCAATACTTAATGTTACTCCCATGGTAAACATCACAAACATTAATAGTTCCGGCGTATATGATTTTATCGGAGTAAAAACTCCTGGTAAGAAATAAGCCAAACATGCACATAAAATAGCCCATAGAGGGAACATTTTAGTTAAAGAGATAACAGTTTGAACAAATAGCTGACTAAATCGCTTTGGCATAATAATACTCGCATTTAAGAATCGGCAAGAATCAACCAAAGCTATCGACGACGATCATTAAATATCGATTAGGCGATTAACGTGAAGCTTCGATTGATATGTGAAATAGCTTGATTATATTTAAATATTAACCGACTTTCATTGTATTGATTCTAGAAAATAGCGTCAAGGTATTCATTAAGGTTGTATTAAGAATTTGTGATGAGGGTTCAATTCTTAGTTTAGATAACTCTGCAAATACTTTTACAATATTTTCGGGTCGATTCGCTTGACCTTGTAGACCATTTAAAGGCATGTCTGGCGCGTCGGTTTCGAGCAAAATTGATGATAAGGGAATACGGCTAATGGCTTGGCGCGTTTTGTTCGCCCTTGGGTAGCTAATCACGCCACCAACACCAATATAAAATCCTAGTCGAATAAATTGTATCGCCTCTTCATAGCTACCTGAAAAACCATGGATCACTCCGACCTCTGGCAACCTAGCATTCTTCAGCTCTTTATATAATAAAGAGTTAGCACGCCTCGCGTGCAGAATTACGGGTAAATGATATTGCTTTGCTAAATCTAATTGCGCAGTTAAAAATAATTTTTGCTCTTCAATATTGATATGTTCAATATAGCCATCAAGTCCAATTTCACCTATAGCAACCACTTTATCATAATGTTGATTAAGCTGTGCTGCTAATAGTTCAATATCTTGTTGTTTATGCGTATAAATAGGATGTAAACCTAGTGCGCAGTAAATTGAGGGAAAGCGCTCAGTTAATTGTAGCACTATTTTAAAATTTTGACTCGATACGGCAGGTACAATAATATTTGCCACACCTGCATTTTCAAAACGTTTAACCGACGCAGCTAACTCGGTAATAAACGGCGGAGCATCAAAATGACAGTGAGTATCAATTAACATCGCCATTATTCCTATATTGCATAATCGGTAATAAATACATTTTTGTTGCTTCGATTGCACTATCAACTAATTCATCGGTTAATTGCGGATATAACCTTAAATAATAGTCATCACATTCAGCTGATGTCGCAATATTGCCTTGCCAATGAGCAATAAAACTATTTTTCGCTTTCATGAGTACCATATTGTCATGACTTATACGTTGTAAGTCTTCATCATAGGCAGCTTCAAGCCAATGCCATGAACTTTGTAATGGCATAAATAACGGCTGGTTAATGCCCATTAAAAAACCTTCAACCCATAAAGACAAAAGTTCTAAGGCGTGTTCTTTGGGTAGGGCGTTAAAACACCACTTAGTACCATCCCGACCATAGATTCGATTATAAAGACCGCCTTGATCTGGTTGCAAAACTGATATGATTAGATGATCAAGCCATAACGATATACCGTCTTTAATGGTCAGTTTTGCACTTCGCCATTGCAATATACCATCAGCTTGAATATTTTTTATTCGCCCTATTAGCAAAGTATTATGAATACTCAAATTGACATCTAGCGATAAAAAATCACCCATTTTTTCGCGTTTAATTTTTTCAATGAGGGGTTGTATTAATAATTGTTGTTCGTTATATAATATCTGCCCAAAAGCACCATAGGGTAACTGGTTACTTCTAAGCATTTTTCGATAAAGACGAGCACTTAATTGTTCATCAATATGATCTGACGGTAAAAGAATTTCCATAATTTGGTTATTAATCGCATAGCGCTCTAGGTTATTAAGGTTAAAATTTTCGCTGTCAGGTAATTGTTCATCAATATAGTTTAATAAGTAACCAAGTCGATATTTAGTAAGCGCTTTGATTGGATGGAAATAAAATTGTTTAAGCTCATCTAAGTGGATATTGGCAATATTTTTTTTGGTTAATGGTGTAATAAAAGCAATCTGCTGACCTTGGTATTTAGCCGCAGGTAGCCATTCATCTGCATAACTATTCATTTTCGTATTATTATTTATATAGTTTTCAATATTAAATGGCGTTCGGCTATGAGTTGTAGTTAAGCGCTTAGTTAACTCGATAGCACTTAATTCATCAGCTAAATCTACATCTGCCTCTAACTTATAGTTTTGTTTCAAATATTCTACTAGTTCATCGACTAAAATAGAGGGATAGCGAATATCATTAGTTTGTATGTCACAACCAATATAGCTGATATACAGTTTTTGCTGGGCCGAAAGTAATGCTTCTAAAAATAGGTACCGGTCGTCATTTCTGCGGCTGCGATCACCAATTCGTCGATATTTAGCAATTAAATCAAAACCTATTGGTGAAATACTTCTTGGGTATACGCCGTCATTCATACCTAGCAAACAGACAATCTTAAACGGTACCGAACGCATTGGCATCATTGTACAGAAATTAATTTTTCCGATTAAAAAGCGATGAGAAATAGAGTGCTGTGCAAATTTTGCTTGTAATAGCTCATGTAAAATTTTAACGCCAATTTTAGCACGATAACTCGATAGTGTTGCTTGTTCTATAATATGTTGCCACTGCTCTTGTATCATCAGTAATAGTGGCTCAGTTTCAGCATCAAGCATAAAAAATGCATCTAATAACTCGCTACAAAGGGTTTGCCATTGGGCAATATGATGGGGCTGGCACAACATATCGCGCCATTTGGCAATCGCCATAATAAAATCAGACAAATACCCGACTAGTTCAGCTTCAATCCCCGTTGCCCCATCATACGGAAATACATCTTGCCAACTATCAAGCTTACTTTCCATACTGTAACCGAGCAACATACGGCTTAGCCCTGATAGCCAACTATGTGGTTCATTCGCGACCGACTCCAAGCCAAAGCGAATACCAGAATCTACAATCCAGCGTTGAAGAGACTTTAAGTTATTGTCATTAAGATTAAACCGTTTTGCAATGGCTGGGATTTCGAGTAAATCAAAAATAGATTCAATATCTAACCGGCTTTGTGGCAATTCTAAGAGCAAGAAAAAACCCTGAATAATAGGATCAAGATAACGAAATTTTTGATCTGAAATCGTATACGGTAATTGTCGGCTCTTAGGCGCATTGTCAAATACGGCTTGAATATAAGGCGCATAATGATCAATATCTGCAACCATTACAACGCAGTCATTTAATGTGATAGTCGGATTATCATCTAAGATCGAGAGCAAATAATCATAAAGTACCTCAACTTCTCGCTGTTCACTGTGGCAAGCATGTAGTGAAATAGAGTCATCATAAGCTGAAATTAATTGTTTATTTTTATTCGCACCTAAAGTGTTAATATCGGGCTTTATAATGGTATTATTTTGCATATCTAAAATAGATTGCTGTACCTGCCCCAGTAACGACGCTTCTTCATAGTCAAAAAAGGCATCAATGTCTTGTTTATTATAATGTTGTAATAAAACTAAATGATCACGACCAAGTTTCCCCCATGATGCGAGCAAAGGATGAGACTCTTGTAGCATCATACTTGCCATTTGTTCATTATCCACATATTTATTGATAAACGAATGGTCAACAATATCGCCCCAGTATTGCCGACAAGGATTCATAAACATAAAATGAACATCGATATGCTGACTTAATCCATTAAGTAGCTCTAAATATAATGGTGGGATAGAGACTATACCAAAAATAAAAATACGCTTTGGTAACTGGTTTTTCTGTGCTTTAGTTAATTTTTTTTGATTCAAGTGGTGAATAACCGCTTGATGAATATCCGCACGATGTAAAGATATGTTTGCCAACTGATCGCTATATGCAACAAGTTCACACCATAATAGTGCTTGCCATTCTTGATCATTACCCAGCTCCGCAACTTGCCTACCTTCTTGCCATGATTGGATCCAATCAGGCCGATAAACCAAGTATTGGTCAAATAAGTCGGCAATAGAAGTCGCTAACTGATAATATTTTTGTTCATTATCTTGCTGAAAATAGTGTTTAAGCGTACTAAAATTGGGTCTGTTTACTAGATCTGGCAAAATAGCTAATAGTACCCAGAGCATGAAATCAGCACTAAAACTGTTGTTTTTAGGTAGATTAGGATGAAATACTCGATAAATATTCCATACAAATTGTGTAGGGAAAGGGTATTCAATATTGGCGCAAATGCCAAGCTCCTCGGCTAATTGAATTTGTAACCACTGCCCCATTCCTTGGCTCTGAACCAAAATCACTTCTTTATCAAAAACAGAGTTCAAAGGCTGACGTTTGATCAGTTGTGCTGTCAATGATTTTAATAGATCTAATTGATTGGAATGGTAAATTGTGAGCATAAATCATCATGTCAGAAAGTATTAGCTAAATTATAGAGGATTAAAATGAAAATGCCTATTCTATCTAATTGAATAGGCAATAAAAATAAAATACCTAAAAACTAATTTCTGTACCTACCCAATAACGGCGGCCTTCTAGCGTCTTACCGAAATCAGTATTTTCGACGTCTTTATCAAATAAATTATAAATTCCTGTATATAATTTTGTCTGTTTATTGACGGAATAAGAAGCACCTAAATCCCAAAGGGTATAACCTGGGTATTTTTTACCTTGTACCCCATTTTTGCCAGCTTCGGTTTCCTCACCATAATAAGCAACTTTTGCCCATAAATCCCACTGCTGAGTAACAAACCAATCAAGCTGTGTAGTAAATTTTTGCCTTGGTGTACGATTTAATGATAATCCCTTATTTACACCGCTTTTTTGCTCTGATTTGGTCCACGTATAACTCGAGTTTAATAAAAACGTATCAAATAATGGCGTTTTTAACGATAGCTCAACTCCTTTAATATCAGCTTTATCAACATTTTCGCGGGATTGAACAAAATCAAAACCAGATACCCCATTAGCGGAACATAATTTCTTATTTGTTGTATCATCACATAGGTAATAGGATTGAATTTTATCTTTAAACTTAGTATAGAAAGCAGTGGCACTGGCATTCATTCCGCTTTCGTCACTATACTCTAGGCCTAATTCAATATTATCAGATTTTTCAGGTTTTAAATTAGCATTACCTATAATAACGCCATCTCTATTGCCTCCCCCTGTAACTTGCCCCCAATCAGCAACTACATAGCGTAATAACGGCGTTGCATAACCAGATGAATAGCCACCTTTTAGGGTGTAGTTTTCATTGATATCCCATACTGCATAAATACGTGGGTTCCAATTAGTACCATAATTTTCATCTTTATTAAAACGAATGCCACCAGTTAGAGCAAAATTATCGACAATCTGCCACTCATCTTCGGCATATAATGCGTAATTCCAACGGTCAATTTTACTAATCAATGTATTAAGTTCATTCCCTTTATCATTAAGATTCTGATAAGTATAATGGCCACCGATAGTTAACATATGGTTTTCTAATGGAATTAAAAACTGGCTATCAAAATCACTATTTTCCACTTTCATCTCTCTTTTAGGGTTATTATTACCTTCGTAAGAAAAAAACGTTTTTGAGGTAAATCCATCCCAATGCCCTTGATGAGTTAAAGCATATGAATTGCGACGGTTATCACGTTCAGAATCATCTTTGCGAGTAAGTGCTCTCGTTTTACCTCTTGTTGCTAATGAATTTTGCAACGAACGGCCAAAGTCTAATTGAAATGACTGATTATCGGTCGCTTGTAAGAATAACTTACCATTTAAACTGCGTAATTTTTGCTCTGCGTGGCCATTTAAAAATTCATCCTCACCTCGATCAGAATATTGACCATAGAGTTGTAGCCCTAACCTATCGGCAATTAATGGTCCCATCAACGAAAAATTACTATTATAATAATTATTAGCTTGGGAATCTTGTTGGAAAACCGACTCTAATCGCACACTGCCTTGCCAAGCGTCTAACACTTTTTTAGTAATAACATTAATAACACCTCCCATCGCATCAGAGCCATATAACGAAGACATGGGTCCCCTAACTACCTCAATGCGCTCAATTGCAGATAACGGCGGTAACCACCCTTGCTCAAAACCTGAACCATCACTATTTGGTCTGGTTTCCCTTGTATTTACTTTTTTACCATCGATAAGGATTAATGTATATTTAGCATCCATACCTCGGATGCCAATATCGGTGCCATCACCACCACCTGAAATATTTACCCCCGGTATGTCTCTCAAGGCGTCAGTAACATCGCGATAAGGTTTATTATCAATATCTTTTGCTGTAATAACGGAAATTGTCGCAGGTGCATTTTTTATTTGCTGCTCAAAACCTGAAGCTGTTACTACTATCGTATCCATATTTGAGTCGGTTTCAGCTACTGCTAATGGTGATAATGAAAGCAGTAAACTCGCTTTTATTGCTTGAGAAATAATTTTTATTGTCATTTTTTTCATCGGTTCGATCTCATTAATTAATAATAATTATCATTTACATTAAATGAATGAAAAAATTACAACAAATGAGAATAATTATCAATATCTTTTATTGAAATTATCTATTTTCAAACCAAATAAAGTAAGCATTACTATCCTTGGTATGCTCCATCAAACAATCACTAATAATTTTTAATATAATTATGTTAAGAAAATTAACTAAAAAAATTGCTAGTTTAATAGCTTAAGAGTTTAATTATGGTACGCTTGATAGGCTTGATGCACTACACTAGGTCAAATTTAGCGCGTTTTGTAACATCACTATCGTCTCTTCCTAGCTATCTAAATCAATATAAAAAGGCGGCTATCTAAGATACAAGATATTGGTAAAATGAAAGAACCGAATATTGAGACAACTAAAACAAGTCAACTCGATTTAGTCATTATCGGCGGTAGACAAGCAAGTCAATTAAATGAGCTTTCAAAGATGTGAAAATTAAAATAACTCACCTTTGCTTACCTACATCATCTAATGCCTCCACCATAGGGCTTAATAAATAACTCAATAGTGTCCGTGTTCCCGTTCTTATCTCTGCTGAAACCGACATTCCTGGTTCTAAATCAACATTTCTATTATCAACCGTTAAACTATTTTTGTTCAACTCAATAACGGCTTTGTAAACTAATCCTTTATCCTTGTCTTCAACAGAGTCGGAAGATACATTAAGTAACACGCCCTCAATCCAACCATAACGGGTAAAATCAAATGTGTCTATCTTGACCGTGACCTTTTGTCCTTTGCGTAAAAAACCAATATCTTGATTACTAACCCAAACCTCAGCAATTAATTTTTCATTTTCAGGAACAATTTTCAATACTTCCTGCGGCGCCTCAACTGCAGCTCCCGCATCTCGATAAATTAACGACTCAACAATTCCAGCAACAGGGGCTTTTAATTCATATTGTGCCATAAGCGCAATCAACTGTTTTTGCTGTGTGAATAAAATAGCATTTTGATTCAGTTTTTGTATTTTTTCTTGCTCAATCTCTCTTATTTTATCAGCAACATGTGATTTGATCTGCGCGTCAATTTGAGCGTAGTTAGATTGCATCTCTTTAATTTTGACTTCACCCATATCTACCGTGAATTTGGCCTCTAAATACTTTTTCTTAACTTCGAGTAAACTATCTTTGCTTGTCATCTCTTTCTTATACAGTGACTCCAGCGCTTGATACTGCTCTTCATAAATCGGCAATAAGTATGATGCCATTTCTTTTTGTAGTTGGTAGTTTTCTATTTGAGCATCAATTACTTGCTGATTAAGCTTGTAAACTTGCTTTTCATTATAATCATCTTCTATTTCAGCTTGTAACTGCATCGAAATCTGTTTCGCAAGTTCTGGCGATTCTGCTTGCAATTTATTTGATAATATTATTGGAGCTGGACGATCTAAATAGTGGTCATATAATAAATTTAACCGTTCAATATGAAAACGGTTAATTTGTTGCTGTACGATATTCTCTTCTAATTGCGCACCAAGTGAAGTACTATTTAACTTCATCAGCAACTGACCTTTTTCAACTCTCTCACCCTCTTTAACTAAGACCGCAATGATTTCTGCGGTCACAGAAGCATTCACTGGTCTTGATAGTTCTGTAACAACAAGCTTTCCGCGAGTTGTTGCAATAATATCGACACGGCTTAATGACGCCCAGCTAATCGCTATAACAAATAAAGCAATAATCACCCATAATAGTATTCGACCTAAAGGGGAGGGTGGAGTTTCTTGTAATTCTAGTACTGCTGGCAAAAATTCACGATATTTTTGCTTCATTAGTCTGCCCTCCACTTTGTAAGTGATAGAGCTTGCGATAAATACCATTTTGACTTAAGAGTTCTTGGTGACAACCTTGCTCAACTACCGCTCCCTTCTCCATCACAATAATGCGATTAGCCTGTCTGACTGTTGATAATCGATGAGCAATAATAAAAACCGTTTTATTGTGACAAATTTTTGCCATATTGTCTTGAATGATTTTCTCAGATTCATAGTCAAGCGCACTTGTTGCCTCATCAAAAACCAACAGTTTAGGATTGGTGATCAAAGCTCGAGCAATACCAATACGCTGCTTTTGACCTCCTGATAATTGTCCTCCATTTTCCCCAACTGGCGTATCGTACCCGAGTGGAAACTCACTAATAAAATCATGAGCCCCAGCCATAACGGCGGCATTAACAACTTCCTCAAGTGAGGCATGGGGAATAGCTAACGCTATATTGTCACGAATAGAGCCATTAAATAATTGCGTTTCTTGTAAAACAACACCAATTTGCTTACGCAACCACTGTGGATCTGTTTGTGCAATATCAATTCCATCGATAAACACCTGACCTTCAAGAGGAGTGTAAAGTCTCTGCACTAAACGGGCCAAGGTACTTTTACCTGAGCCTGAGCGACCTACAATTCCAATAATTTCTCCCACTTTTACCGATAAATTAACATTTCGTATTACTGGAGCCGCATCAGGTTTATAAGCAAATGAGATATTTGCAAAACGAACATAGCCCTTGATTTCTTTTAAAACACTATTGTTTTCTTGCTGCTGCTCAACTGGAACATTTAAGATATCACCGAGTCGTTTAACTGAAATAGAAACCTGTTGGAAACTTTGCCATAGCTGAACTAAACGTAAAACTGGCGCAGTTGCTTGACCTGCAAACATATTGAATGCAACCAACCCTCCAACTGTTAATTTTCCTTCAATAACCAAATTAGCGCCATACCATAAAATAGCTACCCCAGTTAGTTTACTCACTAACTGAGAAATTTGCCCAGCAACGTTCCCTAAATTTTGAGTTTTAAAGCAACTTGCCACAAAGTGCGCTATCTGCTCATCCCAACGCCTAGTCATATAATTTTCAACTGCCATCGCCTTCACTTGCTCAACACCCGAGATACTCTCGACTAAAAAAGCTTGATTTTTAGCACCTTGTTGAAATTGCTCATCTAAGCGTCGACGAAGAACGGGGGTAATCATAATTGACAATAAAATATAAGAAATTAATGACACTAGAACAATTAATGTTAAGGGGATACTATAAAAAGCCATAATAACAAAAAATACCACCGCAAACAAAATATCCAGACATAATGTCATCGTACTACCTGTTAAAAATTCGCGTACTGTTTTTAACTCATAAACGCGGGCAACCGTAATTCCGACTTGGCGAGACTTAAAATAACTTAATGGTAATGATAGTAAGTGTTTATATAATAATGAACTGAGCATGACATCAATACGTTGCGAGGTATGAGCCATTTGGTAGTTACGTAAACCACCCAGTATCACATCAAAAATAACTATAGTAAACATACCTACTGCTAGTACATCCAAGGTTGTTAAACTTTGATGAGCTAATACTTTATCAACAACAACTTGGAAAAATAGTGGCGTGACCAAAGCTAAAATTTGAATAAAAAATGAGGCTAATAAAATCTCACCAATTAGTTTTTTATATCGTATAAAAGCTTGAAAAAACCATTGAATATTAAATTCTCGATTAATTGATTCCCACGTTATGCGTTTAGTGAATAAAAAAGCGCTCACCTTTATCTCTGCTGGAACTATAATAACGTCTGGAGACTTTTGATGAGGAGATTGGATAAGCCACTGCCCATCTTTAATTGCCAACAAAACGACATAGCCTCTATCTTCAAGATGAATAATGATTGGCGTTGCAATCTTATTATTGGTATTTAACTTATTTACATAACGACATTTTAACCCCACCTTATTTACGGCTCGCACAAATTGTAATGTAATATCATGCTTATCATCTAAATAGAATTGTTCTTGTAGCGATTTAACATTTACTGCCATCCCATAAAATTGGGCAATAATCGCTATCCCTTGCCATAAATCATCATAATTTTGTTTTTCTTGCATTACTTAGGTTTTTCCTAATCCAATAAAATAGGGGATAATATTCAATCTATCCCCTACTCATTACGTTATAATATTCACCTTAAAAATTAGCATTATGATTGGGTTGATAAGATGGAGTAACTAACGCAATATCGCCAACCGTCAAATCACTATCATCATCATCTGATGCCAAAAATGTACTAATGCTTTGGGTCATCATTGATAAATTATAACCAGACGAACTAGTTGAAAATACAGGCAATGGGATACCATCATTTAAATATGAATTAATATCTTCGTGTAACCAAGATGAGCCATCAGCAAATTGAAATATATCGATCCTAGATTGTAGTTTGGTGTCATTATTAGTCGAGAACCAGTTTTTAATTACAATCGAATCCTCACCCACATTTAATGAAAGATCCGCGCCCAATTTACTCACATTTACAATATCAGAAGATATCCCCTCACCAAAGCGAATGGTATCGACATCAGCTTTAATTCTAGTCCAAAAACCAACGTAGTCTAATTCACCTTGGTTATCAATAATATCGTGACCATCACCTAAGTTGAAAAGATAAGTATCATTACCCGCTCCACCAGATAACGTATCATTACCCACTCCGCCAGCTAATATATCATTCCCTTTGTTACCTAATAAAATATCATCGCTAGCAGTGCCTTGCATTTGTAAATGATTATTTAGAACATCTTCCCAGGTTAATGCTGTTCCATCAGCAAACATAAACTCTTCGATAACATTCCCAGTATTAATCCTTGCTGTCACTGAGGTCGCATCAGCAAAAATATTTTTAATTCGGAAGCTTGCCATAGGGCTATCTTTGGTCGTAACAACAATATCAGCCTCATCTCGTGCAAATCGAACATCTTCTGGTTTAATGTTATTCATGAATAAGAGTTTATCAGCCCCAGAAGTATCATTAATTGAGTCATGCCCTGATGAGCCAAATATGTAGAAATTATTATTAGATAAGCCACCGTTACCGAGAGTATCCATAACTGACTTGTAATATCCATTGGTACTGCTATATGTTAAATAACCATCTATCACATCTTTCAGTAAAAGAGTGCGCGGATCACCCGTTTTCTGGTTGAGATTTAAACTACCCTCTAATTCTGTAAAATCAATTATAAAATTTCCATCTTTGAATTTTAGTTTTAATAAACGAAATTCTTGTTGGAATTCAGTTTGAGCTAAAAGGTTCGATGTAACATAGTGCTTAAATTTATTATACTCATTCAGTAATAAATCAGCAGCAGTATTTCCAGCTGGGGGGGTATTATTACCATAATAAATATTAGTATATTTTTCCCCAGTAATGATTTCTAATACACTAAGTTTTCTAGCATCAAAACCACCTCGGCTATTCGGATCGATATTGTTAACATTAGCCCAGCTAAAAATAATATCATCAATAACTTGTCCAATATCTGTTGTTAGTGGATTAGTAATAAACTTATCTAGCAAATTTTTTAAATTCGAATTTTTACTCAAAGCGAGTGATAAATTGACTAAATTACCGAATCCACGAATAGCGGGGTAATCTTCAATCCCCTCAATATATTGCTCTACTCCGGTATAAATACTGTTTGCTTGCTTGATTGGTTGAAAACCAAACATCTGTTGATTTTCCTTCGGTACCATCGGTATAGGTTATTTTACCTGTTAGACGATGTTCATTTCCGTTGTCATCTACATAATTTGAAGTTAAATATTTTGTACTTATAGAAGAAATTCCTGCTTCTTTTAGGCTTAGTAACTCATTTTCATCTGTGTAACCATTACTACTTTTATCTTGCCAAACTTTTAAGTTTTCCCAAATGCTATCTTTAGCATCTATAACACCATCGCCATTTTCATCATACTCAGCTAATGCCTGATAACCATTTTTTGCTAAAGTTCCATTTTTAAGTACAGTATTATCGCCAAATAGCTCTTGCCCATCATCAATCAAACCATTACTATTTAAATCTAACACCAATAAGCCATCATCAGCACCAACCCAACCTGTGTTTTCCGCAAATGTATTTGTATTTAAATCAAAATGAATATCTTGATCTTTACTGAGAGTTTCAATACCATCACGATCGAGATCCACAATAATAGGTGACCATGCTGTAAGAGCTCCGTCTGGAATTTTTGGTGTATCAGTATTTAAATTATTTAAATAATTTGTTAATGTTCCGGGTGAAATTAGATATCCACCGAGATCTGGATCTGCAAGTCCGTATTCATTAACCAAATTCAAAAGGATGTTAAGATGCTCTTTTAAATCATCAGATGTGACATAAGCAGCTAACCCTAATGTCGCTGCTGCGGCTATTACGTAAGGATTTTTAGTATAACCTGCAACTATCCATGCTACATCAGATGCAGCATGTAAATAATCGCTAGTTGTTGCGGTACCTTTATTTATTTTATCGAATAAATTAGCGACAGATATTGTACCGCCAAATTTTCCACCGAGAATATGCGCTAGCTGCTTGCCCACACCTGGTTTTGAGAGATTATTAGCTAAAAATTGAAGTTTATTTGATATACTAACAAGATCATCACCATCTGTTTTTTTATTTGACATAACATTTAATCCTAATTTTTTGAGTAACCTGAATTTTGCTTAAGAAGATATTAATAAATATCACTATAGTTATATATTACTAAAATAAAAAAATTTATTGTTTAAAAGAGGATGAGATTAAGCAAAGAATGCTAATACCTTAAAAATACCCTCAAATCCAAAGTAACAAACGATAAGTAAGGTTTCCATTAATAAATTAAATTTATCCATTTTCGCTTTTACTTCTTGTTTTCTAACTGTATGCAAACATAAAGACAAAATTGCGACAATAATTAAAACTACTCCTAGAGCGAGGCTAAAAATTGAATTTTTATCGAAAAAAAACAACGTACCAACTACAGCAATAAGGCCTATAATCAAAAGTAAACGACTAATAACTTTATTTTTATTAATATTATCCAATATATACCTCTATAATTATATTTAAAATGGTTCTAAATTTATCGTTTTAATTATGAACTATTGCAACATATTTTAAATAAACTATTGATTCATAATTCTCATAAAGAGGTTGAATAAAATATATGCGAACCAGTGTATTTGTAAACCATAAAACTTGAGTTATAAAAATAAATAATAATAAAAAAAAATAAACGATTTAGGTTATGTGTTATATGTATTTATTTAAATTAAGGCGTTGGCGATATCAGATTGAAAAAAGCATGAGCCGAAGAGGAAATTGTTAGGATAATGCGCAACAGAACGATTATTTAGAAGTTTAAAGGTTGAGTGGATTGCTAAAGCAAGGGTAATCCTCCCACAATTAATGGAAGTTAAAAGTAGAGGTTAAATAACCATCAAAGGTGGTCTTCCATGATTAGCTTGGTGAGGCCTTTCATGGTTATAGTGCCACAGCCACTTTGTAGCATAATTTTGCACGCTTTCCAATGTATCAAATAAGTTTAAACCAAGCCAACTGTAACGTACCGTGCGGTTATAACGTTCAATATAAGCATTTTGTTGTGGTTTTCCTGGTTCTATATGCTCGATGCTAATACCTTTTTCTCTCGCCCAGTTTTTGAACTCATGGCTGATAAATTCGGGACCATTGTCACACCGAATTACCGTTGGCTTTTCTCTAAATTCCAATAGTCGATTAAGTGCACGGATAATTCGAATAGCTGGTAATGAAAAATCAGCTTCAATCGCTAAGCCTTCTCGTTTGTAATCATCGATAATATTTAACAACCTAATCTTACGCCCATCAGCAAGCTGGTCATGCATAAAATCCAGTGACCAAACTTGATTCGTACGTATGGGCTCTTTTAACGGCTCGGGTTTATGCCTTTTTAATCGTCTTCTCGGCTTAATGCGTAAGTTTAATGCCAATTCACAGTAAATGCGATACACCCGCTTATGATTCCAACCATAGTGGGCAACATAGCGCAAATAGGCGAAACATAACCCAAATCCCCAATCTCTATTTTCCTCTGTTAATTCAATTAGTTGTTTGGCTATTAATGCATTTTCATCATTGTTCTTTGATTCATATCGGTAACAGGTCTCGCTGATATTAAACAGGGCACAGACTAATCGAATACTGATTGAATGATGAGTCACTGCCTGCTTTGCCATTAAACGTCTACAAGCGGGCTTTACCACTTTTTTGCCATGGCTTCCTGAATGATTTCAGCTTTGAGCCTTTCTTCGGCATACATTTTTTTGAGCTTAGCATTTTCAACTTCTAGCTCTCTTAACCTAGACATTAATGCTGTATCCATACCGCCATATTTTGAACGCCATTTATAAAATGTAGCATTACTCATTCCATGTTCGCGACACAGAACGGTAACCGGTGTACCCGATTCGGCTTGTTTTAAGATGGACATAATTTGACTGTCAGTAAATTTAGATGTTTTCATTGAGAATCTCCTTATTGTATTAATTAAATATTAATCGAAAATTCTACTTTTGAATCCTATTATTTTTAGGGGGGATTACCCAAGGCTATGCTCATTTAAATGAAGCTAAAGCTGATGTTAGTCGATATTTATTTTAATATTACAACCAATACATCCCCATACTTTTAATGCAGGGTTTTCTCCTGCTGTAACAGAAAACCTAAGTTAGTGCACGGAATTACTTGACCACTACAGGTTAATCTCACCAAAACTAGATAGGACACATAAAAAGTAGCAATAAATATTGAGGTAAATCAGTTTTTTATTTTTAGAAAGAAATAAAACGGCGTATTTATTGAGTGATACTAAAATCGTAGAATGCAAAATGGATGAAGTGATTGAACCACTTAAGTAATTTGATATAAAATCTAACGCCGCTTACACGGCGTTAGATTTGGTAAGAAAATTAAATTTTCTTAAATAAAACGGAACCGTTAGTACCGCCAAAACCAAATGAATTACAAAGTGCATACTCTATATTTTTCACTTGTCTTGCCGTGTGAGGTACATAATCTAAATCACAACCATCATCTGGGTTATCCAGATTAATTGTTGGAGGAATGGCTTGATCGCGTAATGCTAATATAGTGAAGATCGATTCAACTGCCCCCGCTGCCCCTAACAAGTGACCAATCATTGACTTAGTTGAACTAACCATAACTTTATTGCTATTTTCTTTAAAAATCGATTTTACTGCTTGAGTTTCAGCTTTGTCACCAGCAGGTGTTGATGTTCCATGAGCATTAATATAGCCAACTTGCTCAGGCGTAATACCTGCATCACGGATAGCACATTCCATTGCTAGCGCAGCACCACTACCATCTTCAGGTGGCGATGTCATATGATATGCATCACCGCTCATACCAAAACCGACGATTTCAGCATAAATTTTTGCACCACGCTTTTTAGCATGCTCATATTCCTCTAAGAACATAATACCTGCACCATCGCCAAGCACAAAACCATCACGGCCTTTATCCCAAGGACGGCTGGCCGCTTTAGGATTATCATTATTCGTTGATAATGCCCTTGCAGCGCCAAAGCCACCAATACCTAAAGGGGTGCTCGCTTTTTCACCACCACCAGCCAGCATTGCATCTGCGTCACCATAAGCAATCATACGTGCAGCATGACCAATATTATGAACACCTGAAGAACACGCTGTCGCGATAGAGATACTTGGCCCTTTTAAACCATAAGTAATTGATAAGTGGCCGGCAATCATATTGACGATCGTTGATGGAACAAAAAATGGACTGATTTTTCGCGGCCCCCCATTAACTAATGCGCTATGATTCTCTTCAATAAGACCTAAGCCGCCAATACCAGAGCCAATAGCACAACCAATACGTTTTGCATTTTGTTCTGTTATTTCGATTCCCGCATCTTGCATAGCCTGAATGCCTGCTGCAATACCATACTGGATAAAATAATCCATTTTACGGGCATCTTTGCGAGTAATATTGTAATCTTCGCCATTAAAGCCTTTTACCATAGCAGCGAAACGTGTTGCGAAAGGGGTTGTATCAAAGTGTTCAATAAATTCTACACCGCTTTGACCGGCTAGCAATGCCTGCCATGTAGACTCAACTGTATTACCAACTGGAGATATTAGCCCCATTCCAGTAATAACAACTCTGCGTTTAGACACGTTGTTCCTCCTGAAAAGGATTAAAATAAGAACTGCACCTATTTTTCATAATAAGGCAACTGTGATGTTTGTATCTAGGCAAAAACTAGGCGATCATATGACCGCCTAGTTTAATATTCTCTGCTAACCTTATTGATTCGCAGTCACATAATCGATTGCAGATTGAACCGTTGTGATTTTCTCAGCTTCTTCATCTGGAATCTCTGTATCAAATTCTTCTTCTAAAGCCATAACTAATTCAACTGTATCAAGAGAGTCAGCACCAAGATCTTCAACGAAAGAAGATTCATTTTTTACTTCATCTTCTTTAACACCAAGTTGCTCAACAATAATTTTCTTAACTCGCTCTTCAATAGTGCTCATACTCTTTTTTCCTATAAATATCGCCAAAAGTGGCGGTGATTGTAAGTTTATAAAATGTTGAAAAAGTTGCAACCAAAATTTTCAACAAAATTGATTGTTTTTTGTTCTCTCTACTAAAAATTCGCTCTATTTTACACTATTCTAGCAGATTAAACCATATACATGCCACCATTGACATGTAAAGTTTCACCAGTGATGTAAGCTGCATCATCTGAAACTAAGAAAGCAACAGCATTTGCAATGTCTTTAGGATCGCCTAAACGACCTGCCGGCACTTGCGATAAAATACCGCTACGCTGATCATCTGAAAGCGCTCTAGTCATGTCAGTTTCAATAAATCCTGGCGCAACAACATTGACCGTGATCCCTCGAGATGCAACTTCTCGCGCGAGAGATTTACTAAAGCCAATTAAACCAGCTTTAGCAGCCGCATAGTTTGCTTGCCCGGCATTACCCATCGTTCCAACAACAGAGCCAATTGTCACTATTCTACCATAACGTTTTTTCATCATAGTACGCATCAGTGCTTTTGATAAACGAAATACTGAAGTCAAATTAGTTTCAAGAATATCATGCCACTCATCATCTTTCATTCGCATTAATAGGTTATCTCGCGTAATTCCGGCATTATTAACTAAAATATCAATATCGCCATACTGCGTTTTCACTGCTTCAATAACCGAATCAATTGACTTCTCATCTGTTACATTTAAGGCAAAACCTTTGCCGTGTGAACCTAAATATTGGCTAATGGCTTGTGCTCCATTTTCAGTTGTTGCTGTACCAATAACCGTTGCTCCATTTGCTATCAACTTTTCAGCGATTGCGCGGCCAATCCCTCGGCTTGCCCCTGTAACTAGAGCAATTTTTCCAGATAAATTCATTTTAGCCCCTTTTATTTAGTATTTTCTAATGCATCTAATAATGACGTTGAATCATTAATTGCAATGCTAGAAAGTGAATCTACAATACGTTTCGTTAAACCAGTTAAAACTTTACCAGGTCCCACTTCAGTAACAACAATTATCCCTTGCTTAGCCATATATTCAACGCATTCTGTCCAACGTACAGGACTATATAATTGTGCAATTAGTGCATCTTTAATAGCTTGAGAATCCGTTTCTATTTTAACATTAACATTATTAATTACAGGATAATTTGGTTGATAAAATGTAATATTTTTTAGTGCTTGCGCTAATTTATCGGCTGCAGGTTTCATTAATGCACAATGAGAAGGAACACTAACTGGTAGAGGTAAAGCACGTTTAGCGCCCGCTTCTTTACACAAAACACCTGCTCTTTCAACAGCTTCTTTATTACCAGCGATAACCACTTGCCCTGGCGAATTAAAGTTAACAGGAGAAACAACCTGACCTTGTGCGGCCTCTTCACACGCTTTAGCAATTAAATCATTATCTAAACCAATAATAGCATACATGGCACCAGTGCCTGCAGGGACAGCTTCTTGCATCAGTTTACCCCGGAGTTCAACCAATTTAATTGCATCCTCAAAACGAATAACGCCAGCACAAACTAAAGCTGAGTACTCACCTAAACTATGACCAGCCATTAACTCAGGCATTGGCCCTTGCTCATCTTGCCAAATACGAAAAATAGCAACTGATGCAGCAAGTAATGCTGGTTGGGTTATCCACGTTTTATTTAATTCTTCCGCAGAGCCATTTTGGACTAATTGCCAAAGATCATACCCTAAAACTGATGATGCCTGAGAAAATGTCTCTTCTATAATAGAATATTTTTCACTTAATTCCTTAAGCATTCCTATTGATTGCGACCCTTGCCCAGGGAATACCATTGCAAACTTAGTCATTAATTTAACCTTTATCGTCATTTATTAAATGATAGTAAACCAGCAAAAATTCTTCGTTACTAGCCTGTAATTTTAAGTAAAATATTAACAAATACAACGGTTTAAATTCACTAATATCTTTAAACTGTTATATTAAAATCGAACTAATACCGAACCCCAAACAAATCCACCGCCAAAAGCCTCTAAAAGCAATAATTGGTCACGTTTAATGCGCCCATCGCGAACACCAATATCTAAAGCACAAGGTACCGACGCTGCCGATGTATTACCTTGTTTATCTAAGGTCACGATCACTTTGCTCATATCCATGTCTAAGCGTTTTGCTGTTGCTGAAATAATGCGTAAATTAGCTTGATGTGGTACTAACCAATCCAACTCAGTCTTATCAATATTATTTTCGATTAGTATTTCATCAACTAAATTTGATAACTCACGTACAGCAACTTTGAAAACATCATTACCTTGCATCGTCATATAAACTGGATTTTCCAGATCGCGCCGATCAACATATGGGTATTTGAGTAATTCACCGTAACGTCCATCGGAATGTAAGTGTGTCGCGATTATCCCTGGCTCTTCAGAGCGACCAACCACAACGGCTCCCGCGCCGTCACCAAAAATAATAATGGTTCCTCGATCTTGTGGATCTACGCCGCGAGTCAACATATCTGCACCAATGACCAAAGCGTATTTTACTGTCCCAGCTTTAACGTATTTATCAGCAATATCCAATGCATAAACAAAGCCAGAGCAGGCGGCTGAAATATCGAAAGCAATTAAATCAGGTAAATTTAATTTCGCTTGCAATTCTACCGCACTGCTTGGAAAAGCATTCACGGACGTCGCGGTTGCAACAATAATTAAACCTATATCATTTTTATCAATTTTAGCCATATCAATAGCATTGATCGCAGCTTCATAAGCCATTGATGTAACCGTTTCATCTGGAGCAGCAATACGTCGTTCTTTAATACCCGTACGAGTTGAAATCCATTCGTCGCTAGTATCAACCATCTTCTCAAGATCGGCATTAGTTCTGACCTGCTTTGGAAGGTAACTCCCTGTGCCCAAAATTTTAGTATACATCAATATTTTCACTCTTAGGTAACGTAGAAGAAAGACTCATTGCAATTCTTTCAGGTATATTATGTTTAATCGCTAATATTGCTTGTTCAATAGCAGCTAAAAACGATTTTTGATTTGCTGCACCATGACTTTTAATCACAACACTTTGCAAGCCAAGTAAACATGCTCCATTGTAATGGCTAGGATCTAAGTGACCAAAATTCTTTGTCACCTTTTTTTGTAACCAATAACCAACTAATTTCATCAATACCGAATGAGGCTTTGTCATTAACTGCGTTGAGGATAAGAATATTTTAAGTAAGCCTTCAACTGTTTTTAATGTAACATTACCAACAAAGCCATCACAGACTAACACATCGGTCTTTCCTGTTAGTAGCTCATTACCTTCTAGATAACCGATGAAATTAATCTTTTCGTCTGATTTTAAAATACTAGCAGCCGCTCTAATACGGTCAAGCCCCTTAATATCTTCTTCACCAATATTAAGTAAAGCCACTCTAGGATTATTTATATTCAAAAGGGTTCGTGCTAAAATATCACCCATCAAGGCGAATTGAACCAACATATCACTATCACACTCAGCATTAGCACCTAAATCAAGCACAACCGTATTACGCTTATTTAATGCAGGTAAAATAGCCACTAAAGCAGGTCGTTCAATCCCATCAATAGAATGAAGGAGCAATTTAGACAGCCCCATCAACGCCCCTGTATTACCAGCACTGACACAAGCTTGAGCTTGATTATGTTTAACAAGCTCCAAGGCCACTCTCATCGATGAACCTTGACTATGCCTGATTGCTAATGAAGGTTTCATATCGTTAGTAATAACAGATGAAGATTCAACAATTGTTAAGCGCTGATAATTTTTAGGCAAAAAAGGAGCTATTTCAGTTGGATTACCAACTAAAATAATATGTAAATGAGGATGATGATTTAATGCTTGTAATGCAGCAGGAACAATGACCGGAGGACCGAAGTCCCCACTCATAGCATCTAACGCAATCGTTAGATTGTCCAAAATATCACCTAAAAATCAGAAATTACTTATTAATAACCTTACGTCCACGATAATAACCATCTTCGGTTACGTGATGACGTAAATGGGTCTTTCCTGATTCATCAACTGAAATATTTGCAACAGTTAATGCATCATGAGCACGACGCATACCACGTTTTGCTCGAGTTTTTCTGTTCTGTTGAACGGCCATGGACTAACTCCTCTCTTAAGGCTTATTTTTCAAACTAGCTAAAATTGCAAACGGGTTAGGTCTATCATCCTCGGTAGGAATCTCACCAAAAACCATATCTGCTTCCGACACTTCACAGTGCTGACTATCATGCACCGGTGCAATTGGTAAGCTAAGAATAATCTCATCTTCAACCAGTGCAAGTATATCTATTTCACCAAACTCATTAAGTAAAGCTGGCTCGTAGCATTCCGGCAAATCCTCTGCCTGAGCATCGCTCTTGACAGGACTAAACTTATTTTTAACATGAATGCACACTTCAAATGGCTTTTGGCAACGCTGACAAACTAATGTCAAAAGCACTTTAGCATCTATTTTGATAACGCAAAGTCGTTGCTGATCAATACCAAATGATAAAGCGCATTCAATATTACTGTTTACACTATCAACTGACTCAGCCAAACGACTAGCATTTTTAGCAAGAAACTCGCCAATGTAATCTAATCTTTTTTGGGCTGCTTTAATTGGGTCAATTGTTAAAGGTAATCTATTTTCCATAAGGCGCGCATCTTACCGTTAAATCATGTTTTCGTCAATGGGGTTGTTACTATTTATTAGTGATAGGAGCAAGTTAACCAAGCTCCACACTATCAAAACGATCTATTTTTAATCACAATTAAACATTTATCTATAGAAAAAATCACAACAGTCATCAATATAATATTTATGCTAAAAAAATTATAACCTATTCTATTACAATCAATTTTAGGTAGTTATTTAAATTCTATTATTAGAATAAACTAATTAATGTAAGTAAAAATAGTTGTGACTAATTTAACGCCTGATACTTTGCTGGCAATATCAGCGGCCAAACGACCATCTTCAGCGGTTACCATACCAATCAAAAATACTTGACCGTCTTCGGTGATCACTTTTATATCGCGAGCTTTGGTTTGTTTGTTTGCGATAAGAGAAGACTTAACTTTAGTTGTGATCCATGCATCATCGGTCATTGCCCCTGCGCTAATTATCTTACCTACTTGAATTTTGTTATAGATTTTTTTTACTCCATCTACGCTTTGGACTAATTCAAAAGCGCGATCAATTACTGCCTGTGATTTTGCTTGCCCAATTAATAAGACGTTACCATCGTATGCTGATGCGACAATTCGTGAACCTTTAAAATAGTCACTTTCATCTTTTAATCTTACGCTAATTCTAGAATCAAGTGTTGTATCATCAACTTGAGTACCCGTAGTACGAGGATCCGTTGCAACCTTAGCAACCCCAGCTCCTGCACCTAAAAAAGCAGCAACGCAGCCTTGTAATATTAAAGAGCCTGTGATCACCATAGCAATCAATACAACTTTTTTCATCTATTTATTTCCTCTATTTAGTCGTCTTTATTTTATATCTTAATAAGCTTGTTTGTGAATAAAAAGTGTATTTTCAATTAATTGACAAAGGCAATTTAAAATAATTAATTGCATTTCACAAATCGTTCTCTCTTTATAAGAGGGTATACGTATTTCTATATCAGTTTGTCCAAGTAAACCAACAACGGCACCGCCATCACCACCAGTTAATGTAATAATGGTTAAATCCTTTATAACAGCTTCTTGAACAGCTTGTATAATAGATTTTTCATTACCACTCGGTGATAATACAATGAGAATATCACCTTGATTCCCCAGTGCCTGGATCTGCTTAGCATAAATATCATTAAATTGATTATAGTGATTGGCAATTGAACTAATCAAAATATTATCAGCAACGAGAGCTATTGCGGGCAAATTCGGCCGTTCAATATCAATCCCACTCACTAGTTGTGCAGTAAAGTTTTGCGCATTTGCGGCAGAGATACCGTTTCCACAAGTTAATACCTTATTACCATTTAATAAAGCATTGATAATCAAATTAACTGCTTTTTCAATCGGAACACTTAGCGACTCTGTTATCACTATTTGAGTTTGAATACTTTCCGTAAAATAATTTTTTATACCACTTTGCATCTTTATACCTAATCAATTGGTGAATTTTCACTCTAGTTATTTAACAATCGAATGCATTTTTTATCCAGCAGTAGTTGTCACCCGTAATAGCAAAGACGTCAAAACGAAATTCTTTTGTTTCGATATCGATTTGCTGCTGTTGCATCCAATTATAAGCAGCTTGAATCACTTTACTTTGTTTTTTTTTAGTGACAGTTGATTGAGCGTCGCCATATAGTTCATTTTTACGATAACGAACTTCAATAAAAACGAGACAAGCATGATCTTGCATGATTAAATCAATCTCACCTAATTGTGAACCGTGATTTTTTGCCAGAAATGTTAAGCCTTGTTTGCATAAAAAACAATGGGCTTTTTCTTCGTAGTAGAGCCCTAACTGCCGTTTGTTTTGCATCACTGGACAATGATATCCTTACCATTTAAGTACTGATACCATAAAAGAGTCCTCGTAATTTCACAGTTCGAGCCAACAGACAACTTACCAGTCATACCATCAAACACATCTATTTGGTAAGGCTGCAACTGATTAAAATGGTTGGCTAATTGCCATGCATCCACACCCATTGCATACAGGCGAACGAGTGAATAATCATTTTTAATATATTTTGGCAACTGCTCAACAAGTTGGTTTTGGCTGATAATTAGTGGAATATCGCTGAACTGAACTCGTTCCATATCATAGCGAAAGTCTTGATTGGTATCTGCACTATTGCTCCTTGAGCTGGCATAAATAGATGGGATCACTTTGGTAACGGTAATCGCATTTCCTTTATTATCCAAGCGTAAATTTCCATTCTCGTCGCGTTCCATCTTATTCGACTTCATATCTAACATCGATTTTATTAGCGCTAATTCATTATGAGAGGCATAAATATAAATCGCATCAAACTTAGGATTATCGATGTTAGCGATTGATAATGAATCAACGGCTTCGCCAGAACTCAATGGTAAACGGTCTAGTTGTTCGGATTCAAACTGATTAAACTGCCCGCGAGCAATAGGCGTCCCTTCTAGTTCGATACCATTTCCTGAATTAATTTGATTACTTAATGATTTCTCTGAATCAAAGTATTGAACATATACCCGACTATTTGCCGAAGGATCCGTTAAATCCCACTGCTCAGCAAAACTCTTAGCAACTCGCTCACCTAGATCATTTCTAGGTACAATAAGTAATGGAGTCTTTTTATTCTGGTTATAAATATAATTGGCAGTGTCTCTCGCTTCATCTTCAGGCGATAAAGAAAAAAAACAGATTTGGTTAGATTTATTAGCAGCAAAATCAGAGCTATCAATTTGATTTAATGCTAGGACTGGAATTGATGGTGATAGCTTCATGATAGCCAAAACGTCTTGTTTCAATAATGGACCGACAATCAGTTCCACTCCTTGTTGCTGTGCTTGCTTAACTAATAAATCCAGATCATTTCCATTGGTGTCATAAACATAGATATTTTGTTGGGGTTGTTGAGTATAAAACTGACTGGCTTCGGAATAGCCAAGACGAATGGCATCACCAAATACTTTAGAAGAGCCGCTTAACGGCAGAAATAATGCAACACTTTTGTGATTAACATTATCAGGTAAACGATATTTATCACCATAAATATTTCTTGGTAAATATAATGCAGCTGGATGGGTTGAATACTGTAATTGCCACTCACTCACTGCATTTTTGATTAATTTAAATTGCTCTTCTTCCTTTTTAGCGATCGTATCAGCATCATCCGAATCGTCAATTTGGTAAAGATTTGCATTATTATTATAAGTATAAATCAGATCGACCCAGCCTTGTAATACAGGTTCATTAGCATATACTAAGATACTCTCAATCGCCAGTTCGTCCAATGCACGAAGAAAATTCCAAGTATCGTTGATAGTTTCGTGCCGTTGTTCAATTGAACCATATTGTGCTAATTCAATATAATTCCGAAGTTGAGCATTTACATCATGTTGTTTTTCATCTAAGACTATTTTTATTTTATAAAACCGAATTTTTTGCTCCTCATTCAGATCAGTAAACCTAATATTAGCGAGATCAAAATTTTTCCCACTTTTTATTGCTATCTCATCTCGTAATAAAATAGCTTCATTTTGCTGCATTGAGTTAAGGTCGCTTGGTAGTTCATTAATTAGCAGATCTGCTTGAGATAACTTTTCTTCAAGAATTAAAGAACGAATTGCAAGTAGCTGCCAACTTATTTTTGCATCACCGGATGATGACGATAGCTGTGATAAATAGTATTGAGATGTTTGGGTTTCATCAAAATCCAGTTGTCTGGTTACATTTGTAGGACAACCGGCTAAAAAGCTAACCAGCATGATGACAAAAACAATCTTCAAAGAAACCAGCTTAGCATAAGACTGGATATTAAATGAGTATGATTTAAGCATTATAAAATCTCATCTATGATATAAATAATAAGTGTTTAATAACTATCAGTTTACCCCCAAATCCGCTGAACATGAATCGTAATTTCCTCTCGATCATGATAAAGCTGCTTGGCTTGAATCTGGAAGTTAACGTGATGTTTCTTTAACTCATCTTTAAGAAACTGAATATTTTCTTTTACTTCTTCATAACGTTTTTTCATTGGTAGTTTTAAATTAAATATTGCTTCTCTACACCAACCATTAACTAACCATTGAGCAATAAGTGTAGTTACTTTTATAGGCTTGTCTACCATATCACATACGAGCCAATAGATGTTATGTTTTTTAGGCTGAAATTTAAAACCATCTTCCTGATAATGTCTTACCTGACCACTATCTAATAAGCGCTGATCCATTTTGCCATTATCAATAGCGTAAACCATCATACTATGTTTAACTAATTGATAAGTCCAGCCACCTGGGCAAGCACCTAAGTCAACCGCATTTAATCCGCCTTCTAACCGCTCGTCCCACTCTTCATAAGGAATAAAAACATGAAAGGCTTCTTCAAGTTTTAATGTCGATCTACTCGGCGCATCAGAAGGAAATTTTAAGCGTGGAATTCCCATGTAAAAAGGCGAATTATTATTACTATATGAATAGCCAATAAAGCAACTAGTACTATTGATAAATAGTAAATGAATAACTGGTTTTAGTGGGTTTTCAACCTTTAATAAAATCCTTTTATCCCGTAGAGCTTGCCTCAAAGGCACGGTAAATTTTCGACAAAAATTAGCTAACTCCTTACCTTCATTCGTATCGGGAACCTCAACTCTTAACGTGCCAGATTTTGGTAAACCACCATCAATAGCGTCAAGAATAGGAGCGATACGATTTTCAGTAGGTAGATTAGTAAGCAACCCTCCTGCCACGAACATCTGTCTTGCAAAAATTAAAGTTTTAAAATTTAAGAGCGAAAAAAGTTTCTCAGCATCACCAGGTTGATAGCATTCAAATTCAATATAACTACTTTGTTCTTTTACTTTCGCAAAGCCAAAAATAGAAAACTCAGTCGCCCTATCGGTAATTTCAGCAGCACACTCTTTTTCAAAACCTGAACGACAGTATAAAATAATACGATTAAATTTTTGCATTTATTTACTTATATAATTAATTTAACGAAATTAAGTATACCGGTCATAGACCGATATACTTAAATAAGAAGAACTAAATCGCAACAGGGGCTTTTATTGCGGGATAAGGATCATAACCTTCAATGTCAAAATCATCAAAAACATAGTCAAAAATTGTAGGTGGTTTTCTTTTTATAACAAGTTTTGGAAGTGCCTTTGGTTCGCGCGTTAACTGTAGATGCGTTTGCTCCATATGGTTAGAGTATAAATGCGTATCTCCCCCTGTCCAAACAAAATCACCGACATCCAAATCGCATTGCTGTGCAACCATATGGACTAGTAGAGAATAACTAGCAATATTAAACGGTAAGCCTAAAAATACATCACAAGAACGCTGATAAAGCTGACAAGATAACTTACCATCGGCAACATAAAACTGAAAGAATGCATGGCAAGGCGCTAATGCCATTTTATCCAATTCACCTACATTCCATGCCGAAACGATCATGCGCCTAGAATCAGGATTCGTTTTTATTTGTTCTATCAGTTGAGTTATTTGATCAATTTGACGGCCATCAGTAGCCCCCCACGAGCGCCATTGCTTTCCATATACAGGACCTAAATCTCCATTTTCATCAGCCCACTCATCCCAGATAGTAACATTATTATCTTTTAGATATTGGATATTGGTATCGCCCTTTAAAAACCAAAGCAATTCATGAATGATAGATCTTAGATGGCATTTTTTTGTTGTAACAAGAGGGAAACCTTCTTGTAGGTTAAAACGCATCTGGTGACCAAAAATAGACAAAGTACCCGTTCCGGTTCGATCTGACTTTGGCGTACCTTCATCTAAAATTTTCTGCATAAGCGCTAAGTATTGTTTCATTTTTTGATCCTATAAATACATTTTAAAAATTGGTATTACCAATTTTAACTCTCAAACCATCTGGAGATTTATAAGCATAGAATATAAATATTACACCCAAAATAATCATTGGCAGGCATAAAATTTGTCCCATACTAATAATATTAAAAAATAACCCTAATTGTTCATCGGGTTGCCTAAAAAACTCAATAATAAAACGGAAGCAACCATACAAAAGCAAAAATAGTCCTGATACACTACCGATTGGCCTTGGTTTACGAATAAATAAATTTAAGATAATGAAAAGCACAACACCTTCAAATAACATTTCATATAATTGAGAGGGATGTCTAGGTAATAAATTACCGCAAGCAATAAAAAGATCTGCCCACTCAGGATGCATTCTTACATAAGTTAAATCTGCAGAGGATGATGTAGGAAAAAGCATACCAATTGGCGAATTAGTTACTCTTCCCCATAATTCACCATTAATAAAATTACCTAAACGGCCAAACATAAGGCCAATTGGAATCAAGGGTGCCACAAAATCAGCAACTTGAAAAAAAAGTTTATGGGTCTTAAGAGCAAAAACAGCAATCACAACTAATGCGCCAATTAAACCACCATGAAAAGACATGCCTCCTTCCCATACCCGAAACAAAGTAAGCGGGTCGGCAAAAAACGTGTTCAAATTATAAAAGAGTGTATACCCTAAACGGCCGCCAATAAACAGACCCAAAAATCCCCAAAAAAGCAAATTCTCTACTTGAGATTTTGTCCAACCACTGTTGGTTTTTTTTATTCGCCAATTCGCTAAAAATAAAGCACCCAGCACACCAAATAAATACATTGCGCCGTACCAATGCAAAGAGATGGGGCCCAATGAAAAAGCAATTGGGTCAAAATTAGGAAAAATTAGATATTGTTTCATTTTTTTATTCTTTGCTTGTTTTTACGTTTTTGAGCAAAAAAAGTAAACCGTCTTTTTTGCCCATGCTTATTATTTGTCTGGTTTACTTCATCAGGAAATAAGGTCGTTAAATCATTGTCATTTTGCATAGAAAAAACAATACTAGAAAACTCTTTCATAGCTTTGCGATACACATCACGTTTAAATGCAATAACCTGCCTAATTGGATACCAATAACTCACCCACTTCCAATCATCAAACTCTGGTGATGATGTTAAAGATAAATTAATTGCAGAAGTATCCGAAATTAACTCTAACAAAAACCACTTTTGTTTTTGACCAATACAAACAGGTTCATTTTCCCATCGAACCATTCTCTTAGGTAACTTATAACGTAACCATCCGTTTGTAACGGAAAGAATTTTAACATTTTTTGCTAATAATCCAACTTCTTCATTTAACTCTCTAAACATTGCTTGTTCAGGAGTTTCATTATTATTAATTCCGCCCTGAGGAAACTGCCAAGAATTTTGCCCAAAACGACGTGCCCACAATACCTGACCATGTCGATTGCAAATAATAATTCCTACATTTGGACGGTAGCCATCATTATCGATCACTGACTACCTCAAAAATCATTTTCAATAGACTGAATTGTTTCATACATACAACAAGAAATAAACACTAAAATGATATTAATCTAATATTATTTATAATTTATATCTAAATACCTTATAGTTTTTCGATAACCACTAAATTACCTTACTTTTATCCATTATAAGAAATAGCCTACTTTATTTTAATAAAAATTGTAGCTATACCAACTTACCACGCAATTTAGGAGCATGATAATAAGCTTTTAATAATAGCTTTATTTCGATAATCATCTGTCGTTTTTCATATTAGTGGTGTTATTTTATCTTTAGATTAAGTTTTTATTTATTCGATAACTAGCCTTTGTAAAACGAATTTTTTTTAGAGTGGCAGAGATTTACAATAAGGCAAAGTTAAACTATTTTGACTCCACCAAAATGTCACGTAATTAGAAAAAGCATTACTTAAAATTTGCAGTGAACGCTATGGAAAGTAAGATAATAAAAAAGCCCCAAACCAATAGGTAAGGGGCTTCTTAACATTAAAAGTCTGGCGGTGACCTACTCTCACATGGGGTAACCCCCACACTACCATCGGCTTCACGGCGTTTCACTTCTGAGTTCGGCATGGATCAGGTGGGACCACCGCAACATTGCCGCCAGACATAACTCGTTTTCTCTTAGACTATATAAACTATCTACTTCCCATCAGTAACCTAAACCGCTACCAATCCTCAGCAAATAATCATACCATCCATCAATATAGACTCAAGCCAAAATTTTCATTGAGATTCAAAACAACTCTAAGTTGTAAGGTTAAGACTCTCGGTTCATTAGTATCAGTTAGCTCAATGTATCACTACACTTACACACCTGACCTATCTACGTCTTAGTCTCAAACGGACCTTACAGAGTAAACTCTGGGAGGACTCATCTCGGGGCTAGTTTCGTGCTTAGATGCTTTCAGCACTTATCTATTCCGCACGTAGCTACCGGGCAATGCAATTGGCATCACAACCCGAACACCAGCGGTGCGTTCACTTCGGTCCTCTCGTACTAGAAGCAAACCCCCTCAATCCTCCTACGCCCATGGCAGATAGGGACCGAACTGTCTCACGACGTTCTAAACCCAGCTCGCGTACCACTTTAAACGGCGAACAGCCGTACCCTTGGGACCTACTTCAGCCCCAGGATGTGATGAGCCGACATCGAGGTGCCAAACACCGCCGTCGATATGAACTCTTGGGCGGTATCAGCCTGTTATCCCCGGAGTACCTTTTATCCGTTGAGCGATGGCCCTTCCATTCAGAACCACCGGATCACTATGACCTACTTTCGTACCTGCTCGAGCCGTCACTCTCGCAGTCAAGCTAGCTTATGCCATTGCACTAACCTCCTGATGTCCGACCAGGATTAGCTAACCTTCGTGCTCCTCCGTTACTCTTTGGGAGGAGACCGCCCCAGTCAAACTACCCACCAGACAGTGTCCGTAGACCCGATTCAGGGCCCTACGTTAGAACATCAAACATTAAAGGGTGGTATTTCAAGGTCGACTCCATGCAAACTAGCGTCCACACTTCTTCGTCTCCCACCTATCCTACACATTAAGGCTCAATGTTCACTGTCAAGCTATAGTAAAGGTTCACGGGGTCTTTCCGTCTTGCCACGGGTACACCGCATCTTCACGGCAAATTCAATTTCACTGAGTCTCGGGTGGAGACAGCCTGGCCATCATTACGCCATTCGTGCAGGTCGGAACTTACCCGACAAGGAATTTCGCTACCTTAGGACCGTTATAGTTACGGCCGCCGTTTACTGGGGCTTCGATCAAGAGCTTCTCCTTACGGATAACCCCATCAATTAACCTTCCAGCACCGGGCAGGCGTCACACCGTATACGTCCACTTTCGTGTTTGCACAGTGCTGTGTTTTTATTAAACAGTTGCAGCCAGCTGGTATCTTCGACTGACTTCACCTCCATCCGCTACGGACTTCAATTACCATCAGCGTGCCTTCTCCCGAAGTTACGGCACCATTTTGCCTAGTTCCTTCACCCGAGTTCTCTCAAGCGCCTGAGTATTCTCTACCTGACCACCTGTGTCGGTTTCGGGTACGATTAAATATGACCTGAAGCTTAGAGGCTTTTCCTGGAAGCAGGGCATCAATTACTTCAGCACCTTAGTGCCTCGTCATCACATCTCAGAGTTACAGTGACCGGATTTGCCTAATCACACCCCTACATGCTTAACCCGGGCTCCTTGCGGACCTATCCCGGTAAACCTAGCCTTCTCCGTCACCCCATCGCAGTCACATTCAGTACGGGAATATTAACCCGTTTCCCATTAGCTACGCATCTCTGCCTCGCCTTAGGGGTCGACTCACCCTGCCCCGATTAACGTTGGACAGGAACCCTTGGTCTTCCGGCGTGCGGGCTTTTCACCCGCATTATCGTTACTTATGTCAGCATTCGCACTTCTGATACCTCCAGCAAACCTCACAGTTCACCTTCTACGGCTTACAGAACGCTCCCCTACCCAATATGTTATTCACACACTGCCGCAGCTTCGGTGCATAGTTTTAGCCCCGTTACATCTTCCGCGCAGGCCGACTCGACTAGTGAGCTATTACGCTTTCTTTAAATGATGGCTGCTTCTAAGCCAACATCCTAGCTGTCTAAGCCTTCCCACTTCGTTTCCCACTTAACTATGACTTTGGGACCTTAGCTGGCGGTCTGGGTTGTTTCCCTCTTCACGACGAACGTTAGCACCCGCCGTGTGTCTCCCATGCTCAACTTGTCGGTATTCGGAGTTTGCATCGGGTTGGTAAGCCGGGATGGCCCCCTAGCCGAAACAGTGCTCTACCCCCAACAGTTATACATGAGGCGCTACCTAAATAGCTTTCGGGGAGAACCAGCTATCTCCCGGTTTGATTGGCCTTTCACCCCCAGCCACAGGTCATCCGCTAATTTTTCAACATTAGTCGGTTCGGTCCTCCAGTTAGTGTTACCCAACCTTCAACCTGCCCATGGCTAGATCACCGGGTTTCGGGTCTATACCCTGCAACTCATTCGCCCAGTTAAGACTCGGTTTCCCTACGGCTCCCCTATTCGGTTAACCTCGCTACAGAATATAAGTCGCTGACCCATTATACAAAAGGTACGCAGTCACACCATTAATGATGCTCCCACTGATTGTACGTACACGGTTTCAGGTTCTATTTCACTCCCCTCGCCGGGGTTCTTTTCGCCTTTCCCTCACGGTACTAGTTCACTATCGGTCAATCAGGAGTATTTAGCCTTGGAGGATGGTCCCCCCATATTCAGACAGGATAACACGTGTCCCGCCCTACTCGTCAAGCTTCCACATAATGCGTATTCGTGTACGGGACTATCACCCTCTATCGTGTACCTTTCCAGATACTTCCACTTACACACTATGCTACCCGCTTTGGGCTCCTCCCATTTCGCTCGCCGCTACTTTGGGAATCTCGGTTGATTTCTTTTCCTCGAGGTACTGAGATGTTTCAGTTCCCTCGGTTTGCCTCCCTAACCTATTTTATTCAGTTAAGGATAGTATAGTTACCTATACTGGGTTTCCCCATTCGGACATCGACGGTTATAACGCTTATTACCAGCTTACCGTCGCTTTTCGCAGATTAACACGTCCTTCTTCGCCTCTGATTGCCTAGGCATCCACCGTGTACGCTTAATTTCTTAACCTTACAACCTACAGTTGTCTTGGTTTTCTCAATTTCGCTTTTTCTCTATCTTATCGTCATTCCATCTGGACTTTCACCCAAACTTCATCACCATAAAACGAGAACTCGTTTCTTTCAGCTTGTTCCATATTGTTAAAGAGCAATATTAATCAATGCACTCTAAAATGCACTTATCAATATAGTGAAATAGTTAGAAATGGTGGAGCTAAGCGGGATCGAACCGCTGACCTCCTGCGTGCAAGGCAGGCGCTCTCCCAGCTGAGCTATAGCCCCATTATCTTCACTTTACCGTATTCAGCCTATATTCGCTAAATTATCCAATTCGATTAATCCAGCATAATCATAGCCAAATAATGTCAGGGCATAATATAACAAAATTAAATTGAATTGGTGGGTCTGAGTGGACTTGAACCACCGACCTCACCCTTATCAGGGGTGCGCTCTAACCACCTGAGCTACAGACCCAATAAAGTGATATCTCTTTAAAAACAAACAATCTATGTGAACACTGTTAGGCACTTCGTAAGGAGGTGATCCAACCGCAGGTTCCCCTACGGTTACCTTGTTACGACTTCACCCCAGTCATGAACCACACCGTGGTAAACGCCCTCCCGAAGGTTAAGCTATCTACTTCTGGTGCAACCCACTCCCATGGTGTGACGGGCGGTGTGTACAAGGCCCGGGAACGTATTCACCGTGACATTCTGATTCACGATTACTAGCGATTCCGACTTCATGGAGTCGAGTTGCAGACTCCAATCCGGACTTAGACGTACTTTGTGAGGTCCGCTCCAGTTCGCACCTTCGCATCCCTTTGTATACGCCATTGTAGCACGTGTGTAGCCCTGGTCGTAAGGGCCATGATGACTTGACGTCGTCCCCACCTTCCTCCGCTTTATCAACGGCAGTCTCCTTTGAGTTCCCACCTCTACGTGCTGGCAACAAAGGATAAGGGTTGCGCTCGTTGCGGGACTTAACCCAACATTTCACAACACGAGCTGACGACAGCCATGCAGCACCTGTCTCATAGCTCCCGAAGGCACTCTCGTATCTCTACAAAATTCTATGGATGTCAAGACCAGGTAAGGTTCTTCGCGTTGCATCGAATTAAACCACATGCTCCACCGCTTGTGCGGGCCCCCGTCAATTCATTTGAGTTTTAACCTTGCGGCCGTACTCCCCAGGCGGTCGATTTAACGCGTTAGCTCCGGAGCCCAAGGGTCATGCCCCCAAACTCCAAATCGACATCGTTTACAGCGTGGACTACCAGGGTATCTAATCCTGTTTGCTCCCCACGCTTTCGCATCTCAGCGTCAGTATCTGTCCAGAAGGCCGCCTTCGCCACCGGTATTCCTCCACATCTCTACGCATTTCACCGCTACACGTGGAATTCTACCTTCCTCTACAATACTCTAGACAACCAGTTTTAAGTGCAATTCCCAGGTTGAGCCCGGGGCTTTCACACCTAACTTAATTATCCGCCTACATGCCCTTTACGCCCAGTCATTCCGATTAACGCTCGCACCCTCCGTATTACCGCGGCTGCTGGCACGGAGTTAGCCGGTGCTTCTTCTGTAATTAACGTCAATTCAGTATCCTGTTAGAATACTGACCTTCCTCATTACCGAAAGTACTTTACAACCCTAAGGCCTTCTTCATACACGCGGCATGGCTGCATCAGGGTTTCCCCCATTGTGCAATATTCCCCACTGCTGCCTCCCGTAGGAGTCTGGACCGTGTCTCAGTTCCAGTGTGGCTGGTCATCCTCTCAGACCAGCTAGAGATCGTCGCCTAGGTAGGCCTTTACCCTACCTACTAGCTAATCCCATATGGGTTCATCAAATGGCATGTGGCCCGAAAGTCCCACACTTTGGTCTCGCGACATTATACGGTATTAGCAGTCGTTTCCAACTGTTGTCCCCTTCCATTTGGCAGATCCCCATACTTTACTCACCCGTCCGCCACTCGTCAGCAAGAGCAAGCTCTTCTGTTACCGTTCGACTTGCATGTGTTAAGCCTGCCGCCAGCGTTCAATCTGAGCCATGATCAAACTCTTCAATTTAAAGTTTGATGCTCAATAGTTAACTGACTATAATTTCATTTCAAATGAATCTTTAGTGTCACTATCAAGACTTAATTTTTGAGTCCGAAGACTTGTATATTTTGTCCTAACAGTGCCCACACAGATTGTCTGTTTTTAATTTTTAAAGAGCTGACAGCTTACTTCTTTTCGCTGTCTCAAGGGTTGCGTATACTACGCTAACCTTTCTTATTCGTCAAGACTATTTTTTGTTTTTCATCTTAACTTTTTCGCTTTTCTCTCCGCTTCAACGAAGAGGTGGTGCGCATTATAGACATCTTTTGGCTTTGAGCAAGTCTATTTTTCGTTTTTTTTTATCGTTTGCTGTTTTTTCGTTCACGACTAGTGCTTAATTTATAATAAAAGCAGAAAGAATAGTTAAGAATTATTTAATTATTGAATTTTGAAATAGAGTAGCAAATTCGTCAACTTTATTCCAATCGGTATACTCTATTTCAGGTTTTGTGACATCAGTATCACCTTTGCCTAACCACATAATAAAACGAATCATATTACGGTCAAACCAATTATATTTAGAATAATAGAGTGCACCAGCAAAAACAGCTTTTACTGTCGGTTTCCATTGGATTTTGGATAAAAACTTTTTAGTGTAAAGATTGGTTTCGGGTGTATTTTTATGTGCTTTTCTAGCGACTAAATTAACACCAAAAAAACCGGTAACTATTTTATTAAGATCATGATAATTATTATCAATAAATTTTTTAATTAATTTATCATAATAACCATAACGAATTGATGTACCAATAATTATCGCTTGATAGTCCGATAGTTTGATGGATGAGTTTTTGTGCAATTGAACTAAATCACATTCGAATAAGGAACCTAATTGAAACTGTATACGTTTCATAATTTTTTCTGTTTGATATTCATGAGTAGTATAAAGTAATAATAATTTCACGATTTCTCTCAATATTAGTTACATGCTAAGACTTCCAAAATACAGGAGTAAAAATAATGAGTAAAGTAAATATTTCTAATCGACCAAACAACATATCGGTTATCATCACCCACTTTACTAAGTCGCTGACATGGCTAAAATTATCGCTCGCATCACCAATACCAATCCCCAAATTATTTAAAGAGGATGAAACAATATAAAATGCATCCATCGCAGTAGAGCCATTTGCCATAACAACGAACAGGCTAATGAGGAAAACTAAGGCATAAGCGGAAAAAAAGCCCCATACAGACTCGATAATACGTTCAGGCAACACACGATTATTAAGTTTTAGGCTATAAATAGCGTTAGGATGAACAAGTCGTTTCAATTCTCGGGAACCTTGCATAAACAGTAATAGAACTCGAACAACTTTCATTCCTCCACATGTTGAGCCTGCACACCCACCAATAAATGAAGCACAAAGTAATAAAATGGGTAATACTGGAGGCCAGTTACTTGTACTATCAACTGAAAAACCGGTGGTAGAAGCAGTTGAAACAACTTGTAATACAATTTTATCGATGGAACTGGCCACACTTGCCAATCCAATCCCGATAGAAAGGATAATAATACTAATAATAATTAATACACTCAGGATCATTAAAAAAGTACGAAACTCTTGATCTCGTAAATAGTGCTTAAGGGAAAATTGGCTAAAGCAAATAAAGTGTAAACCAAAATTACACCCCGATAAGATCAAGAAAAAAGTAATAATATAGTTAATCATTGGATTATTAAAATACGCTAAACTACTATCATGAGTTGAAGCCCCGCCCATCGAAATAGTTGAAAAACTATGGGATATAGCATCAAAAACATCCATGCCAGCAAGCCACAAACATAAAGCACAAACGATTGTTAAAATGATATAAATGGACCAGAGTACTTTTGCTGTTTGGGCAATTCTAGGTCGCATTTTATTATCTTTTTGTGGACCAGGGATCTCTGCTCGATATAGCTGCATTCCACCGACACCGAGCAGTGGTAAAATCGCAACAGCTAAAACAATAATACCCATCCCACCGAGCCATTGTAATAATTGACGGTAAAATAATAATGCTTTGGGTAAGGTGTCAAGATGAGTGATACTCGTAGCTCCAGTTGTGGTTAAACCAGAGAACGACTCAAAGAAGGCTGTCGTTAAATTGAGATTAAGATGGTTATCGAAAATAAAAGGAAACGCACCTATAGTCCCAAGCACAACCCAAAATAGCACCACAATTAGAAAACCTTCTCGGGTGCTAAGCTCATTTTTATGTTTACGATTAGGTAACCATAAAATAATACCTAGGATCAAAGCGACAATAAACGATTGAATAAAAATAGTTCCACCGCCATCACGATAGATCACTGCGACTAATGCCGGAATAATCATAAACACTGACAACAGAGTAATGAGTAAACCCACAATACGAATAATTGAACGCCAATGCATCATTATGCTTTCTCTTTGAAATGCTTATTTAAACCCTTTATAGGTCTTAATTAAATCATATGCCACCTGAATCTCTTGTGCTCTTTTTTTCGCCGCTTCCAGCATCTCTTTAGGAAGTCCTTTAGATACAAGTTTATCTGGATGGTGTTCATTCATCAGCTTACGGTATGCTTTTTTAATTGTCGCATTATCAACTGATGGTGCAACGCCTAATATACGATAAGCATTATTGATATCGTTTGGCGAGGACTTATTTTGGTAAGTACCTTGATGATAGCCCTGCTGCTGTTGGTGCTGCTGTCCCCGCTGGAAGTGATAACTTGCCATCATCATTTGAATGTATACTGCCATCTGGATACGAGGAATATGAAATGCCTGAGCAACTGTATACAAAATCTGCTCTTCTTTCTCATGCAAAGAACCATTATTAATAGCTGCTCTAATCAAAAACTCACAAAAAATATTTAACACGTTCTTTCTAAAACGATATTGCTCATAAAGCTCACTCAGACGCTCTTTTAAAGGATAGTTTAATGATTTCCCTCGGTTAAATGACTCTTGAGCTAGTTTTCGCTTTGCATGATCAAGCTGTAGTTCATCCATAAAATTTGAAGCGATATTAATATCATATTGCGTCACTTGCCCCTTTGCCTTGCTTAAATGACCGAGGACTTCAAAAGATACGGTCAAAAACAGCATAGGGTCAGGTGAACTATGGCGAACGGGCGCAACCCGATCAAATGCTTTATACAGCATTGGACCAATAAAAAACCCCAGAAGGAAAAACCAACCACTTTTAAAAATATAGCCAAAAAGAATCGCGGTAACAACCGACCAAATAAATAACATCGCTATAATTCCTGATTAAGCATTTGATATTTCATTATATAAGCCTATTCATCAACCTCAATGCGATCAATATGCTGTAATCCTCTTGGTAACAAGGTGCCCTTTCTTCCTCTCTCAGCTCTAAATTTTTGTAAATCAATCGGCTTAAGAGTTAGTTTGCGTTTACCTACATATAATGTAATTGATGATTCTGGCGAAATTAAGGCCATATAAGATAAATAATCTTCATGTTTCTCAGCTTGAGCACTTTGGATAGAAATAATCTTATTGCCCTTACCTTTTGATAAAGCAGGCAAATCGTTAACTGGAAAAACGAGCATTCTACCAGCATTAGTAATAGCAAGTAGTAATAATTCATCATCATTAATTTCCATCAAAGGCATCACTTTCGCGCCTTTTGGTAAAGTGATAATCGTTTTACCATTACGATTGCGAGCAACTAAATCATTAAAAGTACAAATAAAACCATATCCAGCATCAGAAGCCATTAAAATCTTCTGTTCATCAGACGATGACATAATTAGGTGTTCAATATTCGCACCGGCAGGCAATGTTAATTTACCTGTTAGTGGTTCTCCCTGACCTCGCGCTGATGGTAAAGAAATCGGCTCAATAGCATAACTTCTTCCTGTTGAGTCAATAAAAATGACCGGTTGGTTACTTTTTCCTTTAGCCGATGTCTTATAATTATCACCGGCTTTATAACTTAGTGTAGTAGGATCAATATCATGCCCTTTCGCACTACGAACCCAGCCCATTTCAGATAACACCACAGTAATGGGTTCTGATGGCGTGAGCTCTTGTTCCGTTATCGCTTTAGCTTCTGCCCTTACTACAATAGGTGAACGTCTTTCATCACCATACTTTTCACTATCAGCAATCAGCTCTTTTTTAATTAATGAGTTTAACTTACGCTCAGATCCTAAAATTGCCTGTAACTGATCGCGCTCTTTAGCTAACTCGCTTTGTTCCACATTTATTTTTACCTCTTCTAGCTTAGCTAAATGGCGTAATTTTAATTCTAAAATTGCTTCTGCTTGAGTATCACTTAATGCAAAGCGTGCCATTAAAACATCTTTTGGCTCGTCTTCATAACGAATGATATGAATGACTTCATCAATATTTAAAAAGGCAATTAATAAACCGTCTAAAATGTGTAAACGCTTGAGAATTTTATCTAGCCGATAGTTTAAACGTCTTGTCACGGTATCACGTCGATACTTCAACCACTCAGTTAATATCGTTAATAAACCTTTTACCGAAGGCCGATGATCAAGACCAATCATATTAAGATTGACTCGGTAACTTTTTTCTAAATCAGTAGTTGCAAATAAATGATTCATCACTTGCTCTAAATCGACTCGGTTGGAACGAGGCACTAGAACTAACCGAGTAGGCGTTTCATGCGCCGACTCATCACGTAAATCTTCAATTAACGGTAACTTCTTCGCCCGCATTTGTGCTGCAATTTGTTCTAATATTTTAGCGCCAGAGACTTGGTGCGGAAGATCTGTAATAACGATATCATTCTCTTCTTTACGCCAAACGGCACGCATGCGAATAGAGCCACGACCAGACTCATAGATTTTAGCAATATCGGCTGCAGGAGTAATAATTTCTGCCAGCGTTGGGTAATCTGGTCCTTGAATATGAGCCATCACGTCTTCTAACGATGCTTTGGGATTATCAAGTAGCATAATTGCAGCATTCGCAACTTCGCGTAAATTATGCGGTGGAATATCAGTTGCCATACCAACCGCAATACCGGTTGTCCCATTAAGCAAAATATTAGGCAACCGTGCTGGCAGCATTTTTGGCTCTTGCAACGTGCCATCAAAGTTAGGCAAGTAATCTACCGTACCTTGTCCTAGCTCACCTAGCAACAACTCAGCATATTTTGATAGACGGGATTCAGTATAACGCATAGCAGCAAATGATTTAGGATCATCTGGAGCTCCCCAGTTTCCTTGCCCATCAACCAGAGGATAGCGATAAGAGAATGGCTGGGCCATTAATACCATGGCTTCATAACACGCACTATCACCATGCGGATGATATTTACCCAACACATCACCCACTGTTCTGGCTGATTTTTTATATTTTGCCTGAGCGTTTAATCCTAGCTCAGACATCGCATATACGATACGCCTTTGAACCGGTTTTAGGCCATCGCCAATAAATGGCAATGCTCGATCCATAATGACGTACATCGAATAATTTAAATACGCATTCTCGGTAAACGTTTGTAGAGATTGTAGCTCGACGCCATCATGCGTGATCTCGTTCATTTGCATTCCTTCATTTTTCTTCGTAAAAAGAAATTAATCAAACTGTTAAATATTAAACGTCTAATTCAACTTGATCGCCTTTATTTTGCAGCCATTCTCGTCTATCTTCAGAACGTTTCTTTGCTAATAACATATCCATTAAGGCGGTTGCTTGTTCGTCATCATCAAGTGTTAGTTTCACTAGACGGCGAGTGTTAGGATCCATTGTTGTTTCTCGCAATTGTAATGGATTCATTTCACCGAGGCCTTTAAAACGCTGTACATTCGGTTTACCTTTTTTGCGCTTTAATTGATCCAATATTCCGATTTTTTCTTCTTCATCAAGTGCATAATAAACTTCTTTGCCAAGGTCAATACGATATAAAGGAGGCATTGCAACATAAATGTGGCCATTTTTGACTAATGGCTTAAAATGGCGGACAAATAGTGCGCATAGCAACGTCGCGATATGTAAACCATCTGAATCGGCATCAGCTAAAATACAAATTTTACCATACCGTAGCTGGCTTAAATCATCACTATCAGGATCCATACCAATCGCAACTGAAATATCGTGAATCTCTTGAGAGCCTAATACTTCATCAGATGAGACTTCCCATGTATTAAGTATTTTACCTTTTAGCGGCATTATGGCTTGAGTTTCACGATCTCTAGCTTGCTTTGCCGAACCGCCAGCTGAATCACCCTCGACTAAAAATAGCTCTGTACGACTCAAATCTTGCGATGCACAATCAGCCAATTTTCCAGGTAACGCAGGGCCACTTGTTAACTTTTTACGAATAACTTTTTTCGAAGCACGTAAGCGTTTTTGTGCGCTAGAAATAACCATCTCAGCCAATAACTCAGCTGTTTGAACATTTTGGTTAAGCCATAAACTAAACGCATCTTTTACCACTGCTGAAACAAACGCTGCTGACTGACGAGAAGATAGGCGTTCCTTGGTTTGGCCGGCAAATTGCGGTTCTTGCATTTTAACTGACAGCACATACGAACAGCGTTCCCATATATCATCTGCCGTTAATTTCAAGCCTCGAGGTAACAAATTATGAAATTCACAAAACTCACGCATCGCATCTAAAAGGCCTTGCCTTAAACCATTAACATGCGTTCCCCCTTGTACGGTTGGGATCAAGTTGACATAGCTTTCTGTCAGTGATTCACCGCCTTCGGGCAACCAAAGTAACGCCCACTCAGCGGCTTCATTATCGCTTGTATGCTCGCCAGTGAATGGCTCCTCAGGTAATAAAGTATAGCCATTAACCGATTCCATCAAATAATCAGTTAAGCCAGCTTCATAACACCATCTATGCTCGACATCATTGACTTTATCCTTAAAGATAATTTCAAGACCTGGACATAATACCGCTTTTGCTTTTAATAAATGCTCCAAACGAGGGACAGAAAATTTTGGCGAATCAAAATATTTTTCCTCGGGCCAAAAGCGTACTTTTGTTCCAGTATTTCGTCGACCACACGTTCCTGTTACATGAAGATCTTCGACTTTATTACCTTGCTCAAATGCAATTGCATAAACTTGCCCGTCACGATTAACCGTTACGTCAAGTCTTTTTGAAAGGGCATTAACAACCGAAATGCCAACACCATGCAATCCACCCGAAAATTGATAATTTTTATTAGAAAATTTACCGCCAGCGTGTAATCGACAAAGTAATAATTCAATAGCTGGCAGACCTTCTTCTGGATGGATATCAACAGGCATGCCTCGCCCATCATCAATTACTTCTAAAGACTGGTCTTCATATAGGATAACTTGGATATGTTTTGCGTGCCCAGCAATAGCTTCATCCACGCTATTGTCAATAATTTCCTGACCCAAATGGTTAGGTCTTGTTGTGTCGGTGTACATCCCTGGGCGATGCCTTACAGGGTCTAACCCTTTTAAAACCTCAATATCGATAGCATTGTAACTTGATTGTGTCATAACGTAGCTTCATTAGTACTAAAAATTGCATGTATTATACTGAAATTATGGAAAAATGCGATCAACTGATGGATGGGAGATTTAACCTAGATAAAAAAATAGTCAATATAATAAAATCATATTGACTAGATTAGTTGCTTCTACTTCCTTTTTTTTCATTCTTCTTCTATCTTCTTATTATCCTGTCAACATACTATTTTTCGAATAAACCTACACACAACGGAAACACTTTTAACACTTTTAAACTAATACATTTACACTTAATTTTAAAATTTGCTTTTCTCAAATTGATGACAAAAAGATGAGCAAAAGCAGATATGTAACTATTATCCATGAAATTAAGATTAATTCAAGTAAAATTAACTATTTTTTTACAATTCCTTATAACTAACTATATATTTATTAACTTAACTTAATATTAATTATTAAGTTAGCTATAGCGTTTTAATATAAAAGAATTATGAAGGGTAATATATTAGAGAATATTTACTTGGCAAGAGAAAAAACACACATCAAATTTAAATCAAAATGTTAAATAAAATATATTATCTATACTAGTAAATATTTTTATCTAAGTTTTTTAACATTTCAATAATTGTACGATTGGCATCAGGAAATTCATCGGCATTGAGCTCCTCTTCATCCACCCATCGGCTGTGTTGACCTTCTGCGGCAAAAGGTTCACCATCCCATTCTTCTATAAGATAGACGTGAATAGTTATAAAGCGGTCATGATATTGGTATTCGACGGTTTTTAGATATTTTGCATCATGAATGTGAATGTCAATTTCTTCTGCAATTTCACGTTGAAGAGTTTGAAAAGGCGTCTCGTTTGGCTCAATTTTACCACCAGGAAATTCCCAAAATCCAGCTAAATGAGATTTTTCGCCACGCTGAGTAATAAAAATTTGCCCATCATGTGAACGAACAATACCTACCGCAATTTCAAGTTTTTTCATAATAATTATTTATTTTAGCTTATCTACCGATGCCATAACTATGGCAGCTATGACATCGATAATGTATAAAAATCATTCAGAAATTAATAATACTAAAGTTTATCTTTATTGAACAGCCCCATGACAATTTTTATACTTTTTCCCAGAACCGCAAGGACACAGATCATTCCGACCCACTTTTGCTTGAGCACGAACAATTGGTTGCGCTACGCGAGGCGCTGTCTCATTGTTGAGAGTACCAACCTCATCATGGCTTAATTTTTGCTGCTCAGCAAGTCTGACCATTTCTTCTTGCCTTTGGCGTTCAGCTTCCTCTATCTCCTCTTGAGAACGAATCCGAACACGGCTCAATACGCCAATAACATCATATTTGAGTGATTCTAGCATACTGGCAAACATATCAAATGACTCACGTTTATACTCCTGCTTTGGATCCTTTTGAGCATAGCCACGTAGATGGATCCCTTGACGTAAGTAATCCATTGCCGCCAAATGATCCTTCCAAAGTGTATCAAGAGTTTGTAACATTACACTTTTTTCAAAACCACGAAATGCTTCACTACCAACGGAATCTTCCTTAGCTTGAGCTGTTTCAATAGCCGATTGTAAAATACGTTCTCGTAGCGTTTCTTCATGTAGATTTGGTTCATCATTAAGCCACTGAGCAACTGGTAGTTCAAGGTCAAAATCTGCTTTTAAAGCGGCTTCAAGCCCACTAACATCCCACATTTCTTCAATTGATTGTGGGGGAATATATTGATCAATAACAGTATTAAATACATCGACGCGAATAGAATCAATTGTCTCTTTAATATCATGGTTATCGAGGAGATCATTTCGTTGACCATAGATAGCACGACGCTGATCATTTGCCACATCATCAAACTCTAGCAATTGTTTTCTAATGTCAAAATTACGGCTTTCAACCTTCCTTTGTGCATTTGCGATCGCTTTTGTTACCCAAGGATGCTCAATTGCTTCCCCTTCTTTCATACCTAATTTTCGCATCATACTACCTACTCGGTCTGAAGCAAAAATACGCATTAAAGGATCTTCTAAAGATAAATAAAAACGTGATACCCCTGCATCCCCTTGGCGCCCTGCTCGCCCACGCAGCTGATTATCGATACGACGAGATTCGTGCCGCTCGGTACCTAAAATATACAACCCACCAAGCTCAAGCACTTCCTCGTGACGAATACGCCAATCTTGTTTTATCTGTTCTATTTGCTCAGGTGTTGGAGACTCAAGCTTTGATATTTCCATCTGCCAGTTACCACCAAGCATAATATCAGTACCTCGACCAGCCATATTCGTTGCAATAGTTACCGCGCCTTTACGACCTGCATCGGCAATAATTTCGGCTTCTTGAGCATGGAACTTAGCATTTAAAACATTATGCTTAATGCCCGCTTTATTGAGAAAATGTGAAACAAGTTCGGATTTTTCAATAGACGCTGTACCAACTAAAACGGGTTGTCCTCTTGATAGGCAACCACGAACATCGGTAACAATTGCATCAATTTTTTCTTTTTCTGTCATGTAAACTAAATCTGACAAATCTTTACGTACCATTGGCTTATTGGTTGGCACAACAATTGTATCTAACCCATAGATTTGGTTAAACTCGAATGCTTCAGTATCTGCCGTACCTGTCATTCCTGCTAGTTTTTGGTATAAGCGGAAGTAATTTTGGAAAGTAATCGACGCTAATGTTTGATTCTCATTTTGAATTTTAGCACCTTCTTTTGCCTCAACAGCTTGATGCAAGCCATCTGACCAGCGGCGACCTTCCATCGTTCGACCAGTGTGCTCGTCAACAATGATAACCTCACCATTTTTAACAATATAATCAACGTCACGAGAAAACAGATGATGGGCGCGTAACGCGGCACTAACATGATGCATTAATACAATATTATTCGGCGCATATAATGACTCTTCGCCTTTCATAATACCTTCACGAATTAGCAACTCTTCAACTTTAATTAGTCCACGTTCGGTCAAATGCACTTGACGTGATTTTTCATCTACCGAAAAATCTCCCTCTCCTTGATAGTCAGCAGTATCTTCTTTTTCCTGACTGGTTAGATAAGGAATAATTTTATTAATACTAATATAGCGGTCAGAACTATCTTCTGCGGGGCCCGAGATGATCAATGGCGTTCTTGCTTCATCGATTAAAATTGAGTCAACCTCATCAACTAACGCATAATAAAGAGGTCGCTGTACTCGTGATTCTTTATCAAAGACCATATTGTCTCGTAGGTAATCAAAACCGTACTCATTATTCGTTCCATAAGTAATATCTGCATTGTATGCCTCACGTTTCAATGGCGCTGGCATGTTAGGTAAATTAATTCCCACCGTTAAACCTAAGAACTCAAATAAAGGTCGGTTATTCTCAGCATCACGTTGTGCTAAATAGTCATTCACAGTAACAACATGAACGCCAAAACCGGTTAAAGCATTAAGGTAAGCAGGTAAACTTGCGGTCAATGTTTTACCTTCACCAGTACGCATCTCGGCGATACACCGTTCATTAAGAACCATCCCACCAATTAGCTGCACATCAAAATGGCGCATACCAAAAACCCGTTTACTCGCCTCTCGCACTACCGCAAAAGCTTCTTCTAATATTGAATCTAAGCTCTTCCCTGCAGCAATACGTTCTTTAAATTCAACGGTTTTAGCTTTCAACTCATCATCGGACAACGCTTCCATCGCTGGTTCCAATGCATTAATCTTATCAACACGCTTGCGCATTGATTTTAATACTCGCTCATTACGGCTACCAAATGTTTTTGTCAATAATTTCAATAACATATAATTCTCTTTATGTTGGCACGATATCAATCGTTTTATTATTTATAACTGATTGCGGCAAATATTTAACAAAGCTACTATAAATATTAGTAATGCAATAAATATTTGAAGCATAAATATAGACTAATTAGAACTAAATCTAGGCTCTAAATAAAAATAGGACCCGCACGTATACCATTATTAGGTGTCAAGCGGATGGCTGGAATAAAATCATTGTATTGAGTGGGAACAAAAGGTACGTCAACAAGTTGTAGCTGCTCTTTAAATAAGCATACTGGTTGGACTTGTTTATCAGACTGTTGTTCATGTAGGTTTACTATCACTGCCGCAATAGCAATAATGTTTGCTTGCGGCGATTGATTAGCGGGTAATAATCCCCCCTGAGCTGACAAACTAAACGCAGTCGCAAGTACACTAAGCAACAAGTGCGGTAGTGCAATTTTGATTACAAAGCGTTTACTTAATTTTTGCCAACAATTCATCTTAACGGTATTGATAATATTTTATTATGTTAATCTTAACATTATTAATTGAGAAATTGTTATCATATTAGCGTATTTTTTATTTTTTGACTATTTTCTTTTTAAGTAAAGAAATTATCAATATCGATAATAGGTTACATATCATATTTTTATATTAAAAATTCGTTAAAAAATCGATTAAATATTCAATTATAGAATAAATAAAACAGGTAAAAGAACGAGCACGAAGAGAATATATTTATAATTCACCTATTTTATCAATTGATTTTTAAACATTATTCAGTAAATGTGTTAAAATTAACGCAATTACTGTTTAATAAAGTAAAGCTTATGACAACCCAGCCACAGCAAAGTAGAAATAATCTTATCTGGATAGACCTCGAAATGACGGGGCTCGATCCTAATCGCGATCGTATCATCGAAATAGCCACGATTATTACTGACTCAAATCTTAATGTTTTAGCAGAAGGGCCGGTTATTGCGATATCACAACCGGAAACACAGTTAGCTCTGATGGATGAATGGAATGTAGCAACGCATACTGGTACAGGGTTAATTGAACGAGTGAAAAAAAGTACCATTAATGAACAAGACGCTGAGCAACAAACAATAAACTTTATTTCTCAGTGGGTTCCCCAAAACTGCTCACCAATTTGTGGTAACACGATAGGACAAGATAGACGTTTTCTATTTAACTATATGCCTCTTCTAGAGCAATATTTTCACTACCGCTATTTAGATGTTAGCACAGTTAAAGAACTTGCCCGTCGTTGGAAGCCTGAAATATTATCGGGCTTAACTAAACAAGGCACACATCAAGCGCTTGATGATATCAAGGATTCTATCGCTGAATTAGTTTATTATCGAAAACATTTTTTCAAAGAATAATAACGATGCAAGCGGTGTATACTTGTTTACTTTATCTTATTCAACCGTTGGTTTGGTTAAAATTATTATGGCGCAGTCGTAACGCACCTGATTACCGTAAACGCTGGCTTGAGCGTTATGGATTTTGTCTTAATAAAGTAAAACCTAACGGCATTTTAATCCACAGTGTATCAGTAGGAGAAACGATTGCCGCAATTCCACTCATAAAGCAATTACAGCACCGCTATCCTCATTTACCTATTACGGTTACCACAATGACCCCGACGGGGTCTGAACAAGTCAAAAAAGCATTAGCAGATAGCGTTAACCACGTTTATCTTCCTTATGATTTACCTTGTGCATTAAATCGTTTTCTTAATACTTTGCGCCCTAAAATTGTTATTATAATGGAAACAGAACTTTGGCCTAATCTGATTTGTGCGCTCAAGAAAAGGAATATTCCCCTAATTATCGCCAATGCCAGACTTTCGGAGCGATCTGCTAAGGGCTATGCTAAGCTCGGTAAAGCCATCAATCACTTAATGCCTAAAATAACGCATATTGCGGCACAAAACCAATTTGATGCTGATCGCTTTATTAAGCTTGGTTTACCTAAAGAACAGTTAACCGTAACTGGCAGCATTAAGTTTGATATTGAACTGAGCGATGAGCAACAAAAGAAAATAGTAGCATTAAAATCAAGTTGGCGGCTACAAAGACCGGTTTGGATTGCAGCGAGTACCCATCAAGGTGAAGATGAAATTATCTTAGCTACACACCAATCACTACTAAAAATGAGTCCTAACTTGCTTCTCATTTTAGTCCCTCGTCACCCTGAACGTTTTATTGCAGTTGAAAAGCTAATTACTCAATATGGTTTCAATTATCAACTGCGTAGTGATAACCAAATTCCAACCGAACAAACCCAAGTAATTTTGGCTAATACGATGGGGGAATTGATCTTGCTTTATGGCTTAGCGGATATTGCTTTTGTCGGTGGAAGTCTGGTTGAGCGAGGAGGACATAATCCATTAGAACCCGCATTGCATCATTTACCAATTATTATGGGTGAATATTACTTTAACTTTACTGTTATTTGTCAGCAATTAATTGCCGCAAATGGACTATGGCTAAGTCAAGCGAACAGTAGAGATTTATCAGAAAAAGTTTCTCAACTCCTGGCAAATAAAACATTAAAACAAACTATAGGCAAGAATGCTTGGCAAGTATTAAAGCAAAATCAAGGCGCGTTAACACGATTATTAACTGTAATCGACATTGAGTTATCAAAACTGAAATAAAATAGGAGCTGATAATGACCAACAAGCAAGGGATATTGATAGTTAACTTAGGCACGCCAAGTCAGGCCACCCCTGATGCAATTAAAAAGTACCTTGGTGAATTTTTACGCGATCGCCATGTTGTTGATATTTCGCCTTTTGTTTGGTTGCCCATTTTATATGGGATTGTGATCCCCAAACGCTTAAAATATATTACAAAACATTATCAAAAAATTTGGCTAAATGAACAATCACCATTGCTATACTACAGCAAACAACTCTGTCACAAGCTACAAGAATCGCGACCTAATTTACAATGCGAATTAGCGATGAACTATGGAGAGCCAACTCTCGAATCGGCCTTAAATCGTTTAAAACATTGTGACACGATTAACGTCATCAGCATGTATCCACAGTATTCAACTACCACGACATTAGCGGTAATTAATAAAATTAAAAGCTTAACGAAACAATGGTCAGATTCACCTAAAATCAGCTATTTGCATGACTATGCAGATCACCCTGTCTATATTGCGGCTTTAGTACAGCAAATAGATGAGCACATTTGTATTGATCAACCAGATGTACTCATGCTGTCTTATCACGGCATTCCTATCAGCTACATAAAAAAACGTCAAGATGAATATGTCATACGTTGTGAATTAACCACTCAGCTAATTCAGCAAGCTCTTCACCTCTATTATCCTAAGCTTGAGATTATAATGACTTACCAATCGCGCTTTGGTAAAGGTAAATGGACAGAGCCAAATACCAGCGATATACTTATCGAATTAGCGAAAAAAGAGAAATCGGTTACCGTCATATGCCCTGGATTTGCTGTCGATTGCATCGAAACATTGCATGAAATTGATATTGAAAACCGCGAACTCTTTATGCAATATGGTGGTGAACAATTCAATTATATTCCAGCGCTTAATGACTCAACGTTACAAGTTGGATTATTATATACATTACTCGATGATGTACTAAGAAAGCCAACTACTTAAAATTGGCTCACAGCCATAGCTAAGTGCCGTGCTTAAACTAATTCTTAACAAGATAACTAAAAAAATAGCAAAATTATCTAAAAACTAGAGCGGGTAGTGACTAATGAAAACTTTCTTATTTTCCCTAACATTAGGTATTATTTTGGCAACGATAGATATCGTGCCAATGATTATAAAAAAGCTCCCACGATACTCAATTATTGCCTCATTTTTTCACTTTATCATCGCAACGATTGTGATTGTTAATATTAATATTTCCTTTATACCTTGGTGGTTATTAGGCGGCCTGTTGGGATTATGTTTGATACTTCCTATCTTAATTCATGTTGCTCATCACGATAAAAAACCACTACCGATTATTGCCTTTAATGCTATTTTATTTGGTTCTATTGCTAAAATTATGGCCTATTTTTTTTACTCTAGCTAATTTTCAGCATAGGCTTTGTTACTTTTAATAAAAATTTTTTCGCCAAAATGGGGGCTAGCTCAAAGCCTTAATATACTATTTCAGATAATATAATCAACATCTCAAATTTTAACTTTCAATTTTCTAGGAGGTAGCATGAAAGCTGCAGTAATTAGACAAGATAGTAACGGTCAAGTTGAGCTTAAAGATATTCCTGTTCGTCCGTTAGAATCGGGAGAAGCATTAGTTGAAGTAGAATATTGTGGATTATGTCACACAGACCTGCATGTCGCGGCTGGCGATTTTGGCAAAAAACCAGGGCGCGTTATTGGCCATGAAGGGGTAGGGATTGTGGTTAAAATCGCAGATGATGTTAAAAGTTTAAAAATTGGTGATCGCGTTAGTATTGCTTGGTTTTATTCTGGTTGTGGAGTGTGTGAATATTGCATTTCGGGTAATGAAACATTTTGCCGTAGCGCAATAAACTCAGGCTACACTGTCGACGGAGGAATGGCCGAACAATGCATCGTTAAAGCAGACTATGCCGTAAAAGTGCCAGACGGGCTTGATCCGGCGCAAGCAACGAGCGTAACGTGCGCAGGCGTCACAACCTATAAAGGCATCAAAGTCGCTAATACTAAACCGGGCCAGTGGTTAGCGGTATTTGGTATTGGCGGGCTTGGTACCCTTGCGGTCGAATATGGTAAAAATGTATTTAATAATAAAGTGGTGGCAATTAGCAACAGTGATAGCCAACTAGAATTATGTAAAAAACTCGGTGCCGATTTAGTCGTCAATCCTAAAAAAGTTGCGGATGTAGGCGCTTATATCAAAGAACATACGAATGGCGGCGTACATGGCGCAGTTGTAACCTCGGTGACTAAAGTCGGATTTAATCAAGCAATCAATTCAGTGCGTCCATTAGGTCGGGTAGTGGCATTAGGTTTACCATCTGAAACAATGGATCTCAGTATTCCCAAAACAGTATTAGATGGTATCCAAGTACTCGGCTCCTTAGTTGGCACTCGTGAAGACTTAGCAGAAGCATTTCAATTTAGTGCGGAAGGTAAAGTGACCCCAATCGTTGAAAAAAGACCATTTGAAGATATCAATGATATGATTGATGAAATGCGTGCAGGAAAAATACAAGGCCGCATGGTTATTGACATGAAAATGAAAAAACAGAAATAGCCAAAAAAGATAAAAAGGTAAGTTGGTATGCTTACTTTTTTATCTAGCAATTAATGCAGTCATTAACGCATTTTGGCAAGATAATTGCTGTGGAAAGACTGCCTCAGGATTAATTTGACTCAGATGCATACCGTGTAATATATTAATTTTTTTAGGCAGCGAAAATACGGTTAATCCACGCATTAATAATGAATCAACCACATTCTGATGCTCATCAAAAGATAAAGCGATTAATACTCTTGGTTTAAAACGACCATTGCTATTACGCCCAATACCAATATAGCTTCCTTTACGCATTGAAATAAAAGCATGATTAAAACGCTTTACTTGTAGCCAGCCTAACCCTATTTGTAAGATCCAAGCGATTAAAGCAGAAACAATCAACGCCGTTGTCATTATGACTCCCTAGCTTAAAAACGCTTAACAAGGCAGATAATACTATTTAATAATCTTATCTATGGTATTACAGAGTCAAAACATCACCTGCCCACCGGTCACATTAATTGACTGCCCGGTGCAGTACGACGCCTTATCGCTGGCATAAAAAAGCAATATGTTTAAGACATCTTGATACTCGCAACCACGCTTTAATGGCACTTTATCAATATATACTTGCTCAACTTGCGATTCATCAATACCTAGCTTTTTAGCATATTGGGGGAGTAATGACTGGAACATCGGTGACTTTAACAAATTACCCAACATCAAAGAATTAACGGTGATCCCGTGCTCAGCTAAATCCAGTGCAAGGGATTGCGTCAAACCCACACCACCAAATTTTGCCGCACTATAACCTGAATTATGCTTACTCCCTACTTTACCCGATTTTGAATTAATTTGAATAATGCGCCCAGCATTGTTGTGTTTAATCATTAATTTCGCCATCTCCCTTGCACATAAGAAATAACCCGTTAAGTTAACATTTACTGATAAGTTAAAATCAGCTAGCTTAAAATCAGTAATTGGACTAGCTTTCGCAATACCTGCACTATAAACCATAAGATTTAGCTGTTTAAATTGTCGTTCAATATCTATTGCCAAATTAATAACACTCTCTTCATTTGTTGCATCGACTTTAAAGCCTTTAGCACTACCTATACCGTGCTTTTTATTAATTTCATCAGCAATTTTATTTGCATTTTCAATATTGAGATCAGCAACGGCAACTTGATAATCCGCATCAGCGAGCCCTTGACACAAAAAAGCCCCTAACGTTTGTCCCCCACCTACAACCACAGCAACTTGTTTCATATGTTTCACCTTCTAGTAAGTAATTAGTTAATTTTAATAAACCGTGATCATCAATTCGCAACAATAATAATTGAGTCGCCAATTTTTAAACCTGTTGGCGCTTGACCAATAACATGGATGCTACCTGCTAGCTCTGCTTGTCTTTTGCCATCAAAGCGAACCGTAATATGGCCTAATTCACGAAAATTAGTTGTTGCGACCTCACCAATAGCCGTAATGAGGTAGCTAAAATCACCAAATTTGATAGTTTGCCCTATTGCTAAATTCGTGGTTAGCTCGCCGTGAGAATGGATACAACAATAATCAGCGAGCTCGCTAGGTGCGCCTTGTTTAAACGTAATAAGTATTCCATCCGCTAAAACATCTGCGACAAAATCACCAATACCTAAGATAATAGAGCGGTAAATAATATTGTTCATAATGTTAAATCCTGCTATTTGCTAGATATCTAAACTCAGCCACAGTTAATCGTTATTGATAAATAAAAAACGAAACAGCCCATGCAATCAATACTGTTGGCGCCCCAGTTAAAAAACGGCTGACAAGAACAGAAGGAACACCTACACGCACAGTATCTTGCTTAGCTTCGGCCAGTGACAAACCGACAGGAATAAAATCACAAGACGCTTGCGCGTTAATCGCAAATAATGCCGGTAATGCTAAATAAGGGGGAACGTTACCTAAACCAATTTGCACGCCAACTAAAGTACCAATTACTTGAGCAATGACAGCTCCAGGACCTAAAAATGGCGACAGCAGAGGGAATGAGCAGATTAAGGCTAAAATCACTAATCCAATCGGATTATTTGCTAACGGCACTAAGCCATGAGCGACTAAATCGCCTAAACCTGAGGCAATAATAATGCCAATTAAAGCCGACACAAAAGCCATAAAAGGTAAAATGGTCTTTAAGACGGTATCAATCGTATCGCGTCCAGCTTGGAAGAAAATAGCGACTCCCGCCCCCATGCCAATACCAATTTTGGCTAATAATCCATCGCTTTGTTCACTAATTTTTTTAGTTGTATCATAATCACGATGAATAGTTTTAACATCATTAACTGCATGATCTTGGGCGGCTAAACTCTCGCTATTATTAGCTCGAGCATCAAGCAATACAATATTGTCAGGTTTGACGCCAGACACGTAAATATCCTCAACAATATATTGTGCTAATGGACCTGATTTACCGGTTGCATGAATATTAAGTGTCGGTATCTTGCTTTTAGGATAAATACCACACCGTAGCGTCCCACCACAATCAATCACCGCGATACCAATTTCGTCCTTAGCTGGTTCGCCATCTTTAAAACCATCAATTGCTTGCCATCCAGTTAATGCAACTAATTTGTCAACAACTGCAGGTCTTGTTCCTGCAGCAATATAAACTATTTTTTTACCTTCAATTATCGGTAATTCAAGAGGACCTCCCCAACCTGCATCCCCTTTTTCAATGCGGATATATTTAGTCATGATTATCGCTCCAGCTAAAGATGAACGTTTCGATCTAACATGATCGCCATTTTTTTCTCAAAAATAGCCGTCGTAAGATCGGTTATCCAACCACGAAAAAAGTTAGTCACTAATCCGACTAAAAAATAACTTACCGCCAGTGGTCCTAATGGTAAACCTAATGTAGTTAAGCCCGATGCGATCCCCAAATAAACAAATAGCTCACCAGGGTTTACATGAGGAAATAGTCCATTCATCGAATGGCAACTATAAGAGGCAGACGCATAATAACTGGGCTTATAAAATTCCGGTAAAAAACGCCCTAAACTCAAGGTCATAGGATTACAAAAAACAAACGTTCCAATAAGTGGTAAGACTAAATAACGTAGAATAGGATTACTTGCACAAGCTTGGGCCAAGCGCTCGATACGATGTTGACCAATTAACTTAATCATCGCATTCATCACAACTAATAGTGAAATTAATAAAGGTAAAATTCCCGTAACCATACCGACAAAAACATTACCCCCCTCTTGAAATAGGCCGATAAACCATTCAGCACCATATGAAATTGCATCAATCATGTCCTCTCCTGTTAGCTTAATAATATTTATACCGATAAGACGAAGAGGATAATAACAATAGGTTTAAATGATTTCTTTTAACTAGATCACAATTCAAGAAATATCTTTCATTTTGAAAGATATTTCTTTCTTAAAGAATAATAAAAAGATCAGTTTAAAATAAAATAAATCATTTTTAATAAAGATGGTAGCTATCTATTATGCATAGGGCTAAAATTAATAAGATGAATAATTTCAATTAATTGAATGGAGGGGAAGTGACTGAATTTAACCCGCTAGGGGCTATTTTAGTCTATAAATAGCGGTATCGATGATACAAAAACAGCACACACAAGACGATAGCGTCACAACTAAGCGTCAACCAAAATGACCTTAATGCCGAGTTTAATTAATGCATTGTAGTATTTAACATCTAATTCGCTATCGGTAATGATTGTATCAACTGTTTTTAAAGGGCATACCACATTGGGACTTCGTCGGCCAAATTTTGATGAATCAACTAAAAGAATTAATTTCGCAGCAGCTTTACACATAGCGACGCTACCATCATAACTCTCATTAAAAGTCGTTACGCCTCCAGCAAGATCAACGCCATCTGCTCCCATAAAAAGCTTATCAAAAGAATAATAATTAAGTGACGCATCAGCTAATTTATTATTACTGTGAAATGAAGCTGATTTGCGGCGATAGTGCCCACCCATCAAAATAATTGTTTGATTATTATCGAAACTGACTAGCTCATTAACCATATGTAGACTATTGGTCATAATTGTCAGATTCTGAAATTTAGTTAGCATTGGGATCATTTGTGCAACAGTGCTACCGGCATCAAAAATAAGTGAATCACCTTCATGAATAAGTTTGGCAGCCTCTTGCGCAATATTTTTCTTTTTAGCAATATTAATAAATGTTTTATGATCAACGGGCTGATCACCAATCTCCTTATTTAACATAACTCCGCCATAAGTACGAATAACCATATTATTTTCAGCAAGTTGAACAAGATCTTTACGAATTGTGGTACCCGTTGTTTGAAACTTATCACTTAGCACATCCACTGTTGCATGGCCATTGACCTGGAGGAAATCAAGAATTGCGGCTTGTCGCTCTTTTACTTTCATAATAATTTACTTATCTCATTTGGTTTTACTCAAACATACTTACAAATAAAGACAGCTAAAAAACCTATCTACAATAGCGCTATTGCATAATTTGTAAGGATCAGAAGCGGATTAATTATAATTTATAAGATAGCTGATTTCATAACAAAATAAAACTTCTTTCAAAATGAACGTTCTAATTTTAAATAAAAAAATATAAATGGGTTAAGTTAGACGAGCATTAACGCTAGCAATATTCTAACGGGGCGAGCATAACAGCTAACAACCTAATAATGGGTATCAGCCATTATTAGACCTAGTTAGTTACCAATGACTGTTAGTTATAACCTATAACTAAAAAGTTAATTTACCAAATGCTGTTTGCCAATCATCTTCAAATTTACGGATTGCGGCATCAACAGCAGGATCAGCAATAAATAATTCAGCAACATCAACAGGTAAGGTGATCGCTTCGCAACCCGCCAATAAACAATCCAGTGCTTGTCTTGGCGTTCGAAAGCTCGCCGCCAAAATCATCGACGATGGCGCATGCAATGCAAGTAGCCTTTGTAGTTCGCTCACTACTTCAATACCACTACCGCTTTGAGCATCAATACGATTGACGTAAGGTGCCACATACTTTGCCCCCGCTAACACGGACAATAGCCCTTGTGCTGCGCCATATACAGCGGTACCAAGTGTGGTAATGCCTTGCTCAGTTAACGCTTTGATCGCAATCAAGCCTTGCGCCGTAACGGGTACTTTAACCACTAATGATGGGAATCGCTTGGTTAGTTCTTCTGCTTCTTTAATCATGCCTTGTGCATTGTTAGCAATCACCTGAGCAAATAATTGCCCATCGGGGCCAATAACAGCTTGGAGCTCAGCTAACACATCAAAAAGCGGTTTTTTCTCTTTTGCAACGATGCTAGGGTTAGTTGTAACCCCTTTAACAGGAAGGATTGAGTGCAAACGTTCTACCGCATTCACATCGGCGGTATCTAAATAAATTTCCATAATCTCTCCAAATTTAACTTTCGTTCGAAAATAATTATAGTTTAAAAAGAAAATATTATTGGCTTGTTTTTATGAAATATGAGCGAGATCACAAATAATTATGCTGTTTTGTGGATTTGAATCTATTGCGATAGTAATGTCAGCTCGATGATTAGAGCGAGCCAACATCGGATAGAGAGATGATTAACCTTGTCAGTATTTAATGGATAAGCATGAATTTGACTAAACTTAAATGAATCTATCGATCGACAAAATTATTAACACCTTTATTAATGGATCCAATACCGATCATCACTGCTATTTTTCAAACCATAACTCGATGCCGATACCAACACTTGCTTATCAAGTTAATTTTCCCGTTTAGAAATCACAATCGATGGCAGCCAAGACATATTTGGCAAGCAACAATAGGTGTAAAAAACCGACTTTCGTCGGTTTCTCAAATATATAAACAGCGTCCTGCTGTTTACCCTTCGGGCTGTTGCTAAAGCAACATTCAAATTTATTCCCGATAAATTAGTGGTCGGCGAGAGAGGATTGACTCGTATCATCCATGATACTCGCCCTACGGCAGCCATTTGGCTGTGCAAATCGTTCCTACGATTTGTCAACCTCCTCGGAGGTTCGAACCTCATAAACTTCAGGCGTAAAAAAACCGACTTTCGTCGGTTTCTCAAATATGGTCGGCGAGAGAGGATTCGAACCTCCGACCCACTGGTCCCAAACCAGTTGCGCTACCAAGCTGCGCTACTCGCCGTTAGGATGCGAATAATACTGCGCTATTGCTTTGCTGTCAAGCGCCTAATCAAAATTATCTTACTTGCAATGGTGCAGGTTTTTTGCCAATACGCTGATAAAACTCGCTCACAAACTCTTCATAGCGCCCATCAGCAATTGCTTGACGGATTTCAGCCATTAAACGTTGGTAATAACGTAGATTATGGATAGTGTTAAGCCTTGCGCCTAAGATTTCACCACACTTATCTAAATGGTGTAAGTAAGACTTAGTATAGTTTTTACAAGTATAGCAATCACACTGCGGATCTAATGGCGAAGTGTCATCGCGGTATTTGGCATTGCGGATTTTAATTACGCCATCCGTGACGAATAAGTGGCCATTACGCGCATTACGCGTTGGCATTACACAATCAAACATATCAATGCCACGGCGCACACCTTCAACTAAATCTTCAGGTTTACCTACCCCCATTAAATAACGAGGCTTATCTTGAGGCAGCTGCGGGCAGGTTCCTTCTAAAATGCGGTGCATATCCTCTTTAGGTTCGCCAACCGCAAGCCCACCGATCGCGTAACCATCAAAACCGATTGCCGTTAATCCTTTGATCGAAATGTCGCGCAGCTCTTGATGAACGCCACCTTGTACAATACCAAATAACGCATTTTGATTATTAAGTTCATCAAAGCGCACACGGCTACGCTGCGCCCATCGTAATGACATCTCCATTGAGCGTTTAACATAGTCCCACTCAGCAGGATACGGCGCACACTCATCAAAAATCATCACAATATCTGAGCCTAAATCATATTGAATTTCCATGGAGATTTCTGGTGATAAAAAGATAGCATCACCATTAATCGGATTACGAAAATGGACACCTTCTTCTTTAATTTTACGAATATCACCAAGGCTAAACACCTGAAAGCCACCTGAATCAGTAAGAATTGGACCATGCCACTGCATAAAATCATGCAAATCACCATGTTGGCGCATAACCTCTTGACCGGGTCTTAACCATAAATGGAAGGTATTGCCTAATAAGATTTGCGCCCCGGTAGCAGCGACTTCCTCCGGTGTCATCCCTTTCACCGTGCCATAAGTACCAACCGGCATAAACGCCGGCGTTTCAACGGTATATGGAGTACCTCTCCGGTCAAACTTCATCCGCCCACGACGAGCAAGTCCATCAGTACTCTCTAATTCAAATTTCATATATGTATAATACCTCTAGCAACCAAATAAACAGTTTGACGCTTTATGTTAATATGCAAAACCTTTTCAACCAAAAGGCTAACGCGTAATTTTGCTGGCTATGATAACATAGCTAGATAGTGAAATAAAAAAATGTTACGCGCTTAAATGTTCAAGATGAGAAAAACGCTAATTATACTTTGTACTTTATTGTTATTTACTGGATGTCAGCACGCGCATAGAGTGAAAAAGCTTAATCATCAACAGCTTATTGGCTTAAATAATGAACAAATTATCTTACTTAATCAGCAACGCTGCCAGCACCAAGATAGCTATGAGATAAAGGTCAAGCAATCGCATCCTCTGCAACAATATCTAGCTCAATTAATCCAACCGTTTCCATCCACTTTAAATGGTAAAGTATTCAATTATCAGATCTACTTCAACAGCCAACCTAACGCTTGGTCATCACTAAATGGTTGCATACGCATAAACAGTGGCTTACTCAAAATACTTAACGAGCCTGAAATTCAAGCAGTTATCGCCCATGAAATTGGCCATATAGTTTTAGACCATTCAATTAGCCAATTTCATCATGCTCAATCCGCAGAAATTAAAAATAATGGTGAGATCGTCTTATTTGTCCCACAGTCGCTTGCCAGGCAACAAGAGATCGACGCCGATAGTTATGCTATCGATTTACTTAAACAACTGAATATCAATCCTAATGTTCTAATAAACATGCTTGATAAACTGAGTGATAGCCAAAAACCACAAAGTAATTCTCATCCAACGATAATGATCCGTAAAAGTAATTTAATAAATAAAATTAATTAGGTAAGATATCTCCCCACATACGCACGTATAAAAATTTTTAATCGAAATCATCCTCAAATGCAACAAAGGAATAACATAATGAAACTAAAATTAGTCACCGTGACAATGCTGATGGGTACTTTGGTTGGATGCCAGATGGACACTAACAATATGCTTAATCTAGGTATGCAATCCGCGCAAATTGCCTCATTAAGTGATAGCGATGTCAAAGCATTAAGCGATAAGTCCTGTGCACAAATGGATGCTGAAGCAAAAATTGCCGCAACCAATAATGCCTATACCACTCGGCTAAATAAAATTACCAAAGCACTCGGTAATGAGATCAATGGAACCAAAGTTAACTATAAAGTCTATTTAACTAATGATGTCAATGCGTGGGCAATGGCAAATGGTTGCGTACGCGTTTATAGTGGATTAATGGATAAAATGACCGATAACGAAATCCAAGGTGTACTTGGTCATGAATTGGGTCATGTTGCGCTGGGTCATAGCAAAAAAGCGATGCAAGTAAGCTATGGCACCCAATTAGCTAGAGGGGCAATAGCCGCATCGACCAATAGCACGATAGCCAACCTAACCCAATCTCAGTTGGGCGATCTGACGGAAGGCATTATAAATGCACAATTTTCACAAAAACAAGAATCTCAAGCGGATAATTACTCTTTTGATTTCTTAGTTAAAAAAGGCATCAACCCATTAGGAATTGCGACTGCCTTTGAAAAACTAGGCGGAGGGGAAGCCTCGCTATTAAGCACTCACCCAGCATCAAGCGATCGGGCTAAAAATATCCGCGATAAAATCGCTAAACTAAATCAAACTAAATAAAATATACGTTCAAGTTAACCGATTTAAATAGCGGTTAACTTGAACGTAATACCTCATTTTAAAGTGACTAATTCAGTATTGCCGAGTAATAAACATCGCATCGCCATAACTAAAAAAGCGTAGCTGATGTTGCACCGCAAAATGGTAGGCGTTCATCACATGCTCATAACCGGCAAATGCCGACACTAGCATAATCAACGTTGATTCAGGTAAATGAAAATTAGTAATTAAAACATCGATTACCTTAAACTGATAGCCAGGGTAAATAAAAATCCGTGTATCAGCAAAAAATGGTTCAATTGTCCCGCGTTGTTGTGCTGCACTTTCTAATGCTCTGACCGATGTCGTGCCGACCGCCACGACCCGATTACCACGCGCTTTACAAGCTTGCACGGCATCAACGACATCTTGCGACACTTGGGCATACTCTGCATGCATAACATGATTTTCAATGGTATCAACGCGTACAGGTTGGAATGTCCCCGCTCCGACATGCAAAGTAACAAAAGCAAACTCAATACCTTTTTGCTTTAAAGCATCAAGCAGTGGCTGATCGAAATGTAGCCCTGCCGTTGGTGCGGCAACTGCGCCAGGAACTTTATTATAAACCGTCTGGTAGACTTCTCTGTCTTGTTCTTCATCAGGTCTATCAATATAAGGAGGAAGAGGAATATGACCAATCTTATCAAGAATAGTTAATACATCACTTGGAAACTGCAACTCAAACAAGCTCTCATGCCGAGCTAACATCACGACAGCAACATCGCTCTGCTCACCTAATAAAAGCGTTGTCCCTTCTTTAGGCGCCTTGGAGGATTTTACATGAGCAAGAACGCGATTATTATCCAAAATGCGCTCAATAAGCATCTCGACTTTACCGCCAGAGGCTTTTTGTCCATACAATCGTGCAGGGATCACGCGGGTATTATTAAATACTAACAAATCACCCGGATTTAATTTTTGTAGCACGTCAGTAAACATACCTGACGTTATCTCGCCAGTATTGCCATCTAATCCCAACAGCTTACACTGACTGCGAACTTGGGTAGGGTAACGTGCAATTAACTCATCGGGTAATTCAAAGGCAAAATCGGATAGCTGCATAATCAATCAAATACTCTTAATAGAAATAGATACACTAAAAATAGCCTAGTCTAATAAGCTCGCTAAATATGTGCAAGTGCTTTTATGTCTACTAGCGGGAGTTGTGTTAATAAAGGCCATAGGCTATTATTAGCAACATAAACAAAGGTATACCCAAGATATAGTAAAATAGAGCTGGCTTAATAACGCGATGAAACACAATAATATTACTTTAAAAAAATTACAAATCTTCCTTGTATTTATGTCGAAGGGCAATATTAGTTTAGCCGCGGAAGAGCTAGATTTAAGTAGCGTTAGTGTTCATCGAGCCTTGCACTCACTAGAAGAAGAAATGAATTGTCCTTTATTTAGTCATAAAGGACGAAATTTAGAGCCGATTATTTCTGCTTATAAATTTAAAGAGTACGCTGAGCGCATTTTAGAGCTAGCCGATGAAGCCATTAACCAAACTCGTTTAGCCGCTGGCATTGATCAACGAAAATTGAAAATCGGTGCCCTTTACTCACTCACCGCGGATATTTTGCCTGAGCTGATTATGGACTTTAAACTGCGCAAACCCAATACGGAAATTGATCTCAGCATGGGATCAAACCACGCACTGTTAGCCAGCCTAGAAAACAACGAACTTGATGCTATTTTCATTGAGATCACTCAAGATAAAATTGATCATAACCAATTTGAACATCTCCCCATTTTTAGTGATGAGCTCTTTATCGCAGGTCCAATTGATAGCCCATTATTAAACCAATCAACAGTTAACCTAAATGATTTAAAGGGGAAAAGCTTTGTTGGCTTAAATAAAGGATTTGCCACTTATCATAGTTTCCAACAAGCCTTTGCAAACGTTGACTATACCCCCAATATCACCATATACGTCAATGATATTTTTTCACTCATTAACTTGGTTTGTGGCGGTATGGGTTATAGTTTATTACCTGGCAGAATGAAAACCTTCTATCAAGACAAACTAAAAATGGTCCGAATTGAGCAAAAAAACCCTGTCATTCAAACCATTGGTTTAGTTTTTGCTAAAAATAGAGAGCATGACCCCAATCTTTTATCGCTACTGGCCTCAAGCCGTATGTACACAATTAACCATGCCAGCATGAAAAAAAGCTAGCAATAATCTTCACTTTTTTGTAACACCCGAGCGAGAGCAACAACGGAAGAGATGCCATTTTTACAAACAGATACCGCTTCCCCGCCATCTAATGCTTTTTTAGTTAACCCAGTTAAAACCGCGCCCGGTGGCATTTCAATTGCCAGCTTAATTGCACGTTCGTTTGCGGCAACCATTGCATCATACCAATGAACAGGGCGGCACATATTAAAGGCTAAATCATCAGCAATTTTATTCGGCTCGCTAATAACCCGTGCAGTGCTACCACTCAAATAACGCAGTGTTGGCCTTTTAAATTCAACGCGCTTAATCGCGTGGTGTAACTGATTCGCCGGATCGGTTAATAATTGACAATGAGAAGGAACGCTCACCGCTAACTTTGTCACTTTTGCCGCTCCTTGCGCTAATGCAAGCTGAGCAACCTTTTGCATTGCAGGCTCACTACCCGAAATAACAAACTGCTTTTCATCATTAAAATTAGCTAAATACACGGGTTGTGTATCACTATTTACGCTATTAACAATCTTTTCAACTTGGGGGGCAAATAACCCTTGAATTGACGTCATACCGTAGTCAGTTGGGTAAGCGTCTTCCATCAACGATCCTCGTAATGAGACTAATTTTACCGCATCAGTAAAGCTAAGCGCACCAGCAACAACAGCAGCAGGAAAGGCACCGATCGACAGTCCACTAACCATATCGGCCACCACGCCTTCAGCTTGCAGTAAAGAGGCATACACGACACCAACAATCAAATCACACAGCTGCACCGCTCGTGTTTTTTGTAACGCCTGATTGCTATCTAATAACAGCACATCTTCATTTAGTGCTTGATTGGCTTGAGTTAACAACCGAGTAGTTAATTGGGTTTGCGGTAAATGGTGTAACATACCGACTGTTTGCGTACCTTGTCCTGGGAATGTAAATAATATTTTCATTATATTTTCCTCGATATCGCCCAAGGATTTTTCGTCATAATAGGGCCATATGGCGTCTTTAACATGACATTATTGTCTCTAACATACTCCTTTAATGCAAACGCACCTTGCGGCGTCTCTATTTGTGCATCAATTTTGCAAGGTAACGAGCTCAATAGCTCGGATAACTGGATAAAACTATCTCGATTTTTTGCACAAGGACAACGAAATAGTAAATCTAAATCGCTCTGTTCATTCATCACTATCCTATCAGTCACTAATTGATATGCCGTACTGCCAGTAACGCCCCATTGCCATGCCATGTTTATATCGATTAAACATTGCAAAGCATCAAGTGCAGCGAATGATGAACGCTTAATATTATGCTGATAATCGCGGATGACCTCTTCGGGTGTAATACGCTTAGTAATATCAGCATAACGAACTTTTGCCGCTAGGCGCTGCGAGCGAGTAATGCCTCGGATCCCAATCGGGATCCAATCAACTGGCAACGCCTCACGACGGACAACAACGGGATCTAAGGTGATATCTTGCTGAATAAACCATTCGGGCAAATCCCCATCAATAACCAAGGCATCGTCTCGGCTTATCCAAAGCAAATCATGTGCATTGATATTCACCCCAGTCCCCTATTATTTATAGACCAGATGTTAATGTAATAAATAATGGCAATGTAACAATACACAGAATAGAACTAATCAATAACGTCGCTTCTGCATCAGCTGACTGCACCCCGAAGCGATTGCCAAATACCACACCAAAAAAACCAGCAGAAAGTGCAAGCATTAGGATAGCGGTAATCGCTAAACTACCATGTAAACCTAATACTAAAACGATCCCCCAGGCTAAAAATGGTTGGATTAATAGTTTGGTAATGCACGATAAAGAGACCGCAAAATTAAGTTTCAATTTACGCGCAGATAGGATTAAACCAGTTAAAAATAGTGCTGATGCTGTTGCCGCTAAACCTAATGGTTTAATCGCGATTAATACAATTTCAGGCATTTTAATGCCAATTGCCGATAAAACAACACCAAGTAATGGTCCCCAAACGATCGGTTTAGTCACTGCGCGCCAAAGTAGAATAGGTAACATTGATAGTGATGAACCCGTTGCAGTACCATTTTCATGGGCTTTTTCTCGCTCTAAAATTAATAAACAAATCGGCGTTAGTAGTACAGAGCCGCAGGCGATAGAAATAGCAACGGATAATGAAACAGCGGTATTTTCACCCACCACACTCCCTAAAATAGGCAAACCTAAGGCCGCATAGTTAGGTAAGGCAACCGTAAGGGTCAATACTGCAGATTCTTTAGCAGATTTATTAAATACTTTAGTACAGGTAAAGTAGATTGCAGCAAACGTAATCCACATCCCCACCGCCAGCACCACAATTAAATACCACTGCCCTACAATACCTGCCCATGGCGTTTGCACTGTTGCACTAAATAGCGCAGCAGGTAGAGCAAAATCCATTACAAAAATATTTAAGAGTGAGACATTTTTATTATCAACCATGCCACGCTTACCGGCAAAAAAGCCAAGTAACATAATAATAAAGATTGGCGCTAGCGCCTTAATAATGACATAAGCCATATCGGAACCTCATATTGACGATGATATCGTCTATTAAAATAATAATGATAGTATTGAAGTTAACGGGTATTACGAGTAGTTAACTTAAACGGATCACAGCAAAAAATTACCACTCAGCGCGCATGCGTTCTCTAACAAGTAAAGAGGCATGACGATCTTGGGCATGTAAACGATTTTGTAGATAGACACCATCGTTTAATACTTCTTTAATTGCATTGCCAATTGTTGCTTTGACTAATTCAACTTCATTAGTATCGGGTTGTTCAACATTGCCAATTTTTAATAATTTATATAACAAACCTAATTTATTATAATTTTCAATGTCATATGCCATTGGTGGAATAGTTGCAGCAAGTTTTTCTAATGCATCCACACTACGTAAAGTAATGCGCGCCGCGGCCTCTTTCCCCATCGCATGGATCATTACTTTGGCATCATCGAAGGCAATTAAACGGTTAGCTTGATAGCCGTGAGCTAAAAAAGCACCCGACATCGCTTTACCAACGATCAAACCAATAACCGGATGACCCGCTAAACGTGCATCGGCATAGGCACTCGCTGCCCCAGCTAACGCTTGATGAATAGCAAACGCTTCTTCCCGACGACCATAGGCTTGACTTGCAACATCAATAATCGCCACGATAACTCGTTTATCGTGTTTAGTTTTATCTTGCTCGATGACTTCGCGAACAACTTTAGCGAGTGTCCAGCCTTCCAGTAGTCCAACTTCACCTTGTCTTGCCCGAGGATAAGCGTTATTAGCATCAGGTACCACCGCAATAAAACGCGCTAATTTCCCCTCTATTTCGCCATCTGCGGCTTTAACTGAGGCGCATAGATTTGGACATAATGTCGCTTTTTCAGTTAGCAATGAAAACCAATAATCTCCACGACTCAATGCTGTTTTACTCATTGATTATCTCCTCTAACAAATAGCTTTTTAGCCGATTCGCCATCAACTTGATTTTGCGTATCAACGGACGTCAATTTATGCAAATAATAGTCATACTGCTCTGAACGAAATGTTGCTGGTACGCCTTTATTTAGGCAGCTTTTCATGGCTTGTTTTACTTGCTCAATTGAATCACTGACCAGTTCATCGACAAATCCAGTTTGATAACGAACTTCGCCCCCAGTCATACTCCAAATAAAAGGACGGTTACGTGAGTTATACTCTTCAATACCCGCTTCTTGTTCAATGACCTGTGGGCCATTTAAGCCTAAACGCGCCTCACGAGTTGCAATTAGATAACTACATAATCCAGCAGCAATCGACATCCCACCAAAACACCCAACTGTTCCGGCGCTAATCCCAACAACGGGAACATAACGGCGTAAATCGGCAATTGCGGCATGAATATCGGCAATCGCCGCTAGCCCTAAATTGGCTTCCTGTAGACGAACACCACCGGTTTCCAGTAGTACAACGGCTTGAGTTAACTTACCTTGACGACAATCTTCGGCGGCAAGTTCTAACGCAGCTGCCATTTTGGCGCCAGAAACTTCCCCCATACTGCCACCTTGGAACACACCTTCAATGGCAACCACAACGCTTGGCTTACCATCAATGGCGCCCTTAGCGATAACCATACCATCGTCAAATTCGGGGACAATGCCCTGCTTTTCAAGCCACGGTGAGGTGATTTTTTCAAATGGGCCTAATAATTCACGAAACGTTCCGGCATCTAAAAGATTTAATGCCCGTTTACGAGCGCTGAGCTCAATAAAGCTACCATTATTTTGCATGCTTAGCCTCCTCAAAAACTTGTTCAATACGCAACTTAGCAACACCTGGCGTAGCAGAAAAATCATTAATTTCAAGTGTACCCATTGGTAAACGTTGCAGTAATGCTAAACGCTCAAAAAAGCGCGTCCAAAGTAATTTACTGCCATCTACTGACGTTTTAATAACAATACTTAGCGTGTTTTGATCATGGGGCACAAACATTGCCTCAAGATCGCCTGAACCGACAACACCCGCTAATGCTTTGTTAGCTAGCTTTTCAGTTGCAGGATAACTTAATTCGATTCGTTCCATAATATCCTCTTATTTCTCATAGGTTGATTAATCAGTCACGGTTGTGCAATCAAGTAATAACATCGTGGCGCATAAATTCGCCGCTAAGGGATGGTTTATTACCTGAGCAAAGTTATGCTAATTAGACGGCGTTATCACTACCAACTCCTAAATTTAGCCGGAGGGTTATATAAACCGCCAGACCATTCAACCAGCTCTGAAATACTCGTTGCCGCCAATAATGAACGATCGGCGTCACTTGGTCGGATATCAAGATCTTGTGGATACACAACCTTGCCTTCACGGCGAAATTGTTCTACGCGTTTGGCATCAACACCTAAACCGATATCGGTGATACCCGCTACAGCCGCGACCATTGCGCGTCGTTCTTCTAATGATTTTGCTTGATATAAATAAGCAATACCATCTTCGGTTAATACGTGAGTAATATCATCGCCATAAACCATGACTGGAGGAATTGACATACCTGACTCTTTACCCACCGAAACGGCATCAAGCGTTTCAACAAAAGTAGGCTTGCCGCCAGCTTGATAAGTTTCAACCATTTGTACAACCAGTTTATGGCCTCGACCAATCGGATCTTCGGCTTTTTGCATCATATCCAGCCAAGCCGCGGTTACATGGCGCCGACCATGTGGATCATGGCCCATATTTGGCGCACCACCAAAGCCAGATAAACGACCGTGAGTTACCGTTGACGAGTTGGCATAGCCATCGACTTGCAAAGTAGAGCCGACAAACATATCAACCGCATATTGACCCGCTAATTGGCATAACGTTCGATTTGAACGCATGCTACCGTCGTGGCCAGTAAAGAAAATATCAGGCCGAGCAGCAACATAGTTTTCCATCCCGAGCTCGCTACCAAAGCAATGCACGCTTTCAACCCAACCACTCTCGATGGCAGGAATTAATGTCGGGTGAGGATTAAGTGCCCAATATTTACAAATTTTACCTTTTAGCCCTAGCCGTTCAGCGTAAGTCGGCAGCAATAACTCAATCGCGGCGGTGTTAAAGCCTATGCCATGATTAAGGGATTGAACTTGATGCTTAGCGTAGATGCCTTTAATTGCCATCATAGCCATCAAAACGTGGATGGGTTTAATTAGGCGCGGATCACGGGTAAATAACGGTTCCATAAAAAAGGGTTTATCAGCAACAACAACAAAATCAACCCATGAACCAGGAATATCAACGCGCGGTAGATCAGACACATCATCGACAATCTCATTGACTTGCGCAATAACGATACCATTTTTAAAAGCCGTGGATTCAATAATAGATGGACTATCTTCCGTGCTAGGCCCGGTGTAAAGATTTCCGTCACGATCAGCTTTATATGCCGCAACTAGCGCAACATGTGGGGTTAGATCAACAAATAATCGCGCATAGAGTTCAATATAAGTATGAATAGCGCCGATTTCTAACGCACCGTCTTCAAGTAATTGAGAAATACGTAAACTTTGTGTACCAGAAAAAGAAAAATCGAGTTTTTTAGCAATCCCTTTTTCAAAAATATCCAAATGCTCAGGCAAACCAATGCTTGGCATTAACATGTGTAAATTATTAACCTTACTAGGATCAACTTTGGTGAGCATTCGCGCTAAAAAATCGGCTTGTTTTTGGTTATTACCTTCAAGAGCCACACGGTCACCTGAAACAAGTAATTTTTCTAGAATTGCCGGAAAATCTTGTGTTGGAAGGACTTTGCCAGAGCAGATTGACTTAATCGCGTCAAGGCGCCGCCTCTTTTCTGTCAACCGATTATCCCATTTGCGATCGGATGTTTGTTTAATTATCATATAAACCTCCAAGAATTAGTTAGCTTGACCAAGCAACTATATTTATTAGGTAAATTTATACTATGCGCAAGCGAATGCACCATCAATTAATCAAACGTCATAATCGTTAGCTTTTTAGTAACAATTAATAAAATTGTCTAAAACCTTATTAATTGGTTGATAACAAAAATCGCGCGCTAGGCGCGATTTTTAGTTACAAGAAGAGATTATTGCAGGGCAGCCATTATTTACCGTTTGGATATTTAATCGCCGAAAGAATCTTAAATAGATCCGCGGTATTATGTAAATAAATCTCTTTAACTAATGCTTTTAAGTCTGTCGCGAGTGCTGGCTCAATAAAGCCTTTAGTGATGCGATCAAACTTATCAACTGAATCATCCCAAGTAAATGGATGCGACGGCATACCTGGATATGAATTAATCTCATGAGTTTGCGAACTACCATCGGTTAACCGAATAGTAATGCGTGAACAGAATTCGGCTGGATAGCGTTTAGTGAAATTATCATCAACTTTTACCACCACTTTTTTCAATAAATCTTGCACATCGTTTGCCGCAATTCGTGCAGGTAAAAACTGTGGCTGCATGACTTGCTTATCTAATATTGCAACGGCTAATAGATAAGGCAATGAATGATCTGCCTGCTCTTTAGAGGTAATTGCAGCACTAGCACCGCCATACAATCCACCGCCAGAAAAATCATAGACAAGTTGTGGCACATCTGCTTCAATCGATTGAATTTTGCTTGGATCAACGGGCTTATCTTTTATCAGTTGCAAAACACATTCAATCGCTGATTGAGTATGAATCATCGCCACATACTTTTTAATTGTTGAAGTGGTGACACCTTCATATTTTTCATGCTCCCAATCAATATCAATTGGCTTACCGAGTAACTTCTCAATACCATTAGGCCCTTCAACAATAGCAATTGGCCCTTCAAGTCCACGTTTAGCCAAATAAAGGGCGTTAAATGCACCGAGTGTTGATTGAGCAGAAGCGATACCTTTCCACTCTGATAGCGGTTTAGCCCGTATTCCAGCAAAAGAGGCATCACTTGATGCAGCAATCGCAATCGCATTAGCGATAGTTTTCTTATCCCAACCTAATAAACGGCCTGCCGCCGCAGGGACAGAAAAAGCAAGCTGCGCAGTATGATCTAAGCCACGGCTCATAAAGTTACCATGCTGGACTAGTAATGTCTGCACTGACCAACCGATCGCGACGCCTAACATAAGATCCTTACCGCTTGAACCCGCAATTGCCGCCGCCGTTAAAACACCACCAAAGTTGTCAGCAGTATGAGCGGTTTCTGTTGGCGCTAAAATATTGTCCATTGCATCAACATAACGGACTAAAGCCGTGTGCCAAAAAGCCGCATAAACTGGATTCGATTTGCCACCGGCAATCAGTGGCACAGCACCAGTTGGGGCGAACTCTTCAATTTGCTGACGGCATATATTAATAGGTCCTGAGCCTAATGCGGCAATTTGGCACCCTAACGAATCGAGAATATGTACTGGAATTTGTTGTAACGAATTAGCTGATAAATCCTCAAATTTAGCTCTCACTGCGTAATCAGCTAAACGCTCAATTTTAGTTTGACTCATAACATGTTCCTCCGTTTAATAAAATCGATATAAATAATCAGTAATATATTTTAAAACGAGTAATTAAAGCCCTAATATCATAATTAACGCTGTCACCGTAATTAACATACCAATAGTCGAGACAGCTAAAATAGATGAGGCTTGTTGTTGATAAGCTTTATATCGAGTTGCAAGTAATACAATCATTGGACCTGATGGTAATGCCGCTAATAATATACCTTCATTAAATAATACGGTTCCGCTCGGCATTTTAAATAACATAACAACCGCAATAAACAGTAGAGGTAAGCCAATATTTTTCAATAAGGCAATAATTAATACCTCGCCACTTAGCTTAAATTTATTTTCGGCAATCGTCATTCCGGCCACAAAGACTGCAACACCAGCCGTCGCCTTACCAATAAGATCTAATGAATTATTAACCACTACTGGTGTATGAAGACCTAAAAAGACCAAAATAAAAGCTAATAGTGGTGCCCAGACAAAAGGCGTCTTAAAAATTGCATCAAAAATAGAGTGACCAACTAAGGCTCCGACGGATGAATGCGTCTTGCTCTCTTTGGCTATATGTAACTTAATCATTATCGTTGCCAATGGTACGATAAACACATTAATGACTAATGAAATAATGCTAACCGCGACGCCGCTTTGTATTCCATACAAGCTACCTAATAGCGCGGGTCCATAAAATGGACCGGCAGAAAAACTTACCGCTAAGCCAGCAATGGAAGCTTCAATAATTGATCGTTTAAATAACAACTTAGCGATCACAAAACCGACTAAGTAACCCACCAATAAAGAGGTAAATAAGACGATAAATAGAATAAAATCAGCGCTAAGTGCAGAACGAGTAACGGTTATAGTACCGACAAACAAAGCGGGAGGTAAGGCAAAGTTTAATACGAGTTCATTAATATTACTGATCGGATTGCCTTCGGTGCCAAATGCCTTTTGGCGGCTGGCAAAAAAACCGAAACAAAGTACAAAGATAATCGGAATAACAACTGAGACGGCTTGGAGTATATGATTCATAAATAAATCCTTAGTTGATAAATAACCATTGCTTTTGAATTACCTAAAAACAATCATATAGAACAACGAAATAAATATGATAAAACTAACTACAGTAACCATTTTAACTATTTTTTTTATAAAAATGATTTTAAAAAAAAATAAATAACTGTTTTTATGCTATCACATAAAAAAAAATTCTCAACCTAAACTAAATTTCAACCTAATAAAAACAGGCAATTACAACGATTGGCATAATCAAATATACTTATCAAAAGTATTAATTAATTGTTTATATTTATTTTTTATGGAGTGTCATTTTATAGTAGAATAAAATGGCTTAGGGAAAGAAAAACGCTTTAGACAATTAACAATAAGGCTAGTGCCTTATTGTTATTAAAAAGAGTGTTAACGACGAGGTAAACCGCCCATTCCTCCCATCATACCTTTCATATTACGCATCATCTTCATCATGCCACCGCCTTTCATTTTTTTCATCATGCGTTGCATATCATCAAACTGTTTAAGCAATTTATTGACATCTTGCACTTGCGTACCCGAACCCTGCGCGATCCGACGTCGACGAGATCCTTTAATAATGTCAGGATTAAGCCGCTCTTTAAACGTCATCGAATTAATCATGGCTTCCATTTTAATAGTGACTTTATCATCCATTTGCGCCTTAATATGATCGGGTAATTGACCTGCTCCAGGCAGTTTTGCTAGCATGGCGCCCATTCCGCCCATATCGCGCATCTGTTGAAGTTGTTCTTGAAAATCATTAAAGTCGAACTTATCGCCTTTTTTGATTTTTTTCGCCATCCGTTCAACTTTTTCGCGATCGACCTTGCTTTCCATTTCCTCGATAAGCGAAAGGACATCACCCATGCCTAAAATACGTGAGGCAATACGATCAGGATGAAATGGTTCTAAAGCGTCGGTTTTCTCACCCATACCAAGGAATTTTATTGGTTTGCCAGTGATACTTCGAATCGAAAGTGCCGCTCCGCCACGCGCATCACCATCAACTTTAGTTAAAATAACCCCAGTTAATGGCAACGCATCATTAAAGGCTTTAGCGGTATTGGCCGCATCTTGACCGGTCATGGCATCAACCACAAATAACGTCTCGATTGGCTTAACGGCTTGATGAAGTGCTTTTATTTCATTCATCATTTCGCCATCAACATGCAAACGCCCCGCCGTATCGACAATTAATACATCAAAAAATTGTAATTTAGCCTGTGAAATAGCTTGATTAACGATATCGATCGGCTTTTGATTAGCCGCAGAAGGGAAAAACTCAACCTCAATGGCCTGTGCCAGTGTTTCTAATTGCTTAATTGCCGCCGGTCGATAAACGTCAGCCGATACCACCAACACTTTCTTTTTTTGCTTCTCTTTGAGGAATTTAGCCAATTTAGCAACACTGGTGGTTTTACCCGCACCTTGCAAACCGGCCATCAAGATAACGGCTGGTGGTTGAGTGGCTAGATTTAATGAGCTATTAACTTCGCCCATGGCGACAGTCAACTCTTGTTGCACAATTTTAATAAACTCTTGCCCTGGTGTTAGGCTCTTATTAACATCAAGTCCTAGTGCTTTTTCTTTGACTTGGTGAATAAAATCACGAACGACGGGTAACGCAACATCAGCTTCTAATAGCGCCATGCGAACATCGCGCAATGCTTCTTTAATATTATCTTCTGTTAAGCGCCCGCGCCCAGTAATATTGCGTAGCGTTTGGGATAATCGGTCGGTTAAATTTTCAAACATATTTTTCTCAAAGTTAATAAAAATCTTTCTATTATAATAGCAGAAATTTATAATTGTTAGCCACGTGATTTAATCGCTGCCACATATTTTAATCAATTTAAATAGAAACAATAATATAAGGAACTGCCATCATGTCTGAGACTCCGATTTCCAATCCTAAAGTTGATGTTGAACGCATTAATGAAATTAAGAAAGCCAGTTTCTGGGTGAGCCAAATTTTTATCATTATTGCCACAGTATTGGGGGTTTTTCTAGCCGCAAGTCAAGGTTACAAACAAGCAGTACAATTTGAAAATATGAAAAGCGAGAAAGAGAGCTACTATCTACAAAAATCACTCCAGTATGAACTGCAAGATAATATTTTGCTCTTAAAAGAGTATATGGCTAAATTACAAAAATCGAATTATTACGGCGCCCGCAACGAGCCACTTAATTTTTATAGCCTCATTTGGGATAACATGAAATACTCAAGCTCAACATTAGCAACACCGCCAGAATTTTTACGCCAAGCGCAAGGATTTTATCGTGAAGTAGCCAGACTACACGAAGGCATTGCCAAAAGTGATGTCTCGATCGAAAACGGACTGAAACAATTACGCATTCAAATTGATTTGGTTGAAAAAGATCTTATCGTTGGACTGGAAAATAATACTCAGATAATTAAACAGCACCTTAGCGATACCGATATCGTACTATAACCCGTTATTTAGCGGTTAAAACACCCTTGAGAGAGGGTGTTTTAAGGCCACGGTTAAGCTAAATAAGTCAGATCACGCCCTCTGCCTTTTATGACTAAAATCCATCTTCGCCTTACCGTCTGGCGTAAAATAAGTCCCGTATTTCACCAGCCCACCTTCTTTAAAATGGCAAGTTAGCTCATAGCTTAGAACCATGGTATCGTTATTCTCTTGCAGTTGGATATCAACCGAAGCGAGGCGCGGTTCATATTTTAACAAGGTAGTTTGCATCGCACGCATCAGTTCATAGGCGGAAGTCGGCAGTGCTTGATAAATATTTGACACGTCAGGCAAGCCATAGTCAGGCAAGTGTTTAATAGCACCTGCTCGGCTATTTAAAATTCGGCTAATATTATCTTTGACGCTAATAATGGTTTGCATTTTATCGTCAACTTCACTGACGATCGAACCAGAATCAAAAAAACCAAACAGCGTATCATACAACGAAGCCCCCATAGCTTAATCCTCAGCGATAAGTTCAAGCGCAAATTTATTGGCAATAATTTCACGCGGTTTATTAATATTTAAATCGCGTCTCTTCAATAAAATACGCCAGTTATTCTGTTTTAAATCGGGCTCTTTAAATAAAGCCATAATACCAACATATTGAGCATCTTTATCAAAGGCCGTATCGACCGATATTGACGAGTTTGGTTTTAACACAATCTCTTTGGTTGCCAGCAAAGAGCTGCCTAATAAATCGCGATCATCATTAACTAATAAGGGATAGGTTGCCGCTTCAAACGACTTAGCATCGCTAAGTTGATACATGCGAATAACCACCGGTGATGAGCGATTTTTATCATCAGTATTAAGCTCTGCTCGCGCGCTATAATCAAGATGCAAAGTGCGCACATCCCACACAAAAATAGCCTTTGCCACGCCTGCGGTTCCTTCTGACACCGACTGAGCCGCGCCACAAGCAGTTAATATCAATACACTTAACATGGTAACAACAATCATTATTATTTTTTTCATCTTATTTCCTTATCAGTACATTCGTTATGATTTTATTGTAAAAGCTAATTATCATATAAACCAACTCACCGCTATTTAGGCCGCAATACCACGATAACGACCTAAATTCACCACCACATCTGGGGTTGATGCATCAGTATTACAGATTAGCGATGCGGTCTGCCCTAATCTTACCCCTCGTGATTTAAGCTGGGTTTTAGGCAAAAATCGGGCAGGCAAATATAAATCAAGCTGCGCATCGACTTGATAGCCCAAATAAGCGCGCAGTAACGTCATAATATCATGGTGTAACTGACCATCAGGCAGCAGCTGATCAATACGCGTATTATCTCGTGGTTTAATTTTGACCAACACCGTTTGGTTAGACTCCAAAAATTGTTTACCTAGCACCGTTGAACTGCCCAGCGCAATCCCTGCTCGACCTAATTTAGCAGGCTCTGGGACACTCATGCGCACAGGATAAAACTCCTCTACCTCAACATCGCAGTTTGGTACTAAAACTTTAATTACCCCAACAATACCTCCGGCGGTGCGAGTACGCTGGGTAACTAAGCCAAGCAGCGCTAAAAAGCGCGAAACCGGCGTGCCAATTTGCTCACTGGTGCCTTTAATACCAAGACCCGTTAAGCCAAGTAAGCATTGCGAAATCGGATCGCTACCGCCGCGAATAAAACTAGCTGGATAATGGTGTTTTAACCAGATGCGATAAAACTGGGTAATGATACGGTGATTAAAAATATCAAGAAAATCGACCACCGCTTCATAGCCATCTTTGCGCTTGACAATATCATCGAGTAAAATCGACGGTAAAACCGAATCGACACCGTATAATCCCAAGAAGCGAGTACGTACGGTAATCGGCCGATTTAAATACGGCTCTCGCTCAATGCACCGCAATTCGCCAGCAGGAAAACTCATCTCCGCCGATGGCGCAAAACGCAACGGATCATTAACTGGCGACTCACTGGTGCCCAATTTTAATTCGTAATCGGTTATTTGCTCGAGCAGCTGACAAAAACGATAAAAGTTCATTTTTGGCAGCTGAGCCTCAAGCTCCTGCATTAAAGGGCTGGTCGTGATGTCTTGCTGCGATTCCACGTTATTTTTTTCCCTGTTGGTAAAATGACTAACACTAACTGTGTAAATAGATTAACGTCGGCATATAAAGCAAAAAATTGATGTAATAATTCACCAAATAGCGCCACATCGCCTTCACCGGTGAATTGGTAACTATTCAGCGTCACCTCAATTTCAATCCCTCGCTGTAACATCCCCTGCTCAATCCGCTTGATCATCCGGTGCGAAACATCAACAATGCCATCTAAACGTCGGCGATTGAGTTCATCATCGGTCCAATCATATAGCGCCAGTGTGCCACGTAATACCTCGGCGTTCATCAAAGACAAGTAATTAGGCGCTAAATGCGATAATACCCGCCAATGAAAGCGATCTTCGGTTGGTGGATAACATGGCTGAGTTAACGCGGATAAATTCTTTACGCTGGCAATGTTAGCCTGAGCACCACATAGCTGATCAATGCGGGCATTGCGCAGCGCTTTACGCGGCAACATACCGTTAGTTCCCGTTACGCGTAGCGATAATGTCTCACTCTCAAGCTGTTCACTTTTATCCCATACTTTGCCACCCAAAATTAGCCAAGTATCGTGCAAGCCAGACGCGCCTTTGCGCACCCGAGTATGGTAATAGCGCTCAGGCGCATCGTGCCTTAACATGCCACCCCGATGTTTAAAGCTGGTAAACGGAACATAGCTATAGCGGCCATTACGCGTGATGGCTTCAACATTTTCAATCGAATAAATTTCAACATGGCCATCTTGGCGCAGTAAAGGCCTAAGTAAATACTCACTTTGTAATTGGTTAACAATCACGGGATCGGCTTCTAAATCAAATAGATTAATCACGGGCGAGCAGTGTAAGCAAATATTGCTATGGTCAAATGGCATATCACTTGGCCAGCTCTCTTTTAATACTAACTCAATATCGATGTAGCGACAGTGCAAAGGGACGTGCTTGATATCCAGACCGTTGAGATCGACAAACATAAACTTTTCGCGGAATGTGAAATACTCAAGCAGCAGTTGATAACCGGCAAAGGCATTATCAGGCTTGAGCCATAACCGCTCGTCAGCCCCAAATCCCACGGGCGTAATGCTACCATTAAATGCTTGTCGGCTCTCGGCATCAGTTGAGTAACGTAAATACATCGCGGCCACTTGATTGGTTAACGCATAGTGTAAACTACTGGCAATTGGCCCATCGGCGTTAAGGTATAACCGTAGCTGTGACAAATCAAATTGCTCAAAATCGGCAAGTTCGCTAAAACTTAACCGTAACGTGATAATGCTACGCCCATCGCTACCAACCGTTAATTTAGCTTGGCTAATATCAATCGGCCTTAAGGTTATCGCTTGAGTTGTGCGGTATTTACAGTGCGTACTTGCCGCCCCAATCGCTTCAGTTTGCATCGTAAGCCCCGCCGGTATCACCTCTTGCCGCGATAACGTCATATAATCAGGGGTTAATTGGATTGTCGATAATGACGGAATTAAGCGCAAATAATGGGGCCATAATAGCGTAACTAAACTTTCGGTTAACTCAGGCAAATCATCATCAATTTTTTGCCGTAGCCGTCCCATTAAAAAAGCAAACCCTTCAAATAAGCGCTCAACATAGGGATCGCGATCGCCAACACGATCTAAATTAAGTTGGCTTGCGCGATCAGGGTGAACCTTAGCAAACTCTTTACCGGCTTCACGCAGATAGCGCATTTCTGATTCATAATAGCGTTGGATTAAGTCGTCCATTATCACTCTCTATTGTTATTCATATATTACCAAACACGCTGGTATTAAATTAATGTCAAAGCGCGAGCGGCATCAAGCTGAATAAGTTGATGCTGCAAGCGATCGATATCATCGGCAAGTTGCGCCTTATTTATCTCTTTTAACTGGGCCTTTTGTTTAAGCAAACGCAGTAACTGCTGCTTAATATCAAAAATTAAGCTCGGCTCCCACGCTTGCAGATTCAAACTTGCCTGCTGGTCATCTAAACCGATCAGGAGTTTTAACGCTAAATCGGTTTTACCATTTTGTTCGGCAATTCGAGCCTGAGTATACTGCAATAAATAGCGCTGCTTCGGTAAGCGAATCGTCGGTAAACTTTGCAACCAAAAAAAGGCCTTTTCGATCCCTTCGCTGCTAGCTAAATCAACTGCTTGCTGTTCGATCTCATGCCAATCATTTTCGCTGGCAATCGCGATAGGCGTCAGGGTTGAATCGTCATCTAAATGATGGATGGTTGCAGTAGTTGCAATCCAGTGTAGCGTATCGTCATCGGCAAATGGCGTCCCATTATCAAACGTTAAGCGCTCAATACCTTTTAACCGCTCGAGCACTAATCCAATGTCCGTTAAATAAATTTCAGCCCAACTTTGATAAGGTTCACCCATTTTTTGTAACGCCAGCACGGCGGCGCGCTGTAAATCAAACCAAAAATGGTTAGCATTTTCCATAAATGCCGCCTCGACGCGCTCAAATAACTCATGCCATTGCTGCTGAATAATCAAGCGACTAATATTCTGTTTTAACTCGGCACGCGGCGCCGGTAAGCGCGTTCGACCGCGGCTATCCACTGGCGGTAAATGATTAACGGTGTCCCAACGTATAGCGCGTAAAAAACGCCCAGCAGCTAAATAGCCATCAGGCTTTTCGCGTAAAAATGCGGCTATTTTACGTGCTTGATCAAGGAGATCACGCTGCGAACGAATCGCAGCATCTTCGACTCTGTTCGGCTCTTCACGGTTAAAAGGTGCTTGGGTTGCCGCATCGGCTTTTTGACTGCTCTGGCTCTTAATTGGCTGCTTTAAGCCTGTGGCAAAAAAACGAATTAAGCCATCAAGATCGGGGATTTTCCCAGTTTGACTCGGATCTTCGCTAGCAAATGCGCTTTTATTGCAACAATCGATTAAATTTAATGCGGCCACAATGCGTGATAAGCTGTCTTGGTCGATCGGTTGCAACTTATTTAGCGCATCGGTAAATTTAGCATTGGCTAACCACTCAATTGCATTTTTACGCACATGCCCACGCGAGGGATAGAGTGATGCACCAAATTTATCTAACAAACCAGCCAGCAGCTCTAAACCATCAGCAAAGCCAGCCACGCCATCGATTTGCAACCGCGCTAAACAGTAATAGGTTACCACGCGAACATCCTTGCTATGCTGCTTAAGGATCGTTTCACTGGTACTAATAATTAACGGATAATCAACCCCTGATAACTTAGCGACTTCTTCTTTAATTTCTTGAAAGATATCATGATAAGTGAGATCGTCACCGACCGGCTTAGCGGGATTAATCGGCGCAAGCCAATCTGCCCAATTGCTGGTTAAACGCGCACGAATGGTCTGCAGCGGATCTTGTTTACTAAAAAATAGACTCAATAATTGACTGAGCATTGCTTATCCTATCATTTTTATAATTTATGAGCTAAACGACTTTGGCTAGCCGATTTAGCGATATCGAAAACAGTTTTAGGTAAGGCAAACTGACGCAATTTAAGTAGTGCCAATGGTCCATCGCCTGACTGAGTGCGTAAAATATATTTCAGCTCATGGCTGCCAGGTGTATGCCATAACAATTCGTAGCGGCTTGAATCAATTTGCTTAATCGCCGCCGACTCCAATAGCCGCAACCACGCCCAATCACCAAAGGAGTACTGATAGAGCTGCAAGCTAGATTGATCGCTGCTATAACTTAATTGCGCATAAGGGAAGTAGCCATCGCCCGGCCAGTTAAAACGCTGCCAAACCGACATCTGATTAAAATAGTCGAGCTTCTGCTTATTGATAATTAACTCACTGCGGGCAACATTGTAGCCACTGCGCGCCATTAAATCGAATGCCAGTTGGGCATCGCCACTACTAAAAAGCTGCGCCGAAAGCGAATTAAACAGATCTAGCGTGGCAATAAACTGCGGTGAAAAAGTTAAGCCCTGTGAATTGACCGGATTAATCACCCATTTGCCACCCTGTTTTTCTAACACGCCACCGAGTTCGGTGCTGATAAACTGGTCAATAATACCCGAGCCAGGGCGTAAAAACCTCGCTAACTCGGCAAATGAAGCATCGCTCTCTGACTCTTTAAATGGGTAGCGGCCAGCAAATGATCGTTCCCACTCATAAGCAATTTGGTTGTGCCAAGTATCATTAAAACTTCTTGCTGCAGGAGTTAAAATCACCTGCCACGCTTGCTCTAACGGTTGCTTAAATAAGCTATAACCAAGGCCTGACCACTCTTCGCCTAAATTGGCCGCAATCAAATTACCGTAATCACGGGTTTCGGTTAAATCAACCGATGTCCCTTGGAACACGCTTTTAGCCAGCTGTTTTGCCATCGCTTGTGGGTTAGCACTGCTGGTAATATTTTGTAACTTTAAGCGCACTTGAGTCACACGCAGCAAATACGTTTGTAACCCCAGATCATTACTGTTATTGCTGGCATTCATCAAGTTCAACAATGGGCCAAAGGTTGGCGTTAACGGTCCCGATGCCTCAACTTTAGCATTTAAACTGGCTGGATTTTTATCCTTGACCAACTCTTGTGCCGAGCGGATTAAGTTATCCGAAATCCCCCCGCCGCTGTAGGCCACTTCCGCTTGATACTTAACCGCATTCATAAGTGCCAGTAATGGCGATTGCCGCACATCAGACATCAAGGTTAGCTGCTCAATCACATCGGCAACATTATCTGCTTGTCGCCACTGAATATTGTTCAAAAATAGCAACCACGCTGCGCTATAGTCACTAAAATAGCGATCGGTTAAGCGTTGACGCAGCGAATCGGGTGAGACCGAACTGGTTACCGAAGATGAACCATCGCTTAATACCCAGTCAATTTGCTCTTGCCTTAATTTAGCCGCATTGGCAATTTCGCTTTTAACCACATCCTCAAATGCTTTGCGGGTAAAAACACCAGACACTTCATCCGTCGAAGAAAACAGCGTACGACTATCAATATCACCGAGTAGCTTAACTAACGTCATATCGGAATAGTTTTGCCCTGCGCGTTGTAAAATGGCTTGGTAAATTGTATTTTCAGCGTTTCTAACCCCAATTTGGTTGATTAAAATCTGCCGGACATCTTTGACCAATAGATCTGAGCTTGCTTTGGCCCAGCTCGGGTGTTCAATTAAGCTTTGGCTCCAAAAGGTGATCAGCTCCGGCATTAACTTTTGCCACTCGCCAGCACTAATGCCAGCGGGAGCCGCCCACATCTTGCCGGCAAACTCGCCCAAATACTTGGGATCGGTTTTATCTGGCCGGGTCAGCATTAAATAGGCTTTTAAGACCTGATGACCATTATTCACTAAGCTTACGCGATTTGGATCGGCCGGTGACATAGCGGTTAACTGATTTAAGTAGTTAGTTTGCCAATTAAAAAATGGTTGGGCAATATTGCGATCATTGGCAGTTAAATAATGATGCCAAAGTGTATCGAGTAACGGTGTATTATGGCTCAGACCAAAGCGATAGCCGATCGGCACACCTTGCTGTTGACGGTAGATCAACTGTTCCAATTGCAGTTGCAGCGCGTATTGTGCTTGCAAGCGCGCAGAATAGGTGCCATTTTGCTGTTGTTGTAACTGGTCAACTAATTCACTGCTATGGTTAATTAATGCCCGATTATTATAATATGAACTCAATACGCCAGCGCAGGTAATAAGCATCACTGCAATAATGATAGACCAACATAACGTCGCCCAGTCTACGCCTTCACGCTTACCGGGTTGTTGTTTAGTATCAAGCTCAATCGCTTGCCACGTCGGGCTATTGGCTAAATTATGTTCTGGTAGATAGCGTTGCTCATCGGCACTCAGGTCATTGGTCGCGGGAGGACTAAACAGCAAGCCGCGCGGCATCAGCGATTTTGGTAGCGATAACCATTTAGCCAGCCACTGTTTAATCAGTGGTTTATCGCGTAGTTGCAGATTTTGGCTTAATTGCAGTAAAAAGGCATAACGATTATCTTTAGTGACTTGCTGGCTACCTAATTGGCAGCACTGATTGGCTAATTGCTCGATTTGAGCATCAACATTGTTTAAGGTCGCGCTAGTTAAACTATTAAATAATATCCCCACGCCTTGCTCGACTCGACCCGCTTGCGACCAGCTACTTGCCTGTGCGCTCACTAAATAGATAGGCGGTTGCCAGCCGACTAATTTATTGCGCGCTTGAATTTGCATAATGCTTTTTTCAAGTAAGGCTTGCTGACTGCGATTTAAGGTTAAGTAATTGCGCGGTAATAACCAAATAATGGCATCGAGCGGTTTGTGGCGTAATAATGGGAGACGACCAAACGTTTTTTTTAAGGCGACCAACCAACCATCATTTAACGCTTCGTGACAATCACCGCCATATACCATTAATAGGTTATTGCTAGTTTGCCAACGCTCGGTGGTTAGATTGGGTATTAAATGTTCGCTATCGTCACGGGTGCCTAGTACCAAACATTTGGTCACGCGGTGGCGCCAAAAAAACCCATAGTGCCGATGCAATAAGCTTTTAATCGCCACAAATTCAGCAAACAGCAGCGGTTTCGCCAAGCGCTTTTTGGCTGCTGGATTTAATGATTCGCTAGTGGCTTTATCTTTTGCCCACAGTTTACGGCTATTGGTAATAATCGTTGGCGTAAGCAGCAGTGCAAGCAGTAATAGCATCCCTTGTAGCCAAATCGCTATTTTTTGCCCCAATGAACTATACCCTAACGTCTCACCCCACATCACAAGAACAGTGGCAAAAATGACAGCACAAAATAACGTAATAAAAACTAACCCTAAAATTTTCCATTTATTCTTCATGTCGTTATCCTCAATCTGCGCGCGTCAAAACAGAAAATAGATATTGCCCTTGACTGCTTGTCACGAGTAATATGTCTTGCTGCGATTGTTTGACTAGTTTATTGCCTAACGCCAATAATGACCAATAGGCTAAATCGGTTTGTTGGCCAGCAAGGCTATCTAAAGCATTAATCCCATCGGGTGAAACGCCATGGTCAGACAAGCCTTTCGCTATTTCAATTTGCTTGGCTTTATCTACATTGGCATACCACAACTGTGCAACACCCGCCAGCCCAGGCTGCATTTCGGCCATTTGTTGGGTTGCTGCCGCAATATTATCGCTCACCATGGGGCGTAAAAGGTTGGACTCAACCAGCAGCTGATCCGCATCGGCCTCAAATTGCTTATCGGCTAATAATAAGGCGGCTAAAAATGCCGAGCCTTTTGATTGCAAGTTATTAACAATAATAAGTTGCACTGCCCGCTGCGGGGTATCGATCACGTCGGTAATTTGCTCTAGTTGGGCATAAGCGCTCGTTTGATGAGTAAGCGAATAAGGTTTATTTATTTTGTGGCGTCGATAGATGGCCTCAATCGTATTATCAAGGGCAGTATATGATTGCGACGAGGAGTATACGGTAATGGCGATCGGGGTGTTATCCGGTAGTTTATTTATCGGCTCAACAAACCGATAAAATAGCTCATCAAAATAGTGTTCATGATCAGGTTTATTATCATCAAACTCCAGCACTTTATCACATTGCATGGGTAGCTCGACTCGATTGCATAAAATCGCGGTTTCGTCCAGTGCATTTGGGGTTATCCAGTAGCTGGCAATAATACTGGCACTCGACATCGCCCACTCTTGCCAGTTGCCGTCTATTTGCTGCTGTTCTTGTTGCCAAATGTCAAAGTGTTCTTGTGCCAAGCCATACAGATAAAAGCGAATACTTAAGGCCACGCTGCCAAAAACAAACGGCACCACAATTGCAATTAGCCAAAAAGAGAGTGAGGAGAAGTAATCATTATCCCCCCAACTTGCGATTAAAAATAGCGTGGTAATAATAAAAAACGCCGCAAATAGCGCGATCCAAAACCAACGTCTAGGCTTATCAGGCGGATTTAATGAAATTATTTCAGGTTTAGGCCACGACATACTGATTATTCCATTTCAGCAGAGGTAATGGTCGACATCACTTTACAGCCACATTCGCACAACGAATAATCGAGCACCACCGGTTTACCATCTGAATAACAGGTACTCGAACCCTCGATAATTTTATTAACCCCATGACCGTCGTGCGGGCACGAGACAAGATCGCCGACCAATGCCACCGCCTTGCCATCAACAATCGTACTTGATGAAGCGCTGATCACTTTACCACCATGAGTGGTAGGATCGCCAAGTCTAACTACATTTCTACCCATTATGTATTCCTTTATCTATTATCTTTATCATTGTTTAGTATCTGAAATAGCCATTCAAAATTATTAGTAAATACAGTTGAAATGGTGCTTTTTCATTGTGACCGACTCTGTTTGAGGCAAGAGAAATTCTACTTATGAGCACCTTTATTTTATGATGGCAATTACCTAATATTTTAATAACCAATATTCGCTATGGTTTTGGATAAAAATCATCAATACCTTCTGACCAAATTTCATGATCCCAACTGATAATTGTATTCTTAAGCTCTCCAAAAATTTTTTTACTTTCAAGTTGTTGTGCGTCAGTTAAGGTCCTTGCCAATCTTTTACTCAATGGTAAGTTATATTGAATAATGATATCACCTTCATATTTTTTCCAATCAAGCGGGCTATTTCTTTGTACTAATTTTTGATAAGCATAATCAAGCAATTGGCTCCAAGCATAGGCTTTAACCCAGCTTTGTTCACGACCAATGCCATACAAATAGGCCTCTGCTACCCGTAAAATTCCAAATAATGAGCTATGCTGTGCTGCAATTTGGTAGTGATCAATTGCAACAATTAAACATTCACTGGGCAATAAAGGGCGATATTCACTTAACGGGATAATCTCTGTTCGTTTTTCATTTTTAAAATTAGATTGAATAGCAAATAGTGTCCAGGTCGCCAACATTTCATGTTTACGATATCCACCTTCCATTGCATAATTTAGGTATTTAATTGAATTTTCAATATTTTTATCTTCTAACGGTCTAGCTATACCATCACTATCATATCCACTCACTCCACCCCATACCCATGCCATCCGATAAGATGCGTAAGGGTATTTTAATTCAGCAAAACTATCTCGCATATAACTCCATGCATTTGGTTGGTTGAATATACTAGGCTCAATTAAACGATTACCATTGTCGTCTAAAAACTTACTTTGATATTTTTGCATAAACTCATCGAAATAAAGCATATCATCTGGTTTATCACCGCGAATATCCTTTCTACTTTTAATGCTAGAATAATGCATCATAGCGTTTTTATCCCATTGCCAAGCATGTTTAACTAGCTCTATCATCGTATTCTCATCATCGATAGCATCAAAAACTGTAGTATAGGCTCGCTCATTCATTTGCTTTGCTTGTTCTATGCGCCACAACGCATTTTCTGGCATTGATGATGGGTAAATTGTATAATCCATAGCTTTTTCTCCTTTTTGCTCAATATCTCTATCTAGCAAAATATAATTAACCACTAAGCTAACGCACAGTGCTAAAGTGATTAACATGATGATCATATAAATTCTTTTCATTAGATAAAATCCAAATCGTTATTATTAAATTTATCTAGCTCGACAATATGCTCTTGTTCTAGTACCCCTTTATTGAATACTCGGCAGGGCATAATTTGATTTCGGCTACTTAATATTTCTACATCATAGTAAATTTGATATTTTGGATAAATCACTTTTTCCAACGAAGCCATTGCATTTTCATATTGTTGCTTATTTTTCAAAATTTTTTTACCTGTGGCCCCGGTTAATAAAGCATAACCCCATAGAGATTTATCAGCACCCATAAAAATTGCAACATTATTTGTGATCGGTTCAGATCGGTATCTCATCTCAGCTTCTTTTTCTTCCTCAGTTAAAATAACTTGATTAATTGATGGAGTATTCATCATAGCAAAAATATATTTTGACGGAAGCGCACAGAAATTAGCATACACAACTTGCCCCAAACAACGTGTCTGTTGTAAATTTGAAATTCTCTGAGCTAGGCAAATTTTACTCTCCATATTATCTTTAGAAAAATAATCTTCATATGCCGCGCCTCGGCAACTATGCAATACAAAAATACCTCGATTAGGATGCCAAGGTAAAATAGGTAATTCATCATTCTTCACAAAATGTAAATTAACCCCCTTATCATCGAGTAAAAGACAATCTTGATTGCCATGTCCAAAATAGTGAACTTCCCAGAGCTGATATATGGATTCAGCGTCGAGTTCATTGTATAATTTAACCCATTCTTTTTTGAACTCATCAATTAGTTTGAAGCCTTCTACAATTCTTATTTCAGCTAACGGATATTTTCTTTTTAATCGTTCTTGTTTATATTTAGCCGAAGCTAAAAAATCACTTGCACCATGTTCACCTGAAAAACTAAAAAGGATAAATAAAGGCTTTTTTTTAGAAAAAACTACGTCTTTCACCGAAACATTTCCATTTTGAATCGGCTTTGTTACCCCTCTTAATATTCTATTATCAGGCATAATTAATTCCTTTTTTCCTTTTTTCCTTTTATCGTCTAATTTTATGATTCTATCAATTCAAGTTTTATTTGCTCTTGTGAATTAGTGGAAAAAAAAGTTTGTGTATATCCCTGACTATCACTAACACCTTGAATTTTTTTCCCATTTGGTAGTTGAGCTATATAATTTTCATTAACATGAGGTAAACCATTTTCATCAATAAACCGAAACTTCATACCATTGTTAGTTACAGGCTCAGATAGTGCTTTAATATTATTACTCATACTTGCCGGTCCCATTTTTTGTAGCGCAGAGGCTTTTATGGTGACATTCCCTGATGAACCTAATTCAACACCTGATGCATCGATTTTGATATAACTGCCACCGCTAATAAGGATGATCTCTTTCTTGGCGGTGATAGTGATATGGCCATCAACACTGTCAATGTTTATCTCTTGTTTAGCTGCCACATCTAACGCGTCGTTTTGGGCTTGCAGTTCGACTTGGCCTTGGTTAGCCAGTAGCTTCATACCCGCTTTATGGGCGAAGATGCCGACCGCCTCAGATGAGGTTAAGGTGATATTATTAAGCGCGCTAATGTCGGTCTGCTGTTCACTGGTTAAGCTGATGCTATTACCGCTGGAGAGCTGAATATTCTCATCACTGGTGAGGCCTATACCGGCTGGCGCGTAAGCAATCATGCCTGCTTCGGTTAGCTGCTTTAGTGCGCTTTGTAGCTGCTGTTGGCTGTCGAGATCAGCGGGGTGCGCCTGCGCGCTATTGGCGGCATTTTGTAGCGCTTTGGCAATCGATAAGGCGTTTTCCAGCTGGGCAATCGCGCCTTGCATATCGAGCTGCTGACCTTGGGCTTGTGGCTCGCTTTGTGCGGTTAGGTATAAACCTTTATTCGCGCTAATGGCGCCCCATTCGTCGGTGCGTAGCTCAAAGCCTTCACCGCGTTGTTCTCTGTTTTGATTAACTAAGTGGCCGAGATTAAGCTGGCTTTTGCCGTACTCGGTAGCCAGTTTGATATGCTCTTGCCCGCGTTTATCATCCATGCGCAGCTTGTTGTTGGCTGGCGTTCGCAGCACATTGCGGTGTTTATTGATAGTCGTGACAGGGTCAGGATGTGTGCTGTCATGCATGGCATGGGCAATATACGGTCTATCAGGATTGCCACCGGTAAAAGCGATAGCCACCTCGGTACCATCGATTAAGGGGAAGTGGAAACCATAGCGGTCGCCGGCATACGGTTTTGCTAGCCTCACCCATAAGCTCTCTTCTCCACTGCGCCAGGTTTTTAAATCAAAATCAAATTTAACGCGGTAGCGCCCCATGGTGTCAATATAACCATAGGTGTCATTATCTGGACTGGTCACCCGCGCCGGCAGTGTGCCGGTCACCTGTGGCCACGGTAACGGTGCTGGGCGATACGGTTTTAGTACGTTATACGGCATAGCGGTAAACTTAACGTGATAGGCCTCGCTGCGGTCACCATAGCACTCGGTCGCTAAAATCACTATCCCTTCACTGATGCCGTTGATCGGGCTGCCGCTAATCATCAGCCGTTGCCCTGGGGCTAAGTGGTAGTCATTAGCGTTACCGTGAATAATAATCTGTTCGCTAATCTGCTGCTGATGGCGGATTTTGGCATACCAACTGCCGCTTTCAATAATGTTGTCATCGCCTTTACGTTTAAAGTGCTCACCATAGCGGTAATCGGTGCCGGCGGTGGTAACCTCTTTAGGTTGTGAGTTTATTTGTGCGTGAAGGTCGGCTGGTGCTTCTCGATAATTATAATCATTTACCTTCACCTGACGCGCTACGCTTTTGCTGGCAAATTGTAAATCCCACACGCTATCACGGGCGTTATCCGCCATGCCACTCGGTTGCGTGTAACCAAGACTGCCGACGTCCTCAAAACCCTGTTCGTAATCACTTAATACCAATACATCACAGTTGTGTTCGGCGTGGCTTTCAAAGCGTAACCAGATGCCGACATCGGCCAATAAACGCTGAATAAACGCCAGGTCGCTCTCTTGCCATTGCGTGATAAACTCCCGGGCGGGGTAGCTGTCTTTTAACGCTAAGCGGTAATCGACGCCAGTAAAACCATGGCGGCGCAGCACCTCTTCCACCACGCTGACCACACTTTGGTTTTGGTAAATGGCGCTATAATGGTCATTAGCAAATAGCGCCAGCCGTGGCTGCAGTACCAGCCGATAATGCGCTTCATCTTTATTGACCGATAGCTGAGCAAACTCGGTTACCACGCCATATAAGGTGCGCGGCATTGCTGGTTTATCGAGTGAGCTAATGTGGGTGACCTGCGTTAGCAGGTTTGGCGCTAAAAATGCCAACGATGCCGGCTGACCTAATGCCGAGCTAACGCGAATATTTTTATCAGCACTGGTGAAAGTGATCGCATAATACCACGGCTCATTAAGCTGCTCGCTACCCTTAACCGATAGCACCGCTATGGAAGACGCCATATCGGTAATGCTTAAGGTATAGCGATTATGCCGCACACCGGCTACGCCGTTAGCAAATGCTTGTAATGTGCTTTGCGCCTCTTTTGCCAAGGTGTTACTCCTTTCACTTTATGTTGTTATTGTTTTACTAACACCATATTTATTTGATTATCGTCATGCTCGAATAAATCGCCTATTTTTCAGTTACTTTTTTAGGCTTTTTAGCTTTAGTAACCTTCTGTTTCGGTTTCGGTTTTGCTTTTTCTTGGCCATTGCCCCACGCTAAAACAATCCCTTCCTCCTCAATAAAATCGAGGCTGAGTGTCTGTTTGGTTTGGTCTGACGATTGCTTTTGCAGTAATAAGTTTGATACCGCCGGTAAAATCTGTTGGTTTAAGATGCTATCGATATTGCGCGCACCAGTATCAGGTAATAGACAAGCATCAACCAGCTGCTCATACAGCGCTTCGCCAACATTAAAACTAATTTTATAATGGCGATTGAGTCGCTGCGCCACTTTGTTAAATTTCATCTGGACAATTTGGCGCATTGCGTCACGCGCAAGCGGGGTGAAGATCACCGTTTGGAACCTAGCTAATAGCGCAGGTTGGAAGTGCTCACGAATAATCGGTCTTAATAGCTCTTGCTGCGTCGCAACGGGCGCATCTGGCATCTCTTCAAATAGCGCCATTAATTGGTCACTACCTAAGTTAGAGGTCATTAAGATTAAGGTATTACGGAAGTCGATTTCACGACCTTCACCATCACGCATAAAGCCGCGGTCGAATACTTGATAAAATAGATTTAGCACGTCTTTATGGGCTTTTTCAACTTCATCGAGTAGCACTACGCTATAGGGCCTTTTGCGTACAGCTTCGGTTAATACGCCGCCTTGACCATAACCGACATAACCCGGCGGTGAGCCTTTTAATTGTGAGACGGTGTGCGCTTCTTGGTATTCTGACATGTTGATGGTAACCAATGATTGTTCACCGCCAAATAGAGTGTCAGCTAGTGCCAGTGCACACTCAGTTTTACCCACGCCCGATGGCCCGACTAATAAGAAGACGCCCATTGGTGCATCTTCAGAGGTTAAGCCGGTTTTCGCCGCGCGAATACGTCTGGCCAATTCGGATAATGCGATATCTTGCCCAACCACCCGGTTACGTAGATCATCTTCAATATTGAGTAAGTGACTTTGCTCATCTTTTAATAAGCTTTCAAGTGGCACGCCCGTCCAGTCGGCAATCACGGTCGATACCGTTCGACTATCGACATCGAGTGAAAGTAGCGGAGCATGATTTTGTAAGGTCTGCAGCTCTTGCTGCGTCTCTTTAATCTGCTGAGTGAGTTTTTTGTCGCCTTGGTTATCGTTAGCCCGTAATTCAATGAGTTTTTGTACCAATGCCTTTTCTTGCGCAAACTGTTGCTGAGCAGTGTGTAAATCCTGCTCTAATTGTGTAGTTTGGGCGATGATTTCATCAACGCGCTGTTGTAAATCGTCTTCCCCTAAACTTTGGTCGGCAAGCAATGCCTGTTGTTCTAGCTGTAATGAGGTGATGTTTGCCTGTAGCTTGGTGATCGATTCTGGCGTGGTGTCCAGCCCCATACGTACACGCGCCGATGCGGTATCAAGTAGATCAACCGCTTTGTCGGGTAGTTGACGACCACTAATATAACGACGAGAGAGCATGACGGCTGTTTTTACCGCTTGATCTAAAATATGTACACCGTGATGCTTAGCATAACGCGATTTTAAGCCGCGTAACATTAAACATGCCATTTCATCATTTGGCTCATCGACTTTAACCATCTGGAAACGGCGCTCTAAGGCGGCATCTTTTTCAAAGTATTGTTTATATTCAGACCAGGTGGTTGCCGCAATCGTGCGTAATTCGCCACGCGCCAGTGCCGGTTTTAATAAATTAGCCGCGTCGGCGCCACCAGCAGAGTTACCCGCACCAATAATGGTATGCGCTTCATCAATAAATAATAAAATAGGCGTGGCTGATTGTTGGACGGCATCGATGACATTTTTAAGTCGTTGTTCAAACTCGCCTTTAACGCCTGCTCCAGCTTGTAGTAAACCGAGGTCGAGCGTCATAATCGCCACCTCTTTTAAGTTGGTTGGTACATTACCTTCGACAATGCGTAAAGCGAGCCCTTCGACCAGTGCCGTTTTACCTACCCCGGGTTCACCGACTAAAATAGGGTTGTTTTTGCGTCTTCTTGATAGAATATCGACCATTTGTCTAATTTCACTATCACGACCAAAAACGGGGTCAATTTTGCCCGCGCGCGCCTTTTCTGTCACATCTTCACAAAAACGACTTAATGCCGCTTGGTGGTGTTTTTGCGTTTGCGCATTATCGGTTGTGCTTTGGGCTGGAGTGTCACTTTTAACGGGTGTCACTTGTACCGCTTGCTCGGCCGTATCAGTAATAGCCTGACTGCTTTCATAAGCTTGAGTTTGTGGATTTTCATCTGACATGTCGTCGAGTTTTACGCGTAAGCGTTTTAATGAGATAACCGATAAACTAAGTAGAGGCCAAGCGTCTTGCGCTTTTAAGCTATGGGGCGCTTCTTGTAGCGCTTGCAGTATATGTACTGAGCGAATGTGCTCTTCTTGGTCGTCTAATGACGCTTTTAACCATGCCGCCTGTAATAGGTTTATCAGTGATGATGATAAATTGGGTTTTTGGTTAACGGTGTGCGGTAAAGAGTCTAAATAGCTCAATAGTCCTTGCCAAATTTCGTCCATATTAAGCTGGTAGTGACGAGCGATAACGGTGATATCACCATTACCTTGTTCTAATAACTTTAATAACCAATGCTCAGGCGTGATTTCCAGATGGGCTCTGGTTTGGCAAAGTCCTGCAGCGGCCTCTAATGCTTTTGCACAGTATGGATTTAACCGTCTTAGTAGTGTCGATGGATCGGTTATCATGATTCTTCCTTTTCCCATTTTATTGTTGTTTATTTTGTTAAGCTCTGCCATTTTGCGCTTAAATAGCCTGAACAATGTTGAGCACTATATTGAACACCATTCAACGATGGCCATTGAATTAACGATGCTGATTATTGTGCTGCTAATCGTCTATTTTTAAATCATATTTTTAATATTATGTTGCCGTGCAATATTGTTAACCATATAACTTAACGCTATATACTTGGTCGCTAAAAATATCAATCAGTTGATACTTAGCAAGTAGATACGGTTAAATATAATGGCAATATTCTGCCGTTATCCGGCAGAATATTGTGACGTAATGTACCTTAAAACTAGCTACGACCTTCAACCCAGCTGTCTGAGTGGATGATGTTGCCATCTTTGTAAGTCCAGGTGATTTTTTCATAACGTAGTTCAATACGCTCTAAGTGATTGTATTGTTCTTTTGCTGGATCTTTGACGTTGTACATTTCAGGTTTAACAGATACGATTTTTACGCCTTCCATTAAGGTATTGAAATATTCAACTTCTTGACCTGCGTTATCAATTTGATACCATTTGATTTCAACTGATTTTAGGTTTTGACCAGTAGTTACGGCTTTGTAAAGGTAAGGAGATGAAGAATCAACTTCTTTTACAAATTGTAGTGCTTTGTGTACGCGAGTACCGGTTAATTTACCTGTGTTACCATCAGTTGGGATATAGACTTGATGATCAAATTCAACAACTTCTACGCTTCCTTCGCGTCCATCAACAGTTACTGAACCTTTGATTTCAGAGCCGCCATCATCTTTTAAAAACATATACGCTGGAACTGCCATTGTTTAACTCCTTATTATCGTTGTTAGTACTAAATTTTAGTTTTCATCTATCAACTTGCAGGTTGATATTTGAGGAACTAAGCTGATTTCAACTCGTCGATTTTGTGCTCGCCCTTGCGGCGTGTCATTACTTACCAACGGTTTATTTGCGCCGTACCCTTGTACAGCGAAACAGTTTTCAGGAATATTGCTGGCTTGGATCATCCAATTCCTGACAGCAGCTGCCCTGTCTAGTGATAGCTGCTGATTTTTATTACTATCGCCGGTGGTGTCGGTGTGACCCGAAACAAGCACCAACCAACCTTTGCTACTGTTTTGTTGCATATACAGTTTAATGGCCATGAGCGCGTCAATTAATGTTTTCGTCGCTTCTGGTTTTAGCTGCATTTTGCCACTTTCAAATAACGACAGTGCATCAAATGAGAATATTGGCGGCGTAGGATCCGGCGCTGGCGGTGGTGGCGGCGGAGGTGGTGCTGGCGGCGGCGGAGGCTCAGGCACATAACGGCTAATTGCTTGGCTTAATGGCTCAAGTAAACGCTGCCCATGATACAGACCTAAACCTAATTTTATCGGTTCGCCTTGTTTAAAATAGTCATTGAGTAGACGTCTATCGGCCTTTAATAGCGCCAACGCTTCGCGTTTTTCGCTATAACTGTCCATCGCGATAAGATCATAAGTATGGATATCACTATGTACCTGCTGTGCCAGTTTGATATTATTCCAATATGAGGCACCTAACGCCGCCATAAGAAATAGCGCCGTAATGACAATCATATTGCAAACGGTTTTCCTAATTGGCGAATTAGGGTAGGCAATCGGCATAAATTTGATTAGCCGATCGGGCGGCGCAATGATCTGCTTCTCACTTGTTTTGCTGTGAGGTAACGATAAAGTGGTAACACTAGCAAACATGCGCTCAATCAGGTTATCGTTGACTTGCTGGCTATTGAGTGGATAAATGACCGTCCCTACCGGTATACATTTAGTAAGGGGTTGCTTTGGATCGCTAAGCACATCAAGAATGTTGGTTTTTATCCAAGCTTGATATTCATTCAGCATCACTCTAACTGACAAGCGTTGTTGCCTTTCGAGCGAGTTGATAGTTTTATCATGAACCCAATTGTCTAGCGGTGATAAATATTCATCTAATAAATAGAGTTTTTGCGCAATAATTTGGTACCAATAAACAGGTAAGGTCGCATTATCATGGTAATGTAAACTATTAAGTGAAATATGAGCCGAAACGTAAACCGGCAAGCGGTACTTTGCCATTTTGCAAGTATCAACCCACGATTGGCGAAACGCTTGTAGCTTTGCAGTAAAAAGTCCCGCTTTGCTCTCTTCTTCTGGCGCTACCGCTAACAATAGGCCAATTCGACCCAGCATATCAGGCCAACGTGCCACTAATGAATCAAACACTATCGGTAGCTCTGAATACTCTTCAACATAGATCCAAACGGCTTCAGAGGATACCACGATGTTTTGCTCAGCTAAGGTTAAATCGCTGGGGAAAAACGCCTTGGCGCTGTTACCTGTCACTAAAAATAGCGGTAAACGGTATCGCTGCCTAGCGGGCAGTAAATCTAATTTTTGTGCTAAAAACGCAATATTTTTAGTGGCGGCATTGAGTAGCCGTCGGTAGCGCAGTAAGCGGTAGAAAAGCGTCCCCGCAATTACAACGGCAAGCGTTGAACCTAACAGTTTTAGACCAATTGTTATCGGTAAAAAGATCCATAATATAATCAAGCTTAGCAGCAACGCATAGACGATCTGTATTCGCCAAGGATAATTGTTCATTATCAGTCCTTATTGAATTAGCGGCGCTAAAAGAGCGTTAAGTTTGTGGTCGAGTAAGAAGTAAAGCCCTACCGCCAAGGCGACCGATGCTAAAGTGCATAGTATTAGCATGGATTTTCGACCAAAATAACGGTAGCTTTTGGTTTGCTCAATAATGGGGTGCGACTCTTCTATTTCATTGCCGAGCAATGATTCCCTTAAAGCGATGATCAGGTGCTCGCGCTCCATCTGCGGTTGATCTAAGTAACAACCTTGGAAGCCCATACCGAGTACGCGATCAAAACAGCTTAGCACCAGCGCCTCTTTTTTATCGGCGCGTAACCGTGTACGAATTTTTTCAAATAAGTCATAGCCAGCATTGTGATTATTAAAAAAGACAACTTGTAAAGGCGCACCTAACCATTCGTCATAATCGCGCGGGGTGCTGCTATCTTTACTGCAAAGCAGTACCACTTCGTCTAATAGCGCACACTGCGCATAGCTAATATCATCAATAATATCTTGGTTGTATTGCGCTTTTTTTAAGTACTCGCGAACGGTGGTCACTTGCTGTTTGCACTGTTTGTAGAGTTTAGTTACCGACGCAATATCGGCACCTTCTCTTAGCTCCACTACGGTAAGTATTGTGTCTCTTAATAATTGATCAATTGTTTTATTTTCTTGTTCTACACTCATTCTGTTGACCTTATGATCGCAGTACCGCAAAGAGTTCTAATGAAATATCTGGCATCGCCCTTGGCACATAAAATTCACAGCAGCGGTTTAATAGCATGTTTTTTGCTGCACTATGTGATAAATCAAGGGCAAAATATTGGTTTTCAAGTCGCATTGGAATAGCGGCCGGCACATGGCTTAACGGCTTAATTGGAATACCAGATAAGGCCGAGTGAATAATTTGCCTCACATCATCTGGCGCCCCAGCTTTACATAATACTGGGAATTGAGATTGTAACTGATGTCCTGGCATGCTAGAGCGCACGGATAAATAGAAATCCGCTTCTTCAACTAGGCGTCCATCATTTAATCGGCCGGTCCATAAGGTGTCTTTATCATGTACCAGATCAATTTTTATTACCCTTGATGGTAAGCTCTCTTCCAATAAGTTACGCGTTAATTCAAATAGCGGAGGGAAGACGGCATTTAAGTTGTGATGCTGGTAAGCCGGAATTTTATCGACATCATGTGCAAGTGAAAAAGTCAGTAACGCACCCGTTAAACCGATCAGTTTTTGATAAAGATTTTCTGGATGAATCGTTGAATTATCACGTAAAAATTTTAACTGTGGTTCAAAGCTGTTTAAGGCATTGAGTAGCCAAAATAGCGATACATCAGCCACCGCAAACTCGGCCATTTGTTGATTGCGCTCATGGCGCATGCCCATTAAACGTTGGCGTTTAGCTTGGATTTGTACGCAAAGGAGATCGAGTTCTTTAGTTAGCGAGCCACTTTGGGTTTGTAAATTTAATAGTGGGGGTAAGTATTGGTTGTCTAATACAAACCGTCCATTGAGATCCCGTTTTAATTTCGCTATCGGACAGGTTAGGTATTCGCTATGATCTTCAAAATCGAATAAAAAACTGAGTGCGCAGCGTTCAACCGCAATGGTTTCATTACCATTACCTAATAGGTCTTTTACTTCAACCCATTCTTGGCGGTAGCGCATCGGCCGTTCGATAGTTTGATTATCAAACGCACAGTTTTCACCGTTAGCTTGTAAAAGCGGTAAGCCAATATAAACCGTGATTTCATCGTTTGCAGGCGGAACATCGGTAGCTAAGTTGCGAGTCGTTGGCAAATTATCAGCAATATCGGTATCGACTAAGGTACCATCAGCAAAACGTAGGCTTAATGTATGTAGGCTTAAGCGGTCAAGCGTTAAAGCTTGTGCATCAATTTGCAACCGCTCAACTCCCCAAGGATTACCGAGATAAAGTTTTGCAAGCTGTTGATTGCTATAAACTTCCCACATGCTTTGCTGTTGAAATTGTTCAGGCGTTAAAAACACACCTTCATTCCACAAAGGACGATATATTTTCATTATTCTTATTGGCTCCACTTTAGGTTTAAGACGCTAAACCTAATTTATTAGACTTTTATTAGTTGGCGAATCCAATTGGTATCCGCCATTTTTTATTCACTAATAATTAAGCTTTTGCCTTTGGCATTTGCGATACCATCGATAAGTTGATATCCATTCCTTCAATTTGGAAGTGAGGAACTAAGAAGGTTTTCACTTTAAAGAAGCCTGGATTATCATCAATATCTTCAACAATAACTTGTGCTTGACGTAATGGATGCGAAGCTTGAACTTCATCACTTGGATCGGTCATTTCGGTGACAAGGTTGTTGATCCATTTATTAAGCTCTAACTCAAGTACGCGTCGATCTTTGGTCGCGCCTATATTTTCACGTTGGATCACTTTAAGGTAATGCGCAATACGTGACAGTAGGAAGATATAAGGTAAACGTGAGTTAATACGGCTATTCGCGGTCGCTTCTTTAGTATCATATAACGCTGGTTTTTGCGATGAATTAGCTGAGAAGAAGCAAGCATAATCACGGTTTTTATAGAATGATAATGGCACAAAACCAAGATTGGCGAATTCAAACTCGCGCGTTTCCGGAATTAATACTTCGGTTGGGATCTTAACTTGGTTACCCGTCCCCAAATCATATAAATGAATAGGCAGATCTTCAACTAAACCACCTGCTTGTGGACCACGGATCTGTACACACCAACCATTACGGACAAAACTTTGTACCATATTTGCTGCAAACGCAAATGACGCATTAGCCCATAAATAACGCTCATGATCAGGACCTTTTACATCTTCAATATAGTTGAAGCTACGTACCGGTACCGTCTCAGGACCATAAGGTAAACGAGCTAGTACGCGTGGCAGCGTTAAGCCGATATAACGTGAATCGTCGGTATCTCTAAAGCTATTCCATTTAGTATATTCAGCACGATCAAAGTAGTTAGCAATGTCTTTTATTGCGGCAACTTCTTCCATGGTCTCTTTACCAAAGAATTTAGGACCAACAGAGGCAACAAATGGCATATGTGCTGCGGCAGCAACTTTTGATACGTTACGCAGCAATGCAATATCTTGTGGACCACGGTCAAACTCGTAGTTAGAAATAGTTACGCCTAGTGGTTCACCACCTGGTGTGTCATATTCTTGGATGTAAGTATGGCGGTAAAAACCAGTTTGATTGATTTCAGGCGCATCTTCAAAATCTTGGCGTAATGCCTCTTTTGATACATCGAGTAGCTCTATTTTAACATTACGACGGAAATCGGTACGATCAACTAAAAATTTTAGTCCACGCCACGTTGATTCGATCTCTTGGAACACTGGATGGTGCATAATAGCATCAAGCTGTTGGCTTAATTTTTGGTCGATTTGGCTAATGTGATAATCCAATAGGTGCTTGTCTAATTTTTCTACTTTTTGTGATGAATCTTGAATCATTTTTAGTAGAATATTGACCGCTACCGTCACGCGTTCATTGGTTGAAGATTCTGATAAAACATCGTTGTCTTCATATTTGTCCATGTCTTGCGCTTTAGCAATAGGGTTTAAATTAATTTTATTAAATAAGGATTGGTATACGCTACTGGCATCTTGAGTAACGGCCTGAGCTGCGCTCTGTTCTTTTTGTACTGACATGTTTGTTTCCTTGTACTTAATTTTATTCACTGTAACTTTACTAAAGAAGATTAAGTAATAATGTTATCGTTAATGCGATCAATATTACGCTTTAGTACTTTCTGCAACGATTGCCTCTAACTCTGCGCGTAATTCATCAGATAATTGCTCGTTTTTAACAATTTTTTCTAATTCATGACGAAATGTCGCATTATCCATTAAGTTAGATTTTAGGTCGCGAAGTAAGTTACGCATCGCAAGTAAAGAGCGCAACTGTGGAATTTTTTTAGCAACTTGTTCTGGCGTAAAGTCTTTCATTGACTGAAAATCAAGATCGACATTAACTTCAGAGCCATCGCCAGCTAATGTGTTTTCAACGGTAATTTTTGCTTGAGGATTTAAATCTTTTAATACCGAATCGAAATTGTTTTTATCAATAGACACTTTTTCTTTTTCAGCTAGCGGTCTATCATCTTTACCGTGACTGTAATCACCCATTGTCAAAATTTTTAACGGTAGCTCAACTTTTTTCTGTGCTCCACCCGTATGTAGGTCTAACTGAATATTAACACGAGCTGCGGGCACTTCGTTTTGATAGCTGTTTGACATATCTGTTCCTTTTCAATATGAAATCAATTAGTTATATTTAACTTTTGGTTAATTCTACCTTTAAACAGTTAATCCTCACAACTGTACTAAAGTGTAGACCGAGTAATAAAAAAACGAAAAAACGCAGAAAAAAACAATTTTATTTAATTGTTTTTTATCAAATTTAAGCAAAAAACAAAAGTGCAAACAAGAGCATAAAACTTATTTGCGCACAATTCGAACTGCTTAAATAACATTCAACTCTTTACATTTTAAAAAGGCTTGTTTCGCATTACCAACATCTAATTTTTCAACAATTTTACTTATATGAAACTTAACTGTTCTTTCCGAAATGCCTAATTTAAGCGCGATATCCTTATACTTTAAACCATCACAACCTAGCTTAAGTACTTGTTTTTCTTTGTCTGAAATCATTAGATAAGCTCGGTTACGATAATACTCCATATGTTTGTGTTGCTGTAAATAGAGATCGTAGAGATCAACTAATACCATTTGCAACTCTGCGCGGTGACGTTCAAAGAACGTACAATCAATTGCGTTATTTTCATCGCAGAGTAGATTAAGAAAAGCACAATGACCTAACGCATCATGGGTGCTAAAGGTGTAACCATCATGAATACCATATTGTTTGCTTAATTTGAAAAATGTTTGGTCTTGTGAGGGTAGATAGTTAGCGACAGAGCCCCAAGCAAACGGCTTTACGGTTGTTTTAGCTAAATTAATAATCGGGTCGCTGTAGTACAGTTTTTGCTGTTGATAGAACGTCGTCCATTCATCAGGATAGGTAGAAAAAATTGCAGGAGCAATAAAGGCGCTGCGATCAAAAAACAAAAATTTATACTTTTTAATATTAAATTTGTTTAATCTCGTACATAATTCTTTTTCAAAGCTGTTATTCAAGTTATTAACCCATTCATTTTATTATTCTTATACTATCTCAATAAGTTTCGCCTAATAGTAACGCTTATATTTTCATCTGTAAAGAATTAATCAATTTACTGTAAAGAGTAACTTCAATCAGTAAGTAAGATGATATATTGTGAAGTTTTATAAAGTTTAGTGAGCAAAAGTGCCCGCGAAACAACTTGCCTTAAGCTTTATTTAATAACGACGTATCTAGGCGCTGAAGAATACCTTCGGCGGCTTTGCGCCCTTCGGCTATTGCGGTAACAACCAGATCTGATCCCCTTACTGCATCGCCACCGGCAAAGACTTTCGGGTTAGAGGTCTGGTAAGCGTTACTTTCTGGTGCAATAATTCGACCTTGCTTATCTAGCTCGATATTGTGTTGCTCCAGCCAAGGTAGACTATGGGGTTTAAAGCCAAACGCCATAATCACCGCATCGGCGGGCAGGACAAAATCAGAACCCTCGATCGCAATCGCTAAGCGTCGACCATGATTATCAGGCTCACCTAGCTGGGTTTTAACCATTTTAATGCCCGTTACTTGGCCATTGTTGTCGATCTCAATGCTTACCGGCTGTACGTTAAATAAAAACGCCGCGCCTTCTTCGCGCGAATTTTTAACTTCGCGCTTGGAGCCAGGCATATTGGCTTCATCACGACGATAGGCGCACGTTACGTTACTCGCGCCTTGCCGGATCGAGGTGCGGACACAATCCATCGCAGTATCACCACCACCAAGCACCACAACACGTTTATTTTTCATATCAACATAAGGCGTTGCTTTATCTGGTTGGTGTTTCATCAGCTGTTTAGTGTTGGCAATTAAAAATGGCAACGCTTCGTAAACTCCCTTTGCATCTTCATTTTCGAGTCCTCCATGCATTGATTGGTAAGTACCAACGCCAATAAATACGGCGTCAAATTCATCGAGTAATGTTTTTAATGCAACATCTTTACCGACTTCGGTATTGAGCCGAAATTCAATGCCCATCGCAGTAAAAATATGGCGACGATTAATTAACACCTCTTTATCGAGTTTAAACGCGGGGATCCCAAAGGTTAATAACCCGCCAATTTCAGGGTGAAGATCATAGACTACCGGCTTTACACCATTACGAACGAGTACATCTGCACATGCTAGCCCTGCTGGCCCTGCGCCAATAATCGCCACACGTTCACCGGTCATCTCAACGTGTTCAAGATTGGGTCGCCAACCCATTTTAAACGCTTCATCCGTGATATAACGTTCAATATTACCAATAGTTACGGCGCCAAATTCACTGTTTAAAGTGCATGCACCTTCGCATAGTCGATCTTGCGGACAAACACGACCACACACTTCGGGTAGACTATTGGTTTGGTGGCAGAGTTCTGCCGCAGCCATTATGTGTCCTTCATTAATGAGTTTAAGCCAGTTAGGGATGTAATTATGTACCGGACATTTCCATTCGCAATAAGGGTTACCGCATGATAAGCAGCGATCGGCCTGAGCGGTTGCTTGAGAAGATGAAAAGCCTTCATAGATTTCGACAAACTCGATCTTCCTAATTTTTAGCGATTTTTTAGGCGGATCAACACGCTGCAAATCGATAAATTGATAAACATTCTGACTCATTGGTACCTCCTCCTATTGCGCCTGAACACGCAATTCAGCCGCCGATCGGCTACGGTGCCCAAGCAGTGCTTTCACATCGCTTGATTTTGGTTTGACTAAGACAAACTGTTTGGCATATTTTTGCCAGTGGCTAAGAATATCGTCTGCTCTTGATGAATGTGTTAATTGCGCATGTTCCATGATTAAGCCGCGTAAATGCTCTTCGTGGATCGCATAATCAGCAACATCAAGTATTTCGACTAACTCGCGGTTGATTCGTTTTTTGAATTCACCATCTTCATCTAAAATATAGGCAAATCCGCCGGTCATGCCCGCACCAAAGTTGACGCCCGTTTTACCCAGTACACAAACCATTCCACCCGTCATATATTCGCAGCCATTATCACCAATACCTTCAACCACGCTGATTGCGCCAGAGTTTCGTACTGCAAAGCGCTCACCCGCTTTACCTGCCGCAAATAATTTGCCGCCCGTCGCACCATATAAACAGGTATTGCCAATAATGGTGGCTTCATGGCTTAAAAACGCAGAGCCTATCGGCGGGCTAATCACAATGCGCCCGCCCGCCATGCCTTTGCCAACATAATCATTAGCATCACCGGTCAAGGTAAGATCTACACCGCCAGCATTCCAAACACCGAAACTTTGCCCTGCTGTGCCATTAAAATTTAGTTTAATAGGCTCGCCAGTTACGCCTTGATCACCATATTGTTGTGCGATATAGCCTGATAAGGTTGCACCAATCGAACGGTTGGTGTTTTGAATATCAAAATAGAACGATTTTGTCTGTTTAAGATCAATCGCACTTTTAGCCTGAGCCATAATCTCCACATTTAATATGCCTTTATCAAAAGGAGGATTAAGTTCTGTATGATAAATGGCATGACCATCAATCGGCGCAGCGGTCTTCAATAAGCTCGATAAATTAAGTTTAGTTTGTTTTGCCGTTAAACCCGCTAATGTAACTAATAAATCAGTACGGCCAATTAAATCAATGATACGAGTGACGCCTAATTCTGCCATTATTTCGCGTGTTTCTTGCGCAATAAATCGAAAATAGTTCATCGCTTTTTCTGGCAAACCATGGTAGTGCTCACGGCGTAGTTTCTCATCTTGAGTGGCCACACCTGTTGCACAGTTATTAAGGTGACAAATACGTAAATATTTACAGCCTAACGCCACCATTGGAGCGGTACCAAAACCAAAACTTTCTGCACCTAAAATTGCTGCTTTAACAATATCTAAGCCCGTTTTTAACCCACCATCAACTTGCAGGCGAATTTTATGACGAAGTCCATTAGCGACTAATGCTTGTTGGGTTTCAACTAATCCAAGCTCCCAAGGCGAGCCCGCATATTTTACCGAAGTGAGTGGACTGGCGCCGGTGCCACCATCATAGCCAGCAATAGTTATCATGTCAGCATAAGCTTTAGCTACCCCCGTTGCAATGGTCCCAACCCCTGGTTCGGAGACCAATTTAACCGAGATCATCGCTTTTGGATTGATCTGCTTGAGATCAAAAATTAGCTGCGCTAAATCTTCTATCGAGTAAATATCATGATGTGGTGGCGGTGAAATTAAGGTGACACCGGGTACTGAGAAACGTAATTTGGCAATGTAAGGGGTAACTTTATCACCCGGTAGTTGCCCACCTTCACCGGGCTTGGCACCTTGGGCCACTTTAATTTGAATTACATCGGCACTCATTAAGTAGCTCGGCGTTACGCCAAAACGCCCAGAAGCAACTTGTTTAATGCGCGATACTTTATTGGTCGTGTAACGAGCGGGATCTTCTCCCCCTTCACCGGAATTGGAGTATCCTCCTAAGGTGTTCATCGCTTGTGCAAGAGATTCATGCGCTTCAGGACTTAATGCGCCAATTGACATTGCCGCCGAATCAAAGCGTTTAAATAATGCGTCACTGGTTTCAACGCTATCGATGTTAATTGCCGCTCCCGGTGGTGGACTCAATTTTAATAAATCCCGCAGGGTTGCCGCAGGGCGGTTATTGACAATATTGGCATACTGCCGATATTGATTGTAATCACCAGAATTAACTGCTTTTTGTAATGACAGCACAACATCAGGGTTGTAAGCGTGGTATTCACCCCCTTGGATATACTTTAATAACCCCCCTGCTTCAAGCGGTTTACGTTTTGACCAAGCCCGTTTTGATAACTCAAATAAATCGTGTTGGAAATCAGTAAAATCGGCACCATTAATCCGACTACTTACGCCCAAAAAGCATGCCTTAACTACCTCATCATGCAAACCGACCGCCTCGAAGAGCTTAGCACAGCGGTAAGAGGCAATAGTTGATATGCCCATTTTAGACATGATTTTATAAAGCCCTTGGTTTATGCCATTACGATAATTTAGCATCGCTTCACGATAGCGTTTGTTTAATATGCCATGATCAATCATTTGTGCCAGTGTTTCGTAAGCTAGATAAGGATAGATCGCGGTGGCACCAAAACCAATTAAGACAGCAAATTGATGAGGGTCACGGCAGCTAGCGGTTTCAACGATAATATTGGCATCACAGCGTAAATTTTGTTCAGCTAAACGCTGTTGAACCGCGCCAACTGCCATGGGTGCGGGGATCGGTAAACGATCGGCAGCAATGTTTTTATCTGATAAAACTAACAGAACCGTACCTGAGCGGACTTTGTTTTCAGCATCGCCACATAGTTGTTCGATAGCGTCACTGAGACTATCATCAATATCATAAGTAATATCAAGCACATCCATTTTATAATATTTCGATTCTAGCGATGTTAATTGCTTAAAATCAGAATAAAGTAAAACGGGCGATTTGAATGACACCCGATGAGCTTGTCCTTCAGCTTCGGCAAAAACATTCATTTCACGACCAATACTGGTCGATAAAGACATGACATGCGCTTCACGTAGCGGGTCAATCGGTGGATTGGTAACTTGGGCAAATTTTTGTCGGAAGTAGTCATAGATAACCCGCGGTCGCGTTGATAGTACAGCAAATGGAGTATCATCACCCATCGAGCCAGTTGCTTCGTAGCCGTTTTCACCAAGTGGACGGATGACTTGATCAAGCTCTTCAAACGAGTAACCAAACTGCTTTTGGTAGGTTGCGAGCATGCTATCGTCAATATCACGTTTACCAAGGTGCTCATCAGCGAGATCTTCAAAAGGGGTTAACTGTTTAACATTTTTGGTCATCCACTCTTTATAGGGATGGCGTTTTTGTAAATCGTTATCGGTTTGCGCCGGTTGTAAAATTTTGCCATTTTCGGTGTCAATAACCAAAAGTTCACCAGGGCCTACTCGACCTTTTTTCACGACTTCATCGGCTTTATAGTCCCAAATACCCACTTCAGAAGCACAGGTAATTAAACCATCGGTGGTGATAACATATCTGGCGGGGCGCAGCCCGTTTCGATCTAAACTGCAGGCAGCATAGCGGCCATCAGATAGTACGAGCCCCGCAGGTCCATCCCATGGCTCCATATGCATAGAGTTGAAATCAAAAAAGGCGCGTAAATCTTCATTCATATCGGGATTATTTTGCCAAGCTGGCGGCACAAGCAAACGCATCGCCCTGATGATATCCATCCCACCAACTAAAAACAGTTCGAGCATGTTGTCTAATGAGCTAGAGTCTGAGCCAGTTTCATTGACAAAGGGGGCGGCGTCTTGTAGGTCAGGAATGAGCGGTGTTCTAAATTTATAAGAGCGCGCTTTTGCCCATTGCCGATTGCCTTCTATGGTATTGATTTCACCATTGTGGGCTAAATGGCGAAAAGGCTGCGCTAATGGCCATTTGGGCACAGTATTAGTAGAAAAACGCTGATGAAATAAACAAATAGCCGATTCCATGCGCAGATCAGCGAGGTCAAGATAAAATCGCGGTAAATCTTTCGGCATGCACAAGCCTTTATAGACATTAACTTGATTGGAAAAACTACAGACGTAAAAAGCGGGATCTTGTATGCGTTTTTCAATACGCCGACGCACCATATATAATCGCCGCTCTAAATCAATTTTACTCCAGCCTGCGGGTGCATTAATAAATACCTGTTCGATTTGCGGCAGAGATGATAACGCTATTTCGCCAAGGACACTTTTATCAATAGGCACTTTGCGAAAACCAACCAAAGAAAGTGTTTCTTTAGACAGTTCCTCTTCAATGACCTCACGACCGACTTGTGCAATGCTTTCATCCTGATTAAAAAACAACATACCAACGGCGTAGTTGGTCGCCAGCCGCCAGCCGGCATCTTGCGCGACTAAACGAAAAAAGCGATCAGGCTTTTGTAGTAATAAACCGCAGCCATCGCCAGTTTTACCATCTGATAAGATGGCGCCACGGTGCTGCATCCGTGCCAGTCCATGGATTGCGGTGCGCACCACTTTGTGACTTGGTTTACCTTCGATATGAGCAATTAAGCCAAAACCACAATTGTCTTTTTCATGATGCTGGTCATATAACATAATCATTGCCTCTCAATTTTATCTGTACATCGCCTAGACCATTGCCCAGAAGCACTATTAACTGTACCTTAACGACCAAATACCTGCCTTGATATTGACATAAAAATTAGCGATAAAAGCCTATTTGGTCAAATTAATTCTACTTATAAGTCAAGATATTAATAAACTGATGTGCGATATTAATAGAATTAATGGATCGCCATAAGTCGGTTGCTCAGTTGCAGGGAAAAAATGTTTGTTGATGGTGCAAATAACGCAAAATAGAACTAGCTAATTACCAATAACTATAATTGTTAACCGACTGGAGAATAAAGAGTGTTCAGTTGAGATTTTCACCCTTATAATAATTCAACGATAAATTAATCATGATAGCAATTACCGTTAATGCAATTACATTTAGTCCTCAATACCTTTGGCGCCGATCTCGCGCGTCGTTATGGTGAAAAAATTTATAAACTAACCTTACATGGTGGCTTTAGCTGCCCAAATAGAACCGGTGAGTTAGGCCGTGGCGGTTGTACTTTTTGTAATGTCGCTTCGATCATCGATGAATCAATTCAAGTTAAGTCCATCAGCGAACAGCTAGTTTTACAAGCATCACAAATGAAAAAATCACAGCGCTATTTAGCTTATTTTCAAGCTTACACCAGCACTTATGCGGAAGTTGCCATACTGAAAAAGATGTATGAAGAAGCCTTACAAAACGCTGATATTGTAGGGCTTTGCGTTGGCACACGTCCCGATTGTGTGCCTGATGAAGCATTAATGTTATTGGCGGAGTATCAAAATCAAGGCTATGAAGTTTGGCTAGAGCTTGGTCTACAAACATCGAATGATAAAACACTGCATGAGATCAATCGAGGTCATACTTACGCCGACTATCATAAGACCACGCAAAAAGCTCGCCAATTAGGTATAAAAGTTTGCACACATTTAATTGTCGGCTTACCTAAAGAGACCAAACAAGACTGCTTTACGACGTTAAACCGTGTGCTAGACACGGGCGTTGATGGCTTAAAATTGCACCCTTTACATATTGTTGAAGGCAGCATTATGGCCAAAGCATGGCGGGCGGGCCGTCAATCCGTATTATCATTAGATGAGTATGTTGATATTGCTGGTGAGTTAATTCGCCATACGCCAAAAGAGATCGTATATCATCGTATTTCTGCCAATGCGCGAAAGCCGACGTTATTAGCGCCTGATTGGTGCGAAAATCATTGGCAATCAATGAATGCCGTTGATCATTACTTGCGCCAGTTTGGCGTTCAAGCTAGCGCATTAGGTGATAGCTATCAATTTATCGGTTGATTAGTGGCGGAATTAATCGCCATGATAAGCCTGCTTGCTAAGGCAATATGCGTTTATCTCGACCTACCACTTGGTTTATAGTAATAAAGGTGGCTTTTTATGTAGTATGCAGCGCAAATCAGTACCTATCATATCAACTGAATGGAACGCAAATTCTGGTGCGAGTGAAAGCTGATCTAAATTAGGTAATATCGCCATATCAAGTGCATTATGACCAAGTAATTTGGGGGCATAATAGATAATTAACTCATCAACAAGGTCGTGTTCAATTAACGCTCCGGCTAAGTGGCTCCCCCCTTCAACCCAGATCGAATTTAGCTGTTTTTCTGCCAACTGTTTTAATAAATAGGTCAAGTTAATCGTAGGTTGTAAAGAGGATTCAACGAGTAATTGGCAATTGGCTTTAGGCAAAACCGTTTGCTCTTTACGAATAATCCATGTTTCGCCTGGTTGTTTAAAAATATTTTCATCACCTGTCAGTTTATTTTTGCTATCAATAATTAGCCGAATAGGCTGGCGAATTGTCTCTTGAGGATAAAGGGTTTTAATATTGTGTGGTAATTCAGCGTGACGCACCGTTAAGCTGGCATTATCAGCTTGTACGGTTGCCCGAGTACTTAAAATAGCGCTTGCTTGAGCGCGAAAACATTGGACATCTTGCCGCGCAGCGCTGGAGGTGATCCATTTGCTTTCGCCTGATGCCATCGCTATTTTGCCATCTAGTGAGGTCGCGAGTTTAAGTTGAACATAAGGCATACCGGTACGCATACGCTTTAAAAAAGCGCGGTTAATGTGCTCTGCTTGTTTGGCAAGTAATCCAATATCGACCTCAATACCAGCTTGCCGAAGTCGATAAACACCTTGGCCAGCAACCTGTGGATTGGGATCTTGCATGGCAATTACTACTCTGGCAATCCCTGCCTTGATTAATGCATCAGCACATGGGGGAGTTTTACCAAAGTGACTGCAGGGCTCTAGAGTGACATAGGCAGTCGCCCCTGTAGCTAGGGATCCGGCTTGTCTTAGGGCATGGATTTCGGCATGAGGACCGCCGGCTTTAATATGATAACCTTCACCAATAATCTGGTTATCATTGACGATAACACAACCTACATTGGGATTTGGTGTAGTCGTAAAACGACCAAGCTGCGCGAGTTCAATCGCTTTAGCCATATAGGTTTGGTCACAATCACTAAAATAAGATGAATCCGTCATGACTATTGCTACTGTAACTTGGCAATTTCTTTACTAAATTGCTCGATATCATCAAAGCTAAAATAGACAGAGGCAAACCGAATATAAGCAACCTTGTCAAGATGTTTAAGCTCTTCCATTACATAGTCACCAATGAGCTTGCCTGGAACTTCTCGTTCGCCTGTTGCTCTAAGTTTTGATTTTATGCGAGTGACGGCATCTTCAATAGCATCTGAACTTACTGGACGCTTTTCCAGTGCTTTTTGCATGCCACTGCGTAGTTTATCTTCATTAAATGGCTCACGGATTTTGCTACTTTTTATCACGTTGGGCATAATCAATTCGGCAACTTCAAAGGTCGTAAAACGTTCATTGCATTCATTACATTGTCGACGGCGACGGACTTGATAGCCTTCACCAACTAAACGAGAATCGATCACTTTAGTGTCGTCTGCATTACAAAATGGGCAGTGCATTTATTTTCCTCGCTATTTATGGAGATCATTTGAATAAAATAGCTTAATTATATTATTTTAACAACAGCCTGCATCCTTGCCGGCTAAATCTTATTTTTTGATTTTGGCTTGTCAGCGCTCATTATAGAATAATAACTAAAAAAGTTACCACGCTAGACTAATTAGAAATTCGCGTAATTTGGCAAAATCATCTGGCATAACATGAGATAATAAGGTCATATCAGCACGCTCTGCGAGTTCTATCGGTAATGGAATGGGTTTAGCTAAAATAGCTTCAACAACTTCCCTAAATTTAGCAGGATGAGCAGTACCTAAAAATAGTCCGTATTCACCCTCTTGTAGCTGATCGCGCAATACACGATAAGCAATGGCACCATGCGGCTCGGACAAATAGCCTTTCTGGTCAAGTTGTCGTACTGTCTCTTTTGCAACTTGATCGGAGACGGCACCATAAGCAAGTGATTTTAATGCCCACTGTTCTCGTTTATAGATCTCTTCTATGCGTGGCCAGTTATTGGGTTGACTTACGTCCATCGCGTTCGATATTGTCGCGACTGTTTTATGAGGCTGCCATTTGCCCGTTGCTAAATAACGCGGCACGGTATCATTAGCATTAGTTGCGGCAATAAAGCGTTTGATCGGTAGCCCCATCGTTTTAGCCAACAAGCCAGCAGTCAGATCGCCAAAATTACCGCTAGGTACTGAAATCACTAACTGTTGTCGTTGTTTTGGCGTTAACTGGGCAAACGCTTCAAAGTAGTAACAAATTTGTGCAAGTAATCGGCTGATGTTAATAGAGTTAGCGGAGTTTAAACCAATTTTTGTTTTTAGCTCTTCATCATCAAATGATTTTTTTACTAGTGCTTGGCACGCATCAAAATCGCTTTTGATCGCAATAGTATGAATATTGTCACCCAGCGTACAAAATAGTTTTTCTTGTAAAGGGCTAATTTTCCCTTGTGGGTAAAGGATCACCACCCGAATATTAGGTAAATTATAAAATGCATGTGCAACCGCTGCACCGGTATCGCCAGATGTAGCCGTTAAAATAGTTATTTTTTTGTCAGCCGCGACTTGTACTAGCGCTTGTGCCATAAAACGACCACCAAAATCTTTAAAGGCAAGGGTCGGACCATGAAATAGTTCTAATGTGCCAATGTCGTCTTCAATAGGCTTAACAGGGGCAGGAAATTGAAAGGCATTTTTAACTAGGCGCTGCATATCTTCACTGCTTATTTCGCTACCAATAAATGCTGATAAGATTTTAGCGCTGCGGCTGACAAAATCCAATGTTAATAATGAATCAATTTCACTCGGCGTAAATTTAGGTAAATCCTGTGGAAAAAAGAGTCCTTGCCCTTTACCTAACCCTTGTTGTACTGCCGTAGAAAAGCTAACTTGTTCAGAATGATCTTTTAAATTGTAAAGTTTCATAATATTTCGACTCTCTATCTATGCTTAAATTTTGTTTAGTCGTTTATTTTGCGAGCAGTATAGGTTGGTTAAACAACTCGCGTACCTTGTTTATCAATCTTACAAATGTGGCTGAAGCCTTGATCATTTTGTAAATAATGAGCGTGCAACCATAATTCAATTTGCTGAGCGATCTCAAGCTGATCGGCGATAACAAAAATCGTTGGTCCTGAACCTGATATGCCTGAAGCAAGAGCACCTAAGCGTTTAACTGCCGTTTGTGTTTGTTCGAAATTAGGTAATAATTGTTTACGATAAGGCTCTGCAATATTATCGTGTAGCATCGAGACCGCCAGTTGTGGCTGGTTGGTGTAACAAGCATGAATAAAGCCACCTACGTAACGTCCATGGGCAACACAGTCCTGTTTTTGATAGTGTGCAGGTAAAATCGCTCTCGCTTCTGCTGTTGAGACTTTTATGCCAGGGTAGGCCATCACCCAGTACCAATTATCAAAATGAGGAATGGACTGACTGATAATGTCCATTTCATCAATAATAAGTTGCATTCCACCCAAATAACAAGGTGCCACATTATCATAATGCACGCTGCCGGAGATCCGTCCTTCAAGCTCCCCCATCATGCTTAGCATTTGTTGCTCATTAAATGGCTTATTAAAATATTCATTTAAGGCGACGAATGCCCCCACTACCGAACAAGCACTTGAGCCAAGACCAGAACCAATTGGCATATTTTTTTCAAGTGTGATGGCAACAGGCAGCGTTTTACCCATTGCCTGACAAAAACGTTGCCAACATTGATATACAATATTAAGTTTAGGGTCTTTCGGTAGGTTTTTAACAAATCGACCTTTATTCGTTAATTGAAACTGCGTTGCTTGTTCGACAATAATAGTGTCACCAAGCATTACACCACTGATAGGATGAATTGCCGCCCCTAAAATATCAAATCCGACACTAATATTGGCCATTGAGGCTGGGGCATATACTTTTATTGACTTGCTCATTTAACCACCGATTTTGCTCGAAGTTGTTCGTAAGATGTCGGCAAATACACCCGCGGCTGTTACATCATTGCCCGCACCATAACCACGCAAAACTAATGGAATGGGTTGATAATACCGAGTATAAAATGCCAATGCATTCTCACCATTTTTAATTTTATATAGCGGATCATCGCTATCGACAGCCTCAATTTTAACACTACATTGCCCATTATCAATACTCCCCACATAACGTAGTACTTTACCTTGCTTGGCGGCGGTATCAACTTTAGTTTTAAATTCTGCATCAAGTTGTGGGAGCTTAGCCATAAACTCACTCACATTACCCTGTGAATATGAGTCAGGTAAAACTGATTCTACCTTGATTTGCGCTAGTTCTAACTGTAAGCCTGATTCTCGCGCGAGAATTAAAAGTTTTCTTGCCACATCAGTACCGGATAAATCATCGCGAGGATCGGGTTCGGTAAAGCCTTTCTCTTTAGCTAATTGTGTCGCCGCTGATAATGACATACCCTCATCAAGTTTACCAAAAATAAATGACAGTGATCCTGACAAGATCCCCGAGAAACGAATGAGTTCATCACCCGCGTTGAGTAAGTTTTGCAGATTTTCAATAACTGGTAAGCCGGCCCCGACATTCGTGTCATATTGAAATTTACGTTTACTTTTGGCCGCGGTTTGTCGTAAGCGTAAATAGTAATCCATTGAGCAAGTATTGGCCTTTTTATTTGGCGTAACAATATGAAAACCATTCGCGAGAAGATCGACGTATTTACCTGCAACCTCTGCACTTGATGTACAGTCGACTAAAATAGGGTTAAGCAAGCGATTATCTTTACTAAATTCGATAATTTGATTTAGAGTATATGCCTGTGTGCTCTGTTTTATTGCATCACGCCAGTTTGCTAAATTGAGTCCATCGCGATTAAATATGCTATGTTTTGAATTAAATAGACCACAGACTTTTAAATCAATTTGTTTGTTTTTAAGCCAAGTTTGTTGACGGCTAATCTGATCAACGAGCGCCCCGCCTACGCCGCCAACACCAATAATAAATACATCTAAAGTTTGATCAGTACCAAATAACATTTGATGAGCAACTCTAACGCCCATTACGGCAATATCATTATCCACAACGACCGAAATAGAGCGTTCCGATGAACCTTGCGCGATGGCAACAATATTGATATTGGCTTTTGCTAGCGCCGTAAAAAAGTTAGCTGATAATCCGCGCAATGTTCGCATACCATCACCAATAACTGAGATGATGGCTAGCTTATCGATCACTTCTATTGGCTCGAGTAAACCATCTTTTAGTTCTAAGTAGAACTCATCACTTAAAGCGTCCTCTGCTCGGTAAAGCTCAGCCTGTGGCACACAAAAGCTAATACTGTACTCTGACGAGGATTGGGTGATTAATACAACCGAAATCCCCGCATATGACATCGCTGAAAATACACGAGCCGACATCCCTACCATACCTTTAAGACCTGGCCCCGAAACATTAATCATCGCCATGTTATTTAAATTGGTGATCCCTTTTACCGGCGATGAAGTATCAACAACATTAGCACCGATTAGCGTACCTGGTGCATCTGGATTATTAGTGTTTTTAATTAAGCATGGGATTTGGAATTGCGCAATAGGGAGTATTGTTCGAGGATGAAGGACTTTAGCACCAAAATAAGATAATTCCATCGCTTCTTGATAAGACATCGTTTTTAATAATCTGGCATCAGGAACAAGGCGAGGATCACAGGTATATACGCCATCAACATCAGTCCAAATTTCACAGCAGCTTGCGCGCAAGCAAGCCGCTAATACTGCTGCGGAGTAATCAGAACCATTACGACCAAGCACAACAAGCTCACCTTTTTCATTACCCGCCGTAAATCCTGGCATTAAAATAATGTCATTTTTGGCTATATTTAACTCTTTGATTCGACGAGTTGATTCGTTAATATCAACGGTTGACTCTAAATAGTCACCGTCGGCAAGCAACATTGCAACAGGATTAATTACTGTTACGCTATGGCCTTTAGCTTTAAGCAGTACCGCCATTATCGCAATCGATAATTTTTCACCACGACAAATAATAGTGGCATTAATGCTATCAGGACATTGCCCTAATAGTTGAATACCATGAAAAAGTTGTTTTAGGTTATTTAACTCATTGAGCGAGAAACGTTTCATTTCTTCATAAGCAAAATTGGGGAAGGCATCTGCTAAGCCAGCAAGAAGACTAGCAAAGATCATTTCAGCGTCTTGAATATTGAGTTTAATATCTTGTCCTGCCACCGTTTTTTCAACCATCGCAACTAAATGATTGGTTATTTTAGCTGGCGCTGATAATACGATGGCGGTTTGTTCTTGCTTGGCATTATTTTCAATAATCTCCGCAACGCGAAGAAAACGCTCAGCATTGGCAACGGATGTTCCTCCAAATTTTAATACTTTCATATTGCACCTTTCACCTGTTGATCAAAGTTATATTGTATATTGTTGTTTTCAATATGCATTGAGCCATATTGAGGTATAAAAAAACCCGCTAAATTTTGCGGGTTTTTCGACGATTTTAGGAAAAATCAACCCGCTCCGAGCCTAATGGTGCCAGAGGTGCCAATAATCATGTTAATAATCATTACTGTTTTCATTTGCCTAATTTCATCTCGCTTGATTGATATCAATCCAAAAACAAAACAGCCCGACGTTTTAAGTCGGGCTGCAGTATTAAAAAACTTTTTTACTATTTTCGTATTCGTTCACAACACAATTTAGTGCACTATATAAACTAGCACCATCACCTTTTTTGAGTGCGCTATCAAGTATGTTTAGATAGGACAGCATCAGTTTTTGGTTGTCTTCGGCAAATTGTGGTGACACTTCTTGATCTTCATATAACATGACATAAGTACGAGCAAAACCAAATACCAAAAAGTAAACCGCAGCATTACTAGGATCTTCTTGAATTAATTTTTGCATTGCTTGACGCAGCTTCACATAGCTATCTGTGCCTGGAAGGCTATTTGCAAATATATTGATAACCGCAGAAAATGCCATTGTTGATAAACCTCAATTCACTATTAAGGCAAAAGAATAGCAATCACTGAACATAAGTGCAAGTGTATTTTATTAACAATCAAATTTTTTTATTTTTAAGTTAGCGGCTTACAATCAAATAACCATACCTAACCGTAACGCAATTGTCAGTAATCCGCTTTAATACAATAGATTTTAATATAAGTTAGGCATATTGATATAGTACATAATTATGTCATATCTTTAGATACCGCAAGCCCAGCTGCTACTTGAGCAACTGGCATGATTTCTAATGAGTTAACATTAAAATGTGCAGGTGTATCAACTAGCCATGAAATGGTGTTAGCAATATCTTCCGCAGTAATAAAATTAACATTTTGATAAATAGCTTCAGCTTGTGCTTTATCGCCATGAAATCTTACATTGGAAAATTCGGTACCACCACATAATCCTGGCTCGATATTGGTTACACGTATTTTTTTACCGAATAAATCAGTACGTAAATTGGCACTAAATTGTTTAACAAAAGCTTTAGTTGCACCATAGACATTACCACCTCGATAAGCGTAATTACCTGCTGTAGAGCCCAAATTAATAATATAGCCAAAATTACGTTCAACCATACTGGGGAGAATAACCCGTGTTAAATGCATTAAGCCGATGATATTAGTATGAACCATCGTCTCCCAATCATCATAATTTGCTTCATATGCAGGCTCCATTCCTAGCGCTAATCCTGCATTATTAATTAAGATATCAATATTTTTAAAGCCTTGCGGTAGGCTTAATAGTAGGTTATCGACCGCATCTTTTTGTGTTACATCTAATTGTAACGGTAAAAAATTATCCCCAAGCTCAGTAGCTAAAGTGGTTAGTTTATCTATACGCCTTGCACTACCTATAACTTTATATCCATCAGCAATCAATTTACGACAAATAGCTTCACCAAATCCGGCTGAGGCGCCAGTTACAAAAGCAACATTCATTTGTGTCTCCTTAGTTCGCAATTAACAATAATATAAAATCGAGTATTGATTGATTATACGAGATTGAACACAAATTGCACGCAATTGACAGAAAGACAAACGAAAATGACATAAAAGACAAAAATTGGTTATTATTTTGCTATAATGATTGGTTATAAAAACAAACAGGATATTGTATTAACGCGCATTTTAACAAAGTAAATTTTGTTTTATGCATATGAATAGTTAGGAATAAAATATGTCGTTAGCATTTATTGCATTAGGAGCGAACTTAGGCGAGCCATTAAAACAAGCACAAGATGCAGTTAAATCGGTCAATTCATTACGATCGACCAAAGTGCTTGAAGTCTCCCCTTTTTATCGTAGCAAGCCTTTAGGACCACAAGATCAACCTGATTATTTAAATGCGGTAATAAAAATTACCACCGAGTTGTCACCTATCGCCCTATTAAATGCCTTGCAAAAAATTGAAAAAGACCTTGGTAGAGTTAGGAAATCCAATCGATGGGGGCCACGAACTCTCGATTTAGATATACTGCTGTACGATAATATACAGATAAATAGTGAAAATTTGACTATTCCTCACTATGATATGAAAAACCGTGAATTCGTGCTCTACCCACTCTTCGACCTCGAACCAGAATTAGTATTACCCGATCATAGCTTGTTGTCCGAACTAATTAGTCATCTACCATTAAAAGGGATGACCCGCTGGTCGTAATTTAAACTAGCTATTTTTGCCATGAAACTGTGTTAAAAAACCTAGATAGAACCAAACAATAGATAATATATTCAACAAAAATTGTGCTATGTTTAGATCGCTAACTATATAAAATATATATATGTTAGTTTTTCGTAAAGATAGTTAAAAACGATTTGATAAAGAACAATTTGTTGCTATAGTCTACCGCTTTAAATATTTTGTTTAAAAGGGGATCGCGTTGAAAAAGGAACAGAAAGTAAATAGCTCTTCATTAAGCCTCCTTGCTATGGCTAACTTAGAGCCTTATAAAGAGGCGGTGGGCGAAGAGTATATGAACCCTAAGCAGCTACAACATTTTCGTCTCATTTTAGAGGCATGGTTAAACCAGCTTCGCGACGAAATGGGTAAAACAGTTAGCTATATGCAAGATGAAGCGGCTAATTTCCCAGATCCTGCTGATAGAGCTACCCAAGAAGAAGAGTTTAGCTTAGAGCTTAGAGCGAGAGACAGAGAACGCAAACTGATAAAGAAAATCGAAAAAACCTTATTAAAAATTGATAGTGGTGATTTTGGCTATTGTGATTCTTGTGGTGTGGAAATTGGTGTAAAACGTTTAGAAGCAAGACCAACAGCCGATCTTTGCATCGATTGTAAAACGCTTGCTGAATTACGTGAAAAACAGATGGGAATGTAATTATTATACCGCAAGATACAAGTTCTCGCGGTATAATAATATCTATACTGATATTTATTTACAAAGAGTTTGCTGTTTGATTTCTTTCCTATAAAGCGTCACTTACCGGTTTATTTATCACTAACTTTAATGTGATATTTATAACCAAGAGGTAAAGTGACTTGCTTAAAACCACAGCCTAAAGCAAGATGCGCTATTTTAATTCCAGGCATTAACCGCCGATAAAAGATAGATTTTGTGTAATCCCCGCATCATGTTGATGCAGAAAATGCGTCTCTGGTTTCATTTTTAATGAATTTAAAATACGCTGTTGTAATAATATTTTTTGCCCATCATTACTCAATAAGTCACGTAATTCAATGGCAGAATCACCAAATAAACAATAATGTAATTTACCTATCGCCGAAATACGCAGACGATTACAGCTCTGACAAAAGTTTTTTGCATACGGCATAATTAGGCCAATTCTGCCTAGGTAATCGGTGTGCTGATATACTTTTGCAGGACCTGATAACCCTTCTTTAACCATGAGTTGCCAGCCTTGCTTAAGCAATTGTTGTTCTATCTTTTCACCTGACATATGATAGCGTTTGAAATAAGATTGCCCCTCACCTGTTTCCATAAGCTCAATAAAACGTAAGTCAACATTATGCTCTTTAAGCCAAGGCAAACAATAGCTTAAATCATCATTTACCCCTCTCATTAGCACCGTGTTTATTTTTATTTTAGCCATTCCTACTTCAAATGCTTTATCGATCCCGCGCATAACTTGATGTAATTTGTTTTCACCAGTGATCAGCGCAAATTGCTGCGGTGAAAAGCTATCGATGCTGACATTAAGCGAAGTAAGTCCCGCATCTTTCCATTGAGCAATATTGTGATATAGACGAGAACCATTAGTCGTTAATGCGATCTCTTTAATAGAGGAATAATCTGCAATTGAGCTAATAATATCGGTGAAATCGCGACGCAGAGTTGGCTCACCTCCAGTTAAGCGGACTTTCTTCACACCTAGCTCGCTAAATGCATTAATTACACGCTTAATTTCAGGCATGGCCAAAAATTGATTCGTTCGGTCAGGATGATAACCATCAGGCAAGCAGTATTGGCAACGAAAATTACATTGCTCAGTTAAAGATAGACGTAAATATTCAAATCGTCGCTGATAACCATCAACTAATAGTGTATCACCTGAGTGCTGTTGCATTTAAAAACACCTTTCCAAAAAACGGGAGACATGCACATTTCTATTTATGCCCGGCGAGTACATCGCGGCAAATAGACCTTATCACCATGACTTAGGTTTACTTGCTTCAGAGTTTTCATTCTGCGCTATCATAGCATAGGTTTTAATAACATGCAGTGATTATCTAATAACCTTACTTAGTAAAAAGGCATTCGTTGATGACTCGATGATAAACGCTATTAAATAAGTAAATCGATTAGCTTATAAGAAAATCGCGACTAAAATTACGCTATTTAGAGCGATTAAAAATCATCCAATTTAATTTACTTGCTATCCTGTAATTAAATGTTAATAATATAGAGGAATTTTTTTATTTATTGTGCAGCAATGGCATCAGACACTATAAACAACTAATAAATTGATTTAAAAGAATTTTATTAACAATGATAAGTAAGTAGAATAATCAATTGGATTAAGCGTTATTTTAAAAAGAAGTACATATTAGTTTGCAAAATAGTATATTTGCAAAAAAACTAACAAATATATATAAAATTTTAACTACACTAGCTTTGGGTTCGGCAATTATACTTGGCTAGTATCGCGATGTAATGAGCGATGTATTCACATAATATAATGAAAGTAATAATATAAATAAAATAATGAATACTCTATATAAATCTTTAAATTAAATATTTGAATAGTGCGATTAAAATAATTTTCCTTATTTCGTTTGTCATATTCTACTGCTTTAGAATTTAAAAGAGCATAGAACAATGAAAAGAATGTTAATTAATGCTACGCAGCAAGAAGAGCTGCGTATTGCCCTTGTTGATGGGCAACGCTTATACGATCTCGATATTGAAAGTCTTGGTCATGAGCAGAAGAAAGCCAATATTTATAAAGGCACTATTACCAAAATTAATCCTAGCTTAGAAGCTGCTTTTGTTTCTTATGGTGGTGAACGAGATGGATTCCTTCCGTTAAAAGAGATCGCTGATAGCTATTTTCCCAGCGATATTTCTGGTCGCCGTAATATTAAAAACTTACAAGAAGGCCAAGAAGTTTTAATTCAAATCGAAAAAGAAATTCGTGGTAAAAAAGGTGCTGCTCTTACAACCTATATTAGCCTAGCAGGTAGCTACCTAGTATTAATGCCAAATGATCCTAGAGCAGGCGGCGTATCTAGACGCATCGAGGGCGAAGAACGAGCCGATTTAAAACGTAATATTGATGCATTAGAAAAACCTAAAGGGATGGGGGTTATTGCCCGTACTGCTGGTGTAGGTAAAAACCAAGAAGAGTTACAACAAGATCTTGATGCGCTTATTACCTACTGGAAAGCAATTCAGACTGAAGCAAAAAATCACCCGGCGCCAAGCCTAATTCATAAAGAGAGCGACGTCATTACACGGGCTTTTCGCGATTACCTACGTGATGATGTGGGCGAAATTTGGATTGATAATAAAAAAATACTAGAAATTGCCAAGAAACGTTTAGAAGATCTTGGTCGTGTAGAATATCAAGATAGACTAAAACCTTACGATGGCGAAATTTCACTATTTAGTCATTATCAAATTGAAGGCCAAATTGAATCCGCATTTCAACGTGAAGTAAGGCTACCATCTGGAGGCTCAATTGTAATCGATACAACTGAAGCCCTAACTGCGATTGATATTAACTCAGCTAAATCAATTAAAGGTAGCGATATTGAAGAGACCGCGTTTAATACCAATCTAGAAGCGGCTGAAGAAATAGCAAGACAGCTTCGTTTGCGCGATCTTGGTGGCTTAATTGTGATCGATTTTATCGATATGACTCCGATCCGTAATCAACGTGAAGTTGAGAATCGCCTGAAAGAAGCCATGAAAAGCGATCGTGCTAGAATCCAAACAGCAAGGATTTCACGTTTTGGCTTGTTGGAAATGTCTCGTCAAAGATTAAGTTCGTCTCTACGCGAAGCAACTCATCATATTTGTCCTCGCTGTCAAGGCACTGGAACCGTTCGTGATAATAATTCTTTATCTTTATCAATTTTACGGTTAATTCAAGAAGAGGCCATGAAAGATAACACGGCTCAAATTGATGTTATTGTCCCAGTTCCGATTGCTAGCTATTTACTCAATGAAAAGCGTCGAGCTATTACAAGCATTGAAAGCAGTTATCCTGATGTTAAAATTGTCATTGCTGCTGATAGCGAAATGGAAACGCCTCTTTATAAGGTTATCCGTAAGCGTAATGGCGAAGAAATAGATGTATTAAGCTATAATTTGCCGAAGCTAATTCGAGAAAGAGAAGAAGAGGAAGAAGGACAAATTACTGAATACGCGGTAGAAGAAGCTATTCTATCTGGTGTTAAGGTCGAACTAAGCACCTCATCAACAAAAATCAAAACTGAAGAGAAAGCACCACCATCGACAGGCATTTTACGTTCATTAACCAAAAAACTACGTGGTTTATTTACTTTTTCAGAAAAAACAATTCAGCCAGCGGAGAAAACACAAGTTAAGCTAGCTGAGAATGGTAGTAAAGAAATAAAAGAAAAAAATAATCGACGCTCTGGAACCAATCGCCGTGACAAATACTCTGGCCGAAATCAAACTGTAAATGGTGATGTAAAAGAGAGAGAACAAACCAACAGGAATAGCCGTAAAAATACCAGACAAAATAAAGCAGAAGAAGTCATAACTTCAGTTGCTAACGAAAGTATTGAAGCAACAACACCGCAGGCTAAAGCACCAACAAAACCAAGACGAGCACAGCGAAATTTAGATAAGAAAGTTCGAGTAACAAATGGCAACACGGCTCAGCAGCTTCCTTCTCCATTGCCTGTTATAGCTAACCAAGCTGTGAAAGAGAGTAAAAATGAGATTAAAAACATCGTTATTCCGTCGGTTTTATCAGCGGTAATAGTAAGAAATGATAATGAGACGGGTAGCAGTGAAAACCAAGCGAATCGCAGACCAAGAAGAACATCTCGTCATTTGCGTTTAAACAACCAGCGTAGGAAAAAAGTAAAAAATATCACTCATAATGTCTCGCCAATGCCATTAGCATTAGCGGTTTACTCTACTGAGCTTGCTCTGGGTAGAGTCTCGATTGATTACTCTCTCGTGAACGAAAATGGGGTAGCAAAAAGAGAACAATTTAATGATACTTTTTCAGAACCAGAAAATAAACTTGATTTAGTAAAAGTGACTATTCCGTCATTGCTTTTACCAGTTATTGTTGTGACTACGGCTATAGAGGCAACCGCTACGCCAACTAAACCGAATAAAGCAAAGCCTGTTGCACAAGATGCTTCTCTAGCTAATGATAAAGTTGTTGCACTATCTAATTTTATCGGCTCGTCGTCATCAGTAATGATGAAAGCGCCAGCACCAAATTTAGATATCAACACATCATCGGTGATTATTTCTCGCGATGAATCAAGTTATCAGTACGCGGGAAAAGGTAATGCGGGTGCGCTGAGTGCAAACAATCATGCGTATTCTAATGCAAGTAAACCTGTTTCATCGGATATTGACTCATCCGATAACTAGTGATTGATTTTATAAAGTTCTATATTGATATAGTATAGAACTTTATATATTTAAAAGAGTTACTGTTGACATGCCGTTAAATTATTGCAAAATACAGCCTAAATTTAGATATCAATATTGATGGGATGAGTGATGCTTATTTACCTAATAAAAAAGATATGCTCTTTTTTGCTAATTCTTTTACTATTATCCCTCATCGCCGTCACTGTTATCTATCATTCTCCCAATTCTATTTTTGAGAATACTTCTTTTTGGCAAGCTTATTATATTTTTTACCAGCGATTATTATTTAATCAATTTATTTGGTTGGATTACTCATTATGGGACGTGTTGGCACAAATTATCTTCCCCACTTTTGAATTAGCCATTCTAGCTATTTTCTATGCAATAATTATCGGTGTTCCTGTTGGAATTTTAGTCGGACTGAGTAACAATAACTCTACAATCAACTATTTTATTAAATTTATTTGCCTTATTCTTTATGCTAGCCCTATTATTTGGATTGCGATTTTGGTTATGTTTTCACTTTCCGATGATTGGATATTTATAAAAGTAAGTAATTACCAACCGACGATAGAAAGTCGGTCAATATTAGATGTTTTAGTTACTCATAACACAGATAGATTAAGTACGTTATATGCTGAAATAAAGCACTTACTTTTACCGACAATAATTTTGGCGATTCAGCCCTGCATTATTACAATACAACAAATCAGTCAGCAAGTTAGTGTGACTAATAGCCAAAACTATATCAAGGTAGCAAGGATCAGAGAGAACTCATCAGTAAAAATATTGATGCGTCATTTGTTACCCAATGCGCTTCCAAAAACAGTCCCTCAACTAACTTATAATATTACCACCTTGCTTTTTTCCACGATGGCAGTCGAAATCCTACTGAATCGCTCAGGGCTTGGCACTTGGATTTTCTCTGCTTACCATCAGCATGATTATCTGATCATTGCGTTCGCTATTTTTAGCTGTGGAGCATTAATTAGTTTATTGACGCTATTAAGTGAGGTAGGGGTATCCTTGGTTTATCCTTTACAATCAAGGACATTGTATGAATAATATTATGCGATCTATCAGTAAATATGCGCTTAATACAAAAAAAATTATTAATAATAATATTTATATGATCATTGGCTGCTATGGAATCGTCGCGATTATTTTGCTTTGCTTAGCCATCAAATGGGTATTTCATATTCAGCTAGAACCCATTTTTATACCAAACTTACCTCCTGCTTGGCAAAATAATGGTGATCTTAATCATATTCTTGGGACTGATAACGTTGGAAACGATATCTTTAATTATCTACTTGTTAGCTATAAAACAACGTTAGTATTAACTTTACGAGCAACATTCTATGTAGTAATAATAGGGGCAATAATCAATTATTTACTATTTTTTATACCACCATTAAGAGTAGCTGTTGTCATTGTTTTTAAATTAATCATCTCTATTCCACCGTTATTAAGTACAATTGTTGTTGCTGTTATTTGGAGCAATAGTATTAATTCAATTTTAATTATCGTTGGGATCTGTTATTTGCCTCGATTTGTCCACAATATACATAACCAAATTATGCAAGAGTGGCAAAAAACATATATCACAGCCCATCGTTTAGATGGTTTGTCTGTAAAGAAAATTTTGAACTATTATATTTTACCAAATATATTCCCAGCTTATTTGACTGAACTGGTAGGTCTATTTAGCAGCATCATCCTAGCATTAATCATTCTAACATTTTTAGGGTTTGGTAATAATTTAATAACACCAGATATAGGCATGAGAATGAATCAAACATTGGGTATGATTCAAATTAATTATTGGCCATTTTTTTCGTCAGGATTGGTAATAATCCTCACGATATTTTTTATTCAAATGCTTAATTTTGGTGTGCATATGATGCTAACAAAACGGATCGAGAATTAATTATGCCACTACTTGATATTCGAAATCTAACTGTTGAATTTATCACACCACAAGGCTTGCTGCGTGCAGTCGATCATGTGAATCTAAAATTAAATGAGGGTGAGATTCGTGGGCTCGTTGGTGAATCAGGTTCTGGCAAAAGTTTAATTGCTAAAGCCATACTAGGAGTAACGAATAGTAACTGGAAAGTAACCGCGGATCGTTTTTTCTTTAACGGTATCGATTTGCTTAAATTGACCCAAAGGCAAAGACGAAAAATCATTAGTTCGAATATATCCATGATCTTTCAAGAGCCGCAATCCTGCTTAGATCCAACAATGAAAATTGGCCGTTTTTTGATTCAATCAATTCCCTCATCAACATTCAAAGGTAGGTGGTGGCAAAGGTTATTTTGGCGAAAAAATAGAGCCATCGAGCTACTCCATCGAGTGGGAATAAAAGAACATAAAGACATTATCAACGCTTACCCAAATGAACTAACAGAAGGCGAATGCCAAAAAGTTATGATAGCTATTGCTTTAGCTAATCAGCCCAAGCTATTAATTGCCGATGAACCAACTAACGCGATGGAATCAACGACTGAAGCGCAAATATTTCGCTTGTTAGCTAGCTCAAACCAAAACTCAGGAACGACCATTTTATTAATTAGCCATGATTTGCAAATGGTTACTAGATGGACCGACCGAATAAATGTACTCTATTGTGGTCAAACGGTTGAAATCGCTGATAGTGAAGAGATCATAAAAAAACCTTATCATCCCTATACGCAAGCATCAATATTTGCTATTCCAGATTTTGGTAAAGCACTACCACACAAAAGCCCACTTAGTTCACTACCTGGCTTTATTCCCCCGCTGGAACATTTGCCTATTGGTTGTCGATTAGGTCCTCGTTGCCCTTATGCGCAGCGTAAATGTATTGAAACCCCCAAATTAATTGCAATTAAAGATCATGCGGTTGCCTGCCATTTTCCTCTTAATACTGAATTGCCGGATAATAAATCATGAATCAAGTGCTAAAAGTCCGTAATTTATCAAAACGTTTTGCTATCCCTCGAGGGTTATTTGGCCATCTTTATATTGATGCGGTGAAACCGTTATCTTTCACATTGAATGAGGGTAAAACCCTTGCTATTATTGGTCAAAATGGCTCAGGTAAGTCAACTTTAGCTAAACTATTAGTTGGGATGATTAATCCTGATGATGGCGATATTTGGATCGAGGATAAAAAACTTGAATATGGCGACTATCAAACCCGATGCAAATTAATTCGTATGATTTTTCAAAATGTGGACAGTTCATTTGACCCTCGGCTAAAAATAGGCAAGATACTTGAAATCCCATTAAAACAAAATACGACCTTAACTGCCGCGGCAAGAGAGCAACTGATCTACGCGGTATTAAAACAAGTTGGATTATCTGCCGAACATGCAAACTACTATCCTTCAGTAATGGCTGCTGGACAAAAACAACGAGTAGCACTCGCTAGAGCACTGATTTTAAAGCCAAAAGTTATTATTTTTGATGAAGCATTAACTGCTTTAGATATCTCAATGCGTTCGCAAATTATTAATTTGATGCTCGCACTACAAGAAGAGCAAAACCTATCTTACGTTTACGTAACACAAGACATTGGTATGATGAAGCATATTAGTGATCAAATTTTAGTGATGCACAATGGTGAACTGGTGGAGAGCGGCAATACTGCTGAAGTACTTGCATCACCTTTAAGTGATATCACGCAACGCCTCGTGCAAAGCTATTTTGGCGAAGCACTTACCGCAGATACCTGGCGTACAGATACCCGCGCATTTTGACATTCATATTAAGTGAATATCTTTTCTTTGCATTTCGATTTGATAAAAATAGATGTAATACCAATTAGCGATGGTAATAAATGATGAGCCGATTACTTTATATTTATTTTGATTGCAGTATAAAAATGCAATCGAAATAAAACTAGTGAATCAAAGCAAATTGAGATTGAATCGTAATGAGAAGCAAAAAAATGACATCTTCTTTGTACGAAGTGCCATTCTATAGGAATGATTCTTAATATAATGCAAAGCAAAGAAAATAGCGTTGGATCACAAATAACGACAAAGGTAAGCTGTCGGCTCAGCAACTTGTATATGGAACTCACTTTTACCTTGAATATGAAACACCTGCCCTGCTTGCAAAATTTGCCAATCTTTTGCTGAAGGTAATAAAACATTTAATGAACCAGAAATAATTGTTATCTCTTCTGGGTTATTCGTACTAAAGGTATATTCACCGGGCATCATTACACCAATACTTGATTCACCGCTGTTTGCATTAGTAAAACCAATTGATTTTACTTTGCCAGTAAAATAGTCATTCACAGTTAACATTTGCGTTTCCTTTTATAGGTAAAAATGAACTATCTAATTGTACTAAAAAAAATAAGTGATACCTATCTTTGTTTACTTACTTTTTATTTTTTAATTATTTGATTTTATTAAAAATAAAATAAATTATTTTTTTGTAGAGGAAAAATATTTATTATAATTACATTTTTTATAAAATTATCATTGATTTAATAAATAATTACGTCCAAAATTGGCGGTTCAGCATGTGCTGTATAATAAAAAGGTAACCACCCGACATATGGAATGGATCATGGATCCTACGATTTGGATTGGACTATCAACACTGATTGTGCTCGAAATCGTTCTTGGTATTGATAATATTGTATTTATTGCAATTCTAGCTGAAAAACTGCCCCCTGAACGACGTGACCATGCCCGAATAACAGGTCTATCCTTAGCGCTCATTATGCGCATCATTTTATTAATGTTTACGGGTTGGTTAGTGACATTAAAAGCGCCACTATTTTCAGCTTTAGGAGTTAGCTTTAATGCCCGACAGTTAATTATGCTAATTGGTGGTGCTTTCTTGCTGTTTAAAGCGACAATGGAATTAAATGAGCGGTTAGAAGGCAAATCTCACGGTTCATCAAAACAGAAAAAAACCTCTCACTTTTGGACTGTCGTAGCACAAATAGTGGTACTTGATGCCGTCTTTTCGCTAGATTCGGTAATAACTGCTGTTGGTATGGTTGAACATGTCCCTGTAATGATAGTCGCCGTTTGTATTGCAATGGTTATCATGATGATCGCCAGTAAACCCCTTGCTAATTTTGTTAACGTGCATCCAACAATAGTCATACTATGCCTTAGTTTTTTATTAATGATAGGATTTAGCTTGATTGCGGAAGGTTTTGGTTTCTCTATTCCAAAAGAATATCTGTATGCAGCAATTGGGTTTTCTATTCTTATTGAATTTTTTAATCAAATGGCAAGCTTTAATCGTCGACGTTTTCTAAGTAAAAAGCCATTAAGGGAACGCACTGCTGAGGCAGTATTAAGTTTATTAAAAGGCGATGTTGAACACGAAGAACTGGATAGTAATACCAAGGATTTAATTGCTGATGCTGGAAACAACGCGGCATTTAATGCACAAGAATTGAGTATGATTGAACGGGTATTAGGCTTAGCTCAACGTTCGGTCAGTAGTATTATGACATCAAGACATAATATTAAGATGATTAATATCAATGATGATCGAGAAGAAATTTTAAAGGAAATAACAGAAAACCAACATACCCGACTTATTGTAACGGATAACGCATCGATAGATGAGCCTTTGGGCATCATACAGGTCAATGATTTATTAAAAGAGGTTTTGCATAATCATCATGATATCTCGATAGCGAAACTTATTAAGCAGCCGTTGATTTTCCCAGAAACGATATCACTGCTTGTCGCGCTTGAACAATTCAAAAATGCAAAAACTCACTTTGCCTTTGTTGTTGATGAATTTGGGGCCATGCAAGGTATCGTCTCGGTTACTGATATAACAGAGACTATTGCGGGTGAATTTCCAACTGAAAATGGCGGTATTGATGTTAGACACGATATTCAATGCTGTGGCGAAAGATGCTGGATTGCTAATGGTTATACGCCGTTAGAAGAACTGGTTCGTTTTGTGCCTTTAAAACTTGATGATAAGCGAGAGTACCATACTCTTGCCGGACTCTTAATGGAGCAATCACAACACATCCCTGAAGTGGCCGAAATAATTCAATTTGACGATTATTTATTTGAAATTCTGGAAGTAGAAAGCCACCGTATCATTAAAGTAAAAATTACCCATACTGATTATGCTGAGTACCAAATCTGATCCCTCACGATAGGAAGGCTTTGCCTTCCTATTCATAGTATAAAAATAATAATGGTATCAATAACTAATCTCACTACCTGCATTTATTGCTTATCACTAAAATAGCAAAATATTTAACAAAAAACAGTAAAAATACGCTAAACTAGCGTGGTTCAATATAGAGTTAGCGCAATTTTAAGGAGGTGGAAATGCATGATACGGGACCGTTACTTGCAGCAATTATTGGCGGGATTGTTTTAGCCGCAATCTTGGGCATGTTAGCAAATAAATTACGTATTTCACCTTTAGTCGGCTACCTTATTGCTGGGATTATATTTGGTCCTGCAACGCCAGGATATGTTGCCGACACCACAATAATTAGTCAATTAGCCGAAATTGGTGTCATTTTGTTGATGTTTGCTGTTGGTTTACATTTTTCAATCAAAGATTTACTTGCAGTAAAGTCAATAGCCATTCCTGGTGCGGTAGTACAAATCACTGTCGCAACGTTACTTGGGATAGGATTATCTTCGATTATTGGTTGGTCAATAACGACGGGGTTGGTCTTCGGTCTTTGCTTATCGACCGCAAGTACTGTCGTTTTATTGCGAGCTCTTGAAGAGCGAGATTTGATAGAAAGCAAACGAGGCCGGATTGCTATTGGCTGGTTAATTGTTGAAGATCTTGCAATGGTATTAACCTTGGTGCTACTTCCCCCAATTGTTACAATGATGGACGACAACGCTCATGTTAATTTTTGGAATATTGTCATCCAGATTACCAAAACAGTAGGCTTAGTAATTATATTTATTGTGCTTATGATAATCGTCGGCCGAAGAGTGATCCCTTGGCTACTCGCTAAAAGCGCAAGTACGGGCTCGGAAGAACTATTTACCTTATCGGTTTTAGGTATCGCACTTGGTATCGCCCTTGCAGCAGTGCAACTATTTGGTGCGTCATTTGCATTAGGAGCATTTTTTGCTGGCATGGCCTTAACCGAATCCGAACTGAGCCATCGCGCAGCCCACAACATTTTGCCATTAAAAGACGCATTTGCTGTGCTCTTTTTTGTTTCTGTTGGTATGTTATTTGACCCACATATTTTAATTGAATATCCATTAGCAACAATCTCTACAGTCATTATTATTATTTTTGGTAAATCGATTGCTGCCTATTTTATTGTTCGAGTATTTGGTCATACTAAGCGTACCGCGCTAACGATTTCAGCAAGTCTTGCCCAAATTGGTGAATTTGCTTTCATCTTAGCCGCTTTAGGTAAATTGCTGGGCGTATTTCCTGATGAAGCTTATAGCTTAATTTTAGCTGGAGCCATTATATCTATCGTATTTAACCCCTTTATTTTTAATTTAGTTGAGCACTATTTATCTAGAACCGAAAGTATTGTCGATAAAATTATTGACCCTCTTGCCGTAATTAACCAACTGGTTCCACAAGGTCTTCAGGAGCATGCTATTTTGGTTGGCCACGGTCGATTAGGGAGTACGATTGCAAGACAGTTAAAACGCAGAAATATTCCCCTTATCGTGGTAGATAATTCACTAACATTGATAGAACAATTACGTAATGAAGGTGTAATCGCAGTATTTGGTAATGCGTCAAAACCAGAAACATTAGAGCTTGCTCAACTTAAAACTGCTCGCTGGCTTATTATTTCCACTCCAAATGGCTATGAAGCGGGTGAGATTTGCTCGCAAGCCCGTGAATCAAGGCCCGACCTTGCTATCTATGTTCGAGCTTTCTACGATGATGAGGCCGAATATATTGCAGAGCACGGAGCAACTGGGGTTATCACTGGTGAAGAGGAAGTTGCTAAACATATTTTGGGATTAATGCATCTTGAACCAACCGAAATACAAGGGGAAGACGGTAACATAACAGAGCCTGAACCAGGAAAAGAACAAAAAATAGATATTCCTATTAATGCCAATCTTCCTGAAGGAGATGGCAGTCCTATCTAATTATATTGCTTGACCTCGTTGAAAATCTGTTAATAATGGCGAGGTCATTTATTTCATTTTAATTTAGGTTTATTTATGAGTGATCTACAATCTAACCAGAGTCGTCCTTTAATTGAGAGAATTTTTCAACTAAAAGAAAAAAAAACAACTATTGGAACAGAAATTATTGCTGGTGGTACAACATTCCTAACCATGGTTTATATTATTTTTGTCAACCCAGAAATCCTTAGCGTAACGGGTATGGATCAAAAAGCTGTATTTGTATTAACCTGTTTAGTTACTGCTTTTGCCTCGATTTTGATGGGGCTTGCGGCAAACTTACCTATCGCGCTGGCACCAGCAATGGGGCTTAATGCTTTTTTTGCCTTTAGCATTTGTTCTAAATACTCTTGGGAAGTCGGGATGGGGGCAATTTTTTGGGGCTCTTTATTATTTTTCCTTTTATCTTTATTTAAAGTCCGCCATTGGCTAATTTCAAATATTCCCCCATGTTTGCGTGCAGGAATTAGTGCGGGTATTGGCTTATTTATTGCATTTATGGGCTTTAAGAATATGGGGCTAATTGCACCATCTCCTGCCACGTTATTAACGATGGGTGATATTTTATCCCTTCCTGTCTTATTAGGCTCCCTCGGTTTTTTTGTGATCATTATTTTGGCGGCACGTAATTTCCATGCGGCAGTACTTATTTCGATTTTATTAATTTCATTGTTAGGATTATGGCTTGATCCTAATATCCATTACGAAGGCATTGTTTCGCTTCCACCTGATGTAACAACTGTGGTTGGACACGTCGATTTGGTCGGCTCTTTAAACATTGCCATGACTGGCATTATTTTCTCAATCATGATTGTCAGTCTTTTTGACTCGTCGGGCACTATTTTGGCTGTAACAGATAAGGCGGGAATTGCTGACAGTAAAGGGCGTTTCCCCAAAATGCGTCAAGCGCTATTAGTTGACAGCTTTAGCTCTACTATCGGTGGTTTATTTGGTACCTCCTCAGTGCTAACTTATATTGAGAGTTCTGCTGGTGTTTCAGTTGGCGGCCGTACAGGTTTGACGTCTGTTGTCGTCGGAATTTTATTCTTATTAGTTATTTTCTTTTCACCGCTAGCGCATATTGTACCAAGTTATGCAACATCGGGGGCATTAATTTTTGTCGGCATTTTAATGATGTCAAGCCTTGTCAAAGTTGATTGGCACGATTTAACTGAAGCCACTCCTGCATTTATCACCGCATTGATGATGCCATTTGCTTTTGCTATCACAGAGGGCGTCGCGCTTGGCTTTATATCCTACGTAGTATTAAAAGCATTTACCGGCAAATTCAAAGATCTCAATATTTGTGTTGTCACGGTTGCCATACTATTTGTATTAAAATTTATCTTTATCGATCATTAATACTGGCACGAGTGAAGGTGAGCAGATTACTCACTTTCACTACCACTGCTCATCTTTATCATATTGATGACGAGAAAATCGTTATCTGTATTGTACACAAAAAGTTTAGCGTCCAATAACTATTGGATGCATACTACAGTGAAGCCAATTCTTCGATATAACGATCTGTTTTTATTGCTAAAAATTCAATTACCGCCTGTGGGCTACGATTAATGATTTGTTCTGGCGGGAAGGTAATATCTTTAATCAGTTCTAAGCAGTGAGCAAAATTCCCTACATTATAAGCAATGTGCGAATCAGAACCGAATGAAATCATACCACCAACATTTTTTACTGCTTGGGCGATCTTGCGACAATTATCATCGCTTCCTTTGCGTGAGATAAACGATGAATTATTAATTTCAAGTGCAACGTGATACTCTTTTGCCGCCTTGGCCACTTCATGTATATGAATCGGATACTTTGGATTACCGGGATGACTAATAATATTTACCTTGGGATTTTTAATCGTAGCAATTAAAGCTTCGGTATTTTTATCGATATTATCTGGACCGAGTGCGGGGTCATGAAAGCCAGCGATAACCAGATCAAGCTCCCGATACATGCCATCATCGCAATCAATATCACCTTGTAGATTCAAAATATTCGCCTCAATCCCTCGCAAAATACCAATCCCATCAACAATTCGTGGAATAATCCGCATATTAACAAAATGCCAACGGTGCGGACTATCACCTAATGCCATACCATGGTTAGTGATTGCAATTAATTTTAGGCCTTTAATCTTTGCTTGCGCAATATACTCATCCATAGTGCTATAAGCATGGCTGCTTGCCACGGTGTGCATATGAAGATCGGTTAAGTACTGCATATTAGTATCCTTTATTAAAATCAATCAATCCTTCAACAACTTTCTCACCTCGTTCTATACGGTGAATTTTTTCAATAATTTGAGGGACCGCAATTTCCGCTTTAGTTAGCGCTGAAATGTGGGGGGTTATTGTTATTGCCTTATTATCCCAAAAAGAGTCGTCTTTTGGTAAAGGTTCTTGAGCAAACACATCCAGTGTTGCCGCTTTTATTTTATTACTGCTTATAGCCGACAGTAGATCAGCTTTGACAAGGTGTTTTCCTCGCGCAATATTAATAAGATAAGAATCATCTGCGAGTTTACAAAATAACTGTTTATTTAAGATACCTTGTGTCTCTTGCGTACTCGGCAATAAATTAATAAGCAATTTAGTACCAGATAAAAATATATCAAGTTGATCATGGTGATAACAATCAATTCCAGCAATAGATTTTAACGAATAACTCCAACCTTTTACTTTAAAACCTAAACTTGCTAAGCGCTTAGCAACTTGAGCGCCCAGCACACCTAATCCCATGACACCGATAATAAACTGATCATATTGATGTGGAGGTAGAAAACGCCATTGCTGCATAATTTGTTGCTGGTAATATTCATCTAACCGACGAAAATAGCGCATAACAATCGCAATTGTATATTCTTGCATCTGTAATGCCATGCCTGCATCTTCAAGGCGATAAAGCGGGACATTCTTAGGTAATAAATCTGGCGTCTGTTGTAGTTGATCTAAAATAGCATCAACACCAGCACCTAAGGCAAAGATTGCTTTAAGATCATGCCGATGAGCTAACATTTCATGATTTGGCTTCCAGATTAACGCATAATCCGCTGGTGGATTTTGACCAGCACAATAGGGGTAAACAATTGCCTCTGGTAGCTGTTGCTGTATTAATGGAATCCAATCATTACTATTAAAAAAGGGATGATAAAACAAAATATTCATGTTCGTATTCACTTATACTATTTAAATAATTTGGTTATTATATAATTAAATTGTCGATACTACATGAGAAAAAATACCGCGGTAGCAATGTTTTTTCGATAGGTGATTTTTATTGTAATTATCTATATAAATAGAATATTATCAATTTCATAAGCAAAAACTTGACATTATGCGCCTTGAGGACTAGAATCTTGCGACCCAAAACCTATATTTATAGGATTTTTGAGTACAGTTATTCTTACGTATCTAAAAAGCAATTTTAATTTTATTTTTTTAAATTATAGAAAAAAATCAGGAGCTTATTAATGGCAACAATTAATCAGCTGGTACGCAAACCTCGAGCACTAAAGGACGTTAAAAGTAATGTTCCTGCTCTAGAAGCATGCCCGCAAAAACGAGGTGTTTGTACTCGTGTTTATACTACAACACCTAAAAAACCAAACTCAGCGCTACGTAAAGTATGTCGTGTACGTCTGACTAATGGTTTTGAAGTTACCTCTTATATTGGTGGTGAAGGCCATAATCTACAAGAACATAGCGTAATTTTAATTCGTGGTGGTCGTGTTAAAGATTTGCCTGGTGTTCGTTACCATACTGTTCGTGGAGCGCTTGACTGTGCGGGAGTTAAAGACCGTAAACAATCACGTTCTAAATATGGTGTGAAAAGACCTAAGGCTTAATGGTTATCCGTTAAGTAAGGCCAAACTTTATAATTCCATTTAACTCATTTGAGTTTTGGGTAAACCTGAAATAAATTTAAGTATTATACTTAATAGAAAGAAAACGGAGTATTCCAATGCCACGTCGTCACATTGCCGGTCAAAGAAAGATTCTACCTGATCCAAAGTTCAGTTCTGAATTACTGGCTAAATTTGTAAATATTTTAATGATAGATGGTAAAAAATCTGTCGCAGAATCGATTGTATATTCAGCTCTTGATACGCTAGCACAGCGTAGCGGGAAAGACCATTTAGCAGCTTTTGAAGTTGCATTAGATAACGTAAGACCAACTGTAGAAGTTAAATCTCGTCGTGTTGGTGGTTCTACATACCAAGTACCTGTTGAGGTACGTCCTGTTCGTCGTAATGCTCTTGCGATGCGTTGGATTGTAGATGCTGCTCGTAAACGTGGCGATAAATCAATGGCTTCACGCTTAGCGAATGAACTTGCAGATGCTTTTGAAAATAAAGGTACTGCTGTTAAGAAACGTGAAGATGTTCATCGCATGGCTGAAGCTAATAGGGCGTTTGCTCATTATCGTTGGTAATTCAAATTGTTTGAATTTTAATGCTTATAGCGTTAATTCCTTATAAGTAATAAACGATAATTACATAATTAACGACCCCAAAGTAGAGGATTAATATGGCTCGTACAACTCCTATCGCACGCTACCGTAACATTGGTATTAGTGCACATATTGACGCTGGTAAAACAACGACGACTGAACGTATTTTGTTTTACACTGGTGTAAGTCATAAAATTGGTGAGGTTCATGATGGCGCAGCAACCATGGACTGGATGGAACAAGAACAAGAGCGAGGTATTACAATTACCTCTGCGGCGACCACTGCGTTCTGGTCTGGTATGGCTAAACAGTTTGAACCCCATCGCGTGAATATCATCGACACCCCGGGACACGTTGACTTTACTATCGAAGTAGAACGTTCTATGCGTGTACTTGATGGTGCGGTAATGGTTTACTGCGCTGTAGGTGGTGTTCAACCGCAGTCAGAAACAGTATGGCGCCAAGCAAATAAATATAAAGTACCACGTATTGCATTCGTAAATAAAATGGATCGAATGGGTGCTAATTTCTTACGTGTTGTTGAGCAGATCAAAACACGTTTAGCGGCTGTTCCAGTTCCGCTGGTGTTACCTATCGGTGCAGAAGAAAAATTCACTGGTGTAATTGACTTATTAAAACGTAAAGCAATTAACTGGAATGATGCAGATCAGGGCGTTACATTTACTTATGAAGATGTACCGGCTGATATGGTCGATCAAGTTGAAGAATACCGTGCACATTTAGTTGAAGCTGCTGCTGAAGCTAATGAAGATTTAATGGAAAAATACCTTGGTGGTGAAGAACTAACTGAAGATGAGATTAAATCAGCTCTACGTCAGCGAGTACTTGCTAGCGAGATCATTTTAGTAACTTGTGGTAGTGCATTTAAAAACAAGGGCGTTCAGTTTATGCTTGATGCTGTTGTTGAGTATTTACCTGCACCAACCGATGTTCCTGCTATTAACGGTGAATTACAAAACGGTCAACCAGCAGAACGTCATTCAAGTGATGATGAACCATTTTCTGCTCTTGCATTTAAAATTGCAACCGACCCATTTGTTGGTAACTTAACATTCTTCCGTGTCTATTCTGGGGTTGTTAATTCTGGTGATACAGTACTTAACTCAGTTAAAGATAAGAAAGAGCGTTTTGGTCGTATCGTTCAGATGCATGCTAATAAGCGTGAAGAAATTAAAGAAGTTCGTGCTGGTGATATTGCTGCGGCAATCGGCCTCAAAGACGTAACTACAGGTGATACGCTTTGTGCTGAAAACGCACCAATCATCCTTGAAAGAATGGAGTTCCCTGAGCCAGTAATTTCTGTTGCGGTTGAACCTAAAACTAAAGCTGACCAAGAAAAAATGGGTATTGCGCTAGGTCGTCTAGCTCAAGAAGATCCTTCATTCCGCGTTCATACGGATGAAGAATCAGGTCAAACCATTATTTCGGGAATGGGTGAGCTACACTTAGAAATCATCGTTGACCGTATGAGACGTGAGTTTAAAGTGGAAGCAAACGTAGGTAAACCTCAAGTTGCGTACCGTGAAACAATTCGTAATGAGGTTGAACAAGAAGGTAAATTTGTTCGTCAGTCAGGTGGTCGTGGTCAATATGGTCATGTATGGTTAAAAATCAAACCATTAGCTGCTGGTGGCGAAGGCTACAAATTCAATAATGAAATTGTTGGTGGTGTTGTTCCTAAGGAATATATCCCTGCAGTTGACAAAGGTTGCCAAGAGCAGATGAAAAATGGTGTTCTTGCTGGCTACCCGATTGTTGATGTTGAAGTTACTATCTTTGATGGTTCTTTCCATGATGTTGACTCATCAGAAATGGCATTTAAAATCGCTGGTTCAATGGCCTTTAAAGAAGGCTTCATGAAAGCTAAACCAGCTCTTTTAGAACCGATTATGAAAGTAGAAATTGAAACTCCTGAAGATTATATGGGCGATGTTATTGGTGATTTAAACCGTCGTCGCGGTATGATCGAAGGAATGGAAGATACGGCTACTGGTAAAACAGTTAAAGCTCAAGTTCCACTTTCTGAAATGTTTGGTTATGCAACAGACCTTCGTTCACAAACACAAGGTCGTGCTTCATACTCAATGGAGTTCTTGAAGTACAATGAAGCACCAAATAATATTGCAACAGCAATTATTGAAGCACGTAAAGCTAAATAATTTATTTTATTCTTTCCTCATTAAAATGAGGAAAGGTATTTTGATAAAGGAACATAAAAATGTCTAAAGAAAAATTTGAACGTAAAAAACCCCACGTTAACGTAGGTACAATCGGCCACGTTGACCATGGTAAAACAACTTTAACTGCGGCTATCACGACAGTATTAGCAAAGACATACGGTGGTAACGCACGCGCATTCGATCAAATCGATAATGCACCAGAAGAAAAAGCACGTGGTATTACAATCAATACATCACACGTTGAATATGATACACCGACTCGTCACTACGCACACGTAGACTGCCCAGGCCATGCTGACTATGTTAAAAACATGATCACTGGTGCGGCGCAAATGGATGGTGCTATTTTAGTTGTAGCAGCAACAGATGGTCCAATGCCACAAACTCGTGAGCATATCTTATTAGGTCGTCAAGTAGGTGTTCCTTACATCATCGTATTTTTAAACAAATGTGATATGGTTGATGATGACGAGTTATTAGAATTAGTTGAAATGGAAGTACGTGAGCTTCTATCTCAATACGATTTTCCAGGTGATGATACACCAGTAGTACGTGGTTCAGCGTTACAAGCGTTAAACGGCGTAGCAGAGTGGGAAGAAAAGATCATTGAATTAGCAGGTTACTTAGATTCTTACATCCCAGAGCCAGAGCGTGATATCGATAAACCTTTCCTACTACCAATTGAAGATGTATTCTCAATTTCAGGTCGTGGAACAGTAGTAACTGGTCGTGTAGAGCGCGGAATTGTAAAAGTTGGTGAAGAAGTTGAAATCGTTGGGATCAAAGACACAGTAAAAACGACATGTACAGGTGTTGAAATGTTCCGTAAATTACTTGACGAAGGCCGAGCAGGTGAAAACGTTGGTGTTTTATTACGCGGAACTAAGCGTGAAGATATCGAGCGTGGTCAAGTGCTTGCGAAACCAGGTTCAATCACACCACATACTGATTTCGAATCAGAAGTGTATATCCTAAGCAAAGAAGAAGGCGGACGTCATACTCCATTCTTCAAAGGTTACCGTCCACAGTTCTACTTCAGAACGACAGACGTAACAGGAACAATCACTTTACCAGAAGGCGTAGAGATGGTAATGCCAGGCGATAATATCAAGATGGTTGTATCATTAATTCACCCAATCGCGATGGCAGATGGTTTACGTTTTGCTATTCGTGAAGGCGGACGTACTGTTGGTGCGGGTGTGGTTGCTAAGGTTATTAAGTAATCTAACCATATTTGTATCACTATAAAAAGGCCGCATGCGGCCTTTCAGATTGTTGACAAAGAACTCGCTTTTTAGCGAGTTTTTTGATCTAATAGTGTGGTGTGTAACTATCAAAGGTATGTCCCGATGCTTAGAAAACCGACACCAGCAACCCCTGAAAAAATAGAACAAATATCGCTCGAAGCCCTTGTTCCTCAAAACCACCTTGTCCGTAAAATTGCTAAGATTATTGATTTCGAATTTATTCGTGATGCAGTGGCGTCCCTTTATTGTAAGGATAATGGACGCCCGGCAGAAGATCCCGTCAGATTATTCAAAATTATGTTATTAGGTTATCTTTTCGGCATTCCCAGTGAGCGGCGATTGGTGCAAGAAATACAGGTTAACTTAGCTTATCGTTGGTTTTTGGGGATGGGATTAACCGAAAAAGTGATTGACGCGTCAACCCTAAGCCAAAATCGTCGACGTCGATTTAATGATAGTGACATTTATCAACAGATTTTTGATAATATTGTCGAGCAAGCTATCGCGAAAGGCTTAATTAGCGGCCGTATCTTATATTCGGATAGCACGCATCTTAAAGCCAGTGCCAATAAGGGAAAAGCATGTAATGAAAAGCGTATTATTGAGCCGAGCCAATATATTAATGAGTTAAATAAAGCAATTGAGGAAGAGCGGGCTACACATGGAAAAAAGCCTTAGCGCCAAGGACGGAAACACGGTATAAAGCAATTAAAATCAGCACCACCGACCGAGAAAGCGGTTTTATGCATCGGGAAGGCAAACCTAAAGGGTTCTTTTATCTTGACCACCGAACGGTTGATGGTAAACATAATCTAATTACCGATACGCATGTTACGGCGGGAAATGTTCATGATTCTCAACCTTATCTTGCTCGGCTCAAACGGCAGGTCACTCGGTTTAACTTTGCGCCTGTTGGTGTGGGTCTTGATGCGGGGTATTTTACCGCCCCTATTTGCCATTTATTGTTAGCTGAGCAGATATATCCCGTAATCGGTTATCGCAGGCCGAATCACGGTGCGAATGCCATACGAAAACGGCAGTTTATTTATGATAGTCAACGCGATACCTATACCTGCCCCAATGGGCAATCACTGATTTATAAAACGACAAGTCGAGAAGGTTACCGTCATTATCATTCTAAAGCAGGTGTTTGCAAGCAGTGTCCGTTATTATCACAGTGTACACAAAGTAAAAATAGTCTGAAAATCATTACTCGCCATATCTGGGAAGCCGATAAAGAAAAAGCGAATGATATTCGTCTAAGTAAATGGGGTAAAAAAGTTTATGCGAGACGAAAAGAGACCGTCGAGCGAAGTTTTGCTGACGCCAAACAACATCATGGACATCGTTATGCGAGATTTAGAGGGCTTGCTAAGGTTCAAATGCAGTGTTTGTTAGCCGCAACAGCACAAAATATAAAGAAAATAGCGCTAAAGCTATTTTTATTGCTCTATTTTAGGTCACTTTTGAATGGATTTAATAAAATTTCAATTAAAAATCGTATTTATGGCTAAAATAAAAAAATAAACCCCGAATAATATCGAGGTTTGTCAACAATCTGAAAGGCCGCATGCGGCCTTTTTTATTATCATAATATTAGCTAATTTAGCTATCAGTAAAAAGCTTAGCCCTTCTTGTATCAGAATTTATTTACTATCTAATCAATCTCTCATATATATACCAAAGCAGCCTGCTCCAATAGATGAGTTAAAATAATTCGACTAATAACCTACAAAATTAGTCAACTATTATGTATAATATGCTAATACCTGTATCATTTTAATAGCCAAAAAGGATAGTGTAATGAAAATTCTTTGTCTCAAATCAAGTATTCTAAATGATTTTTCTACCTCAAATTTATTGATCAATGAATTAATTGATCATCTTAAAGCTAATAATAAGGATGTTTCTGTTATAGAAAGAGAGCTTGGTATTAATCCGCCCGCTCACTTGACACTCGATGTCTTAACGGCAATAAGAACTCACGATATCTCTAAGCTAACAGATAAACAGAAAAATAACTATGATGAAATTTTGACTTCAATTGAACAGCTAAAATCAGCTGATCTTGTGATTATAGGCTCACCTATGCATAATTTAAGTATTAGTAGTGGCTTAAAAACATGGATCGATCAAATCTGTCAAGCGGGTTTGACATTTAGCTATACAGAACAGGGACCGAAAGGCCTAGTTGATGATAAACCAGTCATCATCGTCTCTAGTCGCGGAGGGATTTATAGCACTCCCCCTCTTGATGTTCTCGATCACCAAGAACCTTACCTTAAAGCTATATTTGGTCTAATTGGAATTACCAATATAAAGTACATCCGGGCAGAAGGAACGAATATTAGCGAAGAACTAAAAGACAAGGCTATTGCGCAAGCTAAGTATGAAATTTCGTTATTATAAATAATCGAAAGGTATGAAATAAAATCCTAGACTGATTTTATTTCATACGTATTGCTACATATTATACTCTAATGCGATCTCAGATAAGATAATGCCAGTATTATCAGCATAAATAAAATCACCAGAAAAGAACGTAACGCCTGCAAAATTAACCTTAATATCAGTCTCACCGATACCTTGATCTTCCGCTCCAGCGGGTATTGCGGCAATAGCCTGAATGCCTATTTCAGCATCTGCAAGGTAGTCTACTTGTCTTACTGCCCCGTAGATAATGATACCTTGCCAACCATTTTGAATAGCAATATCAACCAACTCGCTATCAAGTAATGCCCTTCGCGTGGAACCTCCACCGTCAACTACAAGCACCTTACCCGTGCCATCGTTTTGTAGCACTTCATATAAAAGACCATTATCTTCAAAACACTTGACAGTTATAACCTGACCAGAAAAAATCGACACTCCACCAAAATTAGTGAAAATAGGCTCAACAACATTTACATCTTCAGGATAAAAATCACAAAGCAAGGATGTATCAAAGTTCATATAATGCCCCACAAATTTAGTATCAACCTAATTAGTATAACGTCAAACCTACCAATATAGCAAAGTTAACTCGATAATTGTTGACTAAATATGAGCTAGTTCAAATTATTTTATGATAAAAAATAATAGAGCTTACGATGAATATTCTAAAATACCAATAGCAATTTTCATCGGGTTAATTTTCGTTTTAATTGATGCTTATACCGAAGTAGCTGACGTATGCGCCCTTCTCTTAATGCGGAAATAAATACACCTATTGTAAAATAGAATATACCTAAGATAACTAACATAAATAAATTAAAAATATTATCCGATATATTTAACCCCATTTGGTTTACGCCTGCAATCATGTTAGTCGCCCAAGTAGAAGGTAATAATTTTGAAATACATTGAACCCAATAAGGCATAGCATATAGCGGCCAAACAGTGCCGGATAAATAGAAAACGGGCGTAGTAAGAAAAGCAAGCGTTAAATAAATCATTTCAACACTCCTTAAACACTCTGTTAATAATTTAGCAAATCCCAGTACCGCGAACAAAAAGGGCAATGTCATTAATAAAATTTGCGACAAGGATGCGAGCTGTCTATAGCCAAGAACCCATGGCCACAATCCAAATAATACAATCGATAGAAATAGCCAAATCGGTAATAATGCGGAAAGGCTTCCAATAAATATAATTCTAGGCGGTTTACCTTGTGGTAGAGAATTTAATGCTATATGCGTTCGAGTTGAAGAAATTAGTAATGAATGCTGTAATAACATCACTAATAAACCCGGAAAAGTTATTGCAGCAAAACTAATACCAGGGTTAAATAGAGGGTCCATTTGGCTTTTTATGGGTGCAAGCACTACGTCAATTTGTACAGGGGTAAAGCCGCTATTGCGCATAATAGCACTGTTATAATTTGTTAGGGTTTGCTGATAAATCGCTTTTAGATCCTGCTGAATTTGCCCATTAGCTAATCGGCTTGAAGCATCTCCATAAGCTGAAATAATAGCACTCTCACCATTAAATAAGTTTTTTTCATAATTACGTGGGATTGTAATAACAGCAAACAATTTACGAGCATTTATATCATCATAAGCATCTAAAGAATTTTCATAAGTAATAATACTTACTTTTGAACTTGTAGCAAATTCTCGAACTAATTCTCGACTTGATGTAGTATGGTCAAGATCAACAATGGCGATAGGTAAGTCAGTTACACTGCCATTAATGTAAACTAAGCTCATCAAACCTACTGATACGAGCAATAATAACCATTTAGGTATAGCTAAAAAACGTAATGTAATACTAATAAATGCAGACCAGTACATTTTAAACATTATTTCGCTTCCTCTCTATGTAAACGCTTAACTAAGCGCTTCCTAACAAGTAAGGTAATAATGATTGGATAAATCATTAAAATTAAGCAAGCTTTAACAACAGATAAAATGGTTGCCTGTCTTATAAATAGATCAAAAAGAGTATTTAACGCATAGGTCAGCGGCTCGATAGATGAAATAGCTCTTGCTATTTCGGGCATTGATAACTCAGGCACAACAACACCAGAATAAGTTAATGCAAGACCAACTAATAAGCCAATATAGGAATAAGCATCAATAGTTGAGCGAGTATAGCTAAATAGCAGTATACCGAAGCTTTGTGCTGCAATGACGTAAAAAAAACAAACAGCTAGCATCGCAAAAGGGCTACCAGAAACATGGGCTTGTGAGAAAGAGACAAGCAATCCAATTTCAAAAATTAGCAGCATTGTGTACCACAAAGTATATGGAGCCAATTTTCCCAGTATAAATGGATAATTCGGTCGAGTTCGTCTGGGCAACTTGCCTAAAATATGAATAGTCATAGTAACAACAAATAGCTGTAACAAATGAACTGTAGCAGAAAATTGCTGAAAATAGAGAGAGTTACCACTAGCATTAAACAACCCATCATAACTGAACGTTGCATTAACTAATTTAGGTGCTGATAACCCCATTTTAGCTATCAAAACACCTCTATACTGACTATTAAGCTCAGCTATAAGGCCCGAGTAGTCCATAACTGAATATAACCCAGCACTGTAATATAAAGCATTATAATATAGAATCGGGGTTGGCTGCTTACCAGATAATACATCGGCTTCAAAACCTGCTGGAATGTATAATAATGCATAAATCTTAGCTTGAGCTAAGCTTCTTTCAGCATCATTTAATGAGTCACCATAATCAATTAACTGAGCATGAGCTCCTGCATCAAGATCTCTGATTATTTCGCGTGATAAAATACTTTTATCTTGGTCGATATAGCCAACAGGTAAGTCATATAATACACCGCTAGAGAAAATATTACTGATCAAGATGAAAACCATTAATGGCATCACCCATAACAACCAATGGAAAGTAAAGCGCTTAAAAATATAGGGCATTTCATTATTAAATGCCGCCTTAAAGCGTTGAAAAAAATAAATAATTATTGTTCTAACTTCCATAAAACACTCATACCAGCACGAAGATCCTTAACTGGCTCTATAGGATAAAGTCTAATTTCGAATGTTCTTAAATCAAAATCCCCTGTCGCCCTTGTTGCCCTTTTTGTCGAATAGTCTCCCATCGGGGCGATATAGCGAACTTCTGCTTCAATTTTCTTATCCCCTAATGCTGGAACCTCTAGTAAAAAATGGTCGTTTTTATGAATATTCACCAAAATATTCTCACGAACATTAAAAACGAAATAGGCTTGAGATTGTCGAATAACGGTAACTAATGGACTGGTTGCATTAAATATTTCACCGACTTCGGCGGGGATAGAGCCAACCTCACCATCAACAGGTGATTTAACAAGCAAATCATCATATTGAATGGTTAGTTGTTTTAGGCTCTCGGTTGCTTGCTGTAGTTGCGCTTCATAAATTTTTCGTTGCTCAACACGGTCACCATGTAGGGCTTGATCTAAAGTCGCCTGAGCAGACTGCACTTGTTGATAGGCTGCATCTCTAGATTTTAAAGCGCTATCTAAAACAGATTGAGAGATGTAACCCTTAGCTGAAATCGTCTTATTCCTATCATATTCCTTTAATGCATTCTCATAGGTTACTTTTGCCTGAGCAAGTAATGCTTCATAATAACGGATGCTTTCTTCTCTGGTTCCATGTTCAGATTGTTCAAGTTGAGCTTTAGCTTGATCTCTTGATGCCTCTGCAGCTTTAACCTGAGCTAACAACTCAGGGCTATCTAAAGTAATTAGTAGATCCCCTGCCTTAATACTATCACCACGGTTAACATCAATAACCGTCACCGTCCCCTTTGCTTTAGATGAAACTCGAACACTAGGAGCATCAACCTCACCTTGTAATACTAGCGGGCTGTTATGGGAACGAATTAAAATTGTCATTGAAATAGTAATAACAATAAGCAAGATAACAAAAAATATTTTTTTATTCATA